>JAYVZV010000114.1:0-79431 GCA_043782995.1 Acidimicrobiales bacterium | reverse complement strand
AGAACCGGTACCCCACCTGCCCAGGGACGCACCAGTGAACACCGGACAAGAAGTTCGGCGCGCCGACGGAAGCATCGATGGCCCGAGAGACGACCATTAGGTTTCCGGTGATAGTCGCGTACGCCCAAGTCCTAATTAGTACATATTTGTACTATACTTATCATATGGTGAGTGGAGACCTGATCAAAGAGGCTCGACTGCGGGCCGGCCTGACCCAGACCGAATTGGGCGCACGCCTCGGCAAATCTCAGTCCGTGATTGCCCGCTGGGAACGTGACGACGTCTCGCCTAGCCTCGAGGCCGTACGCGAGGTGGTGCGCGCGTGTGGTTTGGATCTCACGTTCTTCATGTCCAAGTTCGATGACTCGAACGTGACGATCATCGATCAACATCTTCGAATGACACCGGCCGAACGTTTCGCCGATCTCATGGCCCGTGTTCGATTCCATGATCGCCGCGCGCAACGCACTACGAGCCAGCATGGTTGAATTAGTCCCCTATCGCCCCGACGAAATCCTTGAAGTACTTGAGCGTCACAAAGTTCTCTACGTCGTCATCGGTGGACTCGCTGCCGAACTACGCGGGTCTCCCTACGTCACTCGTGACGTCGACGTAACGCCCGCACGCACCCGAAAGAACTTCACGAAGCTCGCGGCGGCGCTGAAAGAACTTGACGCCAAGCTTCGAATTCCAGACATGGAAGAACCATTAGCGATAGCACTCGATGAGCGAATGTTCGGGCAAGGTACAACCTGGACCTTCGTGACCAAGCACGGCTATCTAGACATCGCCCTTCTTCCCGACGGCACTCGAGGCTACGACGACTTGAGACGATCAGCCACTCACGAGCAGATCACTGACAACGTGACAATCTTGGTCGCGGCGCTGGCCGACGTCATTCGTTCCAAAGAAGCAGCCGGCCGCGAAAAGGATCGCGCGGTTCTCCCGATACTCCGCCAGGTCCTCGAACGCTCACGCAAGAAGGACCGAGACAATCGTGGGAAGGAACTCTGACTCTCGAGGCGGTTTAATATAACGAATCATGTTCGGCACCCATCGTGACCTCGAGTGGACCTTGAGGGACACAATAGGAACCAGTATTTCTCTAATCTTGAGTAACTGCTCATAGACAATCAGTACTATGCTCAACGTATGAAGAATCGGAAGGATAACTCCGCCGGAAAGCTCCTTCGTCAGGCACGTATCAGCGCCCAACTGTCGCAGACCGAAGTCGCACGTCGTGCTCTGGTTGCTCAAAGTGTTATCAGCGCCTACGAGTCCGGCCGCAGAGAACCCTCGGTCTCAACGCTCGAGCGTCTCGTACGCGCGACGGGACACCGCCTGGTCCTCGACCTCGAGCGCTCGAGCGATTACCCGCTTGGCCTCCCTGACACCCCCCTTGGTCGCCGACTCCGCCAGCACCGACGCTCAATACTCGCCTGTGCAGCGCTCCATGGCGCGCGCAACGTCCGCGTCTTTGGAAGCACTGCGCGGGGTGAAGACCGGCCTGATAGCGACGTCGATTTGGTGGTCGACCTGGATAAAGGTACAGGGTTATTTGCCTTGGAAGCACTACGTAGGGAGCTTTCCGAAATTCTCGGCGTGCCGGTTGACATCGCCCCGTCGGACAGCCTCCGGCCTCGGGTTCGAGTAGAGGTCGAACGTGAGGCCATACCAATATGAGCGCACGACACGACGACGAGCGACTCGCCGACATTATCGACGCGATTACCGCAATCAGGAGCCATCTCGCTCGCGGCGACCTCTCCGACGGACTCATTTTCGACGCCGTTCGGGTACGTCTGATCGAAATTGGCGAGGCAGTAAAGTTGTTGGACCCCAATCTCGTCGCGAGTGAGCCCGATGTCAAGTTGTCGGACGCGGCCGGGATGCGTGACTGGCTTGCGCACCACTACTTCGACACCTCTCGGGCAGTGGTCGAAGCAACTGTCACGGAGGATCTTCCGCCAGTTGAAGCAGCCGTCCTGCGGCTTCAGGCGCGCCTTGAACTCGCCAAACAGCGCGCCCACGACGTCCCAAGTCGCGAGCGGAATAATGATCGCGGGCTTGGACGCTAGCGCTTAGATGACACCAGCGACGATGGCTCAGCGCGTTGCGTAGTAGGACATCATGTGTAAAGACTCACCACCCGTGTCACAGTACGTCTCCGGGACCTATGCGACATCTTTCCTCCTTTTTCTTCCATTTGGTTGAGCGAGTGCGCTGAACTCCTTCGACTTGTCGTGGCGCGATTGGTGCGTGCGAATGAGCACGCTGTCGACGGTGATCTGCACAGTGTCGCCGACGATTCGCACTCCGGCCAACCTTCCGCGATAGGCGTTGCCGACGCGGTAGTTCGAGCCGGCGAAGCTGACCGCGCCCGTGGGATCGACCTTGCGGGTCACCTCGTCGCCCTTGGTGGGAGCCTTGGCCCGCGGTTGGGCCGAGAAGGCAACGTCGGCGTCCACGAGGTGGCGGCGCGCGTGGCTGGCGATCAGGACGTCGCGGTGGTGCACGTAGAGCAGCCCATCGTCGCTCGTGACCTGGACCCGTTCGCCGCAGTAGACACGACCGACGTGATAGCGGAAGCTGAGCACGGTGACCCGGCCCTTGTCGTCGACCACTCGGTTGAGGGACTTGCGCGTTGGGACCGCGGGTTCGCTCTCGATGTCGCCGTCGATGATCTCGACGTCGCTTCGTGCTCGTGCGAGCTCGAAGCGACGAAGTGGCACGGTGTCGCCGAGGGACTGGTGCTCGCGCGGGGTGTTGTATTCGACCACCCACTTGTCTAGTGCCACCTGGGTCTCTTCGATGGTGTCAAGGACGTTCTCACAGAAGAACTCATCGCGCATCGTGCGATGGAGTCGTTCGACCTTGCCGGTCGTCGTCGGATGGTAGGGCGCGGTGAGACGGTGCTTGATGCCGTTGTTGAGACAGATCCGGTCAAAGAGCACGGTGGCGGGCTTGGTTTGGTGCTTGCCGGTGAAGACGCGACCGTTGTCGGTCAATATCTCCTCCGGTGGGCCGTAACGCTGTAGGGCGAGCAGCAGGGCATCACAGACCGGTCGGGCCGTCGCGCGCTCCACCAACTGGGCGCTGACACAGTAGCGACTGTGGTCATCGATGCCGGTCACGCAGCTGATCGATGAACCATCGGTGAGATAGATCCGTCCCACCACGTCCATCTGCCACATCTCCATCGAACGGGTGCGCTCGAAGCGCTTGTAGTCCTCGACCCGGCGGCGACGCGGCGCGGGCACGATGAGTAGGTGGCGCACGAGTGCGCGATAGATCGCCGAGCGACTCGGCGCACGCTCGCCAAATTCGTTCACCAACTTCGTGCGCAGTGTCCGCGGTCCCCAGCCCGTGTGCTGACGTCGCATCATCACAAGGCGCGCCTCGATCCTCGGATCCATCTGGGTCGGACTGGTGTCAGGACGAGAGGAACGATCGGCTAGCGCTTCGAGTCCACCGTTGGCATAGCGGGTGAGCCAACGGTGAAGTGTCCGTCTGTCGACCCCGTATTGCGCGGCGACCTGGACGATGGTCGCGCCGGAGTCGAGTCCTTCGCGCACCGCCAAATAGCGCTGCTCAACCATGGATAGCTCGGTCAACATTGCCGCCTCCTCGAGCACCGGACGCACGTCCAGAACTCGAGTGACAGCGTGTCAAAAGGGTGGGAGCGGTGAGACACACGTCCCGGAGCCATCGGGACAGATGAACCGAAGCCGGGCCGGAAAGTGAGACACATGTCCCGAGGTCAAAGTGGGACAGAGGTACCAGACTTTCACAGGGAGGTAACTAAAACTTGGTGGGCGCTGAGGGACTCGAACCCCCGACCTGCTGAGTGTAAGTCAGCTGCTCTAACCAACTGAGCTAAGCGCCCGTGGTCGACCAGCCTAGAGGCTGCCGGCTCGTAACAAGGTGGCGAGAAGGTCCGTCGACGCGGCGATGACGGGATGGCGCACCACATCAGACGTCGTCACCAACTCTTCGCCACGGTAGTCCGCGTCGGCACCGCCGGCCTCGCGCACGATCAAGAGTCCGGCCAAGTAGTCCCACGGGTTGAGCGCAGTCTGCTGAGCGACGGCGAAGGCGTCAAGCGAACCATCGGCGACGAGGCAGATCTCCAGGCTCGCCGCGCCGAGGGAACGCGACTGGTACCAACCGATGTTGCGATCCGGCTGACCCGAGAATCCCACGAGGGCCCTCGTGACGTCGGTCAGCCCACTCGTTCGAATCGGCTCGCCGTCACGGAGCGCGCCGGCACCCTTCTCCGCCTCAAAGACCGTGCCGGTCACCTGGTTCCTCACGAGACCCGCGACCAACTCCTCGTCGCGCAACACCGCCAGACTGGTGGCGTAGAAGGGCACGCCGCGGTCGCAGTTGGTCGACCCGTCGATGGGGTCGACGACGACCGTCAACTCACCGCTGCCCGACACGCCGGACTCTTCGCTCACCACACGAAATCCAGCCCCGAGCAGAATCCGCAGCGCCACCTCGTCGGCAACCACGTCCAGGTGGTACTGCGTCGGCCGATCGCCCGAGTATCCCCGACCTCGATGGCCGCCGATGGCCTCGCCGATCTCGCGCGCGCACTCACGCAGCGGGGCGAAGAGCGATTCGGTCACGCAGCCACGGTAGCGGGGCTGGAGAGTATCCTTGAAGTCAATGGCCGCCATTGACGTCGCTGGTTTCGTCGCAGACCTCAAAGACCACGCAGTTACCCACGGCTTCCACGTCCACGACGAGCGCCACTTCGTAGAGACGTACTCCTTGCGCCAGGCCTGGGAAGTGGACCTACATCCTGAGGACGGTTGCGGCGGCCCGGTCGACCTTCACATCGAGCTCGACGTCGACCCGCGCACGCTGCTGGCCTTCGAGGACGCGGTGCTCGGACTGCCCGACGACGTCGATCCGCCCGACGAGTTCCACTTCCCCCTGGTCCTAACCTGGAGCCTCCCGCCCATGCCTCACGGCCCCGACCTCTTGCGTCTCGCCATTGATCTCGCCCCCATTGGCGGGGTGGAGATGCCCCTCGAGGTGACCGCGACGGATTCGTTCGCGTCACCGACCGAGTCGAGCGAGCGACGCATATCCATCGTGGCGCGCCGCGCGATCTCGCTCAGCCAAGTGGCCAAGGGCGAAGATCCCTTGTGCGACATTTTCGAGCGCGGCCACAGCGTGAGCGACTTCTTGCTGCAGGCCGCCGACTCGTGGCTCGGCTAACTCGGGGGCTCGGCGTCCTCGTCTCGTTGTTGGTGGCGAGCGTCGCGCTGAGCTCGTGCGGGACCGGCGCCGCTGTGGCCGACGCCCGGCTGTCGTGCCGGTCCGTACACCTGGCCCTCCACTTGCAGGCGCGCAGTCAAGCGCCCGGACTTAGCGCCGCTCGCCGCAGTGCACTGCGGGCCGACGCGATGAGTGCCCTCTTGAAAGCGACCCCGCCGGCCGCGGCCGCGACGTCGCTCGACGGCAGCTGGAATCCCTTGATGACGACGATCAACGAGGCCGAGCGGGTGCCGCTGGAGAACCTGGTGCCCTCGCTGACCCGTCTCTGCAAGGTCGCGGACTCGACGACGCCCTATCTGTAATTGATCGCTACTGCGGGAAACGCCCGTAGAGCCAGGCGAGGGAGTTCTCCTCGAGCATCGCGTCCTCCCAGCCGGCCAGCGCGTCTTCGAGACCGGCCTTAGACGTCATCTTGCCGATGACCACTACCGTCAGGTCGCTGATGATTTCATCCAAGACGAGGAAGTCGCCGAAGATGTCCTCATTGACGACGGCGTCGGGCTCGACCATGAGGTAGAGCTCGCCGGTTGCTTCGACCCAGGACAGCTCGTACTCGTTGTCCGACGAGTCAGTCCACTCACTGCCGAACTCGAATTCGGCACTCTCGCGGCGGGCCTCGTTCTGCTCGTAGAAAGATTCAATGTCCATGTCCCTAGCCTACGTCGCGACTATGTGCGTTGGGGAGTGCGTGGAGGTCGGCACTATGTGGACCGTGAGAAATGTACTGGCGCTATGCGCCCGCCAGGTAGTCGAGCGATGCGTGCGCGGCTCTTTACTGGGCGCGATGACCGACCGCACCGACGTCCTAAGGCAGATTCGACAAGAGTGGCGCCACGTGGGTCGCACCCCGGGCGCCCGACGGGCGCTCGGGGTGCTAATCGAACGCCACCCGGCTCTCGGCCTCGAGTCCCTCGAGGACCTGTGCGACCTAGTCTCGGTGCTCGAGACCCGCGGGGGACGAAACGTGCTTGAGCGCGCCGAGATTGTACGCGCGATGCTCGAAGAGGCCGGCGATCCCCAGATCCAACGGGCCCTGCTCCAGACGCTGATCCCGGGGATCGTGAGCGTCTGTCGCCAGTTGCGCTTCGGCGACGGAATCATCGCCGACCCGAGTGAGACCGTAGCCATGGCGCTCGCCCTCGCCAGCGAGCTCCTCGTCGACTGGGCGGGCCAGTCGCGCCAGTACGCCGCCCCTGACCTCCTCTCGGCCCTGCGCGGACGCCTTCGCCGATGGCTGTTGAAGGAGAAGGTCGCGCTGCGCGCCCTCTCGGGTTTCGACCAGCACGACGAACCGGCCGAGGAGTCCTCGCCGCTGCTCACTCGGCTCCACAGCTTCCGGGGCAGTCAATACGACCGGGTGGCGAGATTGACGTACGAGCGCGTCTTCGAGGGACGATCGTTGCGCGAGGTCGCCGCGAGCGACCACTCCGCGCCCAGCACCTTGCAGAAGGAACTCCAGCACTTCGCCGTCCGATTCCTCATTTAGGCGATGTCCCGCACCTATGACGCCGAATCGCTATTTCAACACATCACCGCTACCCTTCGCAATCAATGACGCGAATGCACTCACTGAAAAGCACGCATTTGCTGATGTGGTCGAGTCCGGTGCTGCTACTGGTGCTCGTGTTCACCCTGACCTCGAGCGCACGAATGCCGGCGGCTCCGACGTCCACGACGATGACCTCAGCGCCGCGAACGACGACGACCGTGGCCGACGCGAGGAATTCCTCAACTCCGCCCACCACGTCGACGACGACCACGATCGCCCTCGCGCACCCGACCGAGACCAGCTTCGACAGCGTGACAAGTTCGACCGTGAGGTCAGCCGCGCCCGCGCCCAGCGCGCCCGCGATGAGCGGCGCACTAGCGGGCGTACTGGAGTCGGGCTCGCGCGTCGACGTCCCCTTGCTCGGTCCCGGCGCGTGGACGCTGCTGACGAGCGTGTCGGCGGCGGCGTTCCTCAACTGCGGATCGGCGAGCGAACCGTTGAGCGGCCGAGTCGTAGTGGGGCCGGATCAGAGTTGCCAACTCGAGATCACGTCGACGGCGGTCGGGACGCCGACCGCGTGGCAACTCGTCCCGACACGATAAGGCGGGCCGCCGGCCCCCTCCAAGGGGCCGCCCTCACCGTCTACTTCGCGCTGCTGCCTTACGTCGTGGTCACGAGGTGGGATCTCGTCGCGGGCCGGGGCGACGCCGCACTCGTTCGCTCGCTGCTGGTGGTCCTCGCCGCATTCTGGGCGATGTTCCTCTCCCAGCTCGCCCTCAATATCCGCCGACTACTGCGCGGCCGTCCGGGCAGTGGCGGCAGCGCCTGGCTGGCCGGTCTCGTCGTCGCCCTGGTGCCCATCCTCAACCACCCCTTCACCCTCGCGCCTCCGACCGCGCCACCGACTCATCTGGTCATTGGTCCCTCGCCGCTCACGCAAGTCAGTGTTCTGCCGGCGGGCGCACGCCACGTCGACCCGTCGAGGGGGCGAACCGGCGGGCCCGCGGGGACGCTCGGCGTTGTTCCCCTCGCCCTGATGGCCAAGCGCCGCAGTGACCTACTGCGTCAGCAGCAATTTGCCGACTTGGAGGGTGACGTCGACGAGACCGTCGCGTTGCTTCGATCCCTTGATCCGCGTGTCATCGACCACCTTCGCCAGCTGATCGGCGACCGACGAGAAGGAATAATCAACGTCACCGGCGACGGCGCGACCGTGGGGGGCGCGGTCAGTGCCGAGCCGGTGGTTGCGTGCTCGCTCGACGACACCGAAGCCGGCACCCTCGTCGCCTTCGCGCGCGAGGGTGGCCAACTGTCCATCGCGCCCGAATGGGGAGACGACGAGGTGCGTCGGCGCGTCGTGGCCCTGCACGATGGCCGGCTCGTCTTCGTCGACACCGAGGCCGAACTCCTGCGCGCGCTGGCTACCCGTTCGGTTCGCCGGACCCTCGTGCTCTACCTCGGCCACGCCAATGACCTCGATGACGAACTCCGATCGTGCGCAATCACTCTGGTCCCGTTCGTCGCGGGCCGCGGTCCCCGTTCTTCAGAGCCCGGCCCGACGGCCCCGGGACGGTCGGGGCCCCCCGCGCTGCACGAGGTCCGAATCGACCTGCTCCGCGCCGACCCCCACGTTCTGGGCCTCGTCGAGCCGATGACTTCTACTCTGCGGCGACGGTGCGTGGAGATGCTGGCGTACCTCGCGCTGCACCGCCATGAGCCGGTAACGGGCGATCGTCTGCGCACGCGGGTCCTGACCCACGCCGACGTCGACGCGAGCCTGCGCACGCTCGCCAACACCGCCAGCGCGCTGCGTCGAAGTCTCGGCGTGGACTCCGAGGGGCCCCGCCTCCACCCCGTCTCCTCATCGGGGCTCTACGTCACCCACGGCGTCACGAGCGACGTGGAGATCTTCACGACGCTGGTGAGTCGCGCGCGCCAACTGTCCGTCGAGAGGGCGGCGCCCCTCGCCCACCAGGCGCTGGCGATGGTGAAGGGCGAGCCGCTATCGAGCGCGTTGCGCGGATTCGAGTGGTTCCTCGCCGAGGGCTACGGCGCCCGGCTCTCGCGTGACGGCGAGTGGGCCGCGCTCGTGCTACACCACGACGCCCTGGCCCGCGACGAGTTCGAGCTGGCCTTCTGGGCGCTGCGCCAGGGCCTCCTCATCGATCCCTACAGCGACGTGCTGCTCGAGGCCAGCGCCCGGGTGCCGCGGCTACGCGAGTTTGGCAGCGATCGAACCGGCCTTTCGCAGCACGAGACCGTCGGCGCCCGCGGAGCTGAAGCGATGAGCTGGTCGCTCCACGGCTTCAGTAATCAGGTCTCCAAGTAGCTGGGCGAACGCGAGGGGCGGGTCGACGAACAGGTGCTTGGACAGCGAACCGGGAATCGTGTTGATCTCGTTGACGTAGAGTTCGGCGTCGTTGGCGAGGAAGTCGACCCGCGCGACACCGCGCACCGAGGCGATCTCGGCGATGGTTCGCGTGGCGGCTTCCAGCGCCTCTCGCTGGCCCGCCGCGAGGACGGCCGGCAGTTCGCGCGGCGCCGACACCATCCCCTCGCCGCCGACGTACTTATCGGCGTAGTCGAGAATCTCGGCGCTACTCGAGCGCCGGATCGGCCGCTCGATCGCCGAGAGCACCAACGTCGGATACGTGCGCAGCGCGATCTGGACGTCGGTCAGGTCCTGGCGGAACGGCTCGATCACGCACCCTCGGGTCAAATGAACGTTGGCGGCCAGTCGGGCCCGCGCCGTGGCGAGGTCGGCCACCACGTCGATGCCGATCGACGAGCCACCGAAGCGAGGCTTGAGGATGTAGGGCCCCCCGAAGGGCAGCGAGTCGGTGTCGCGCTCGAGCAGCGCACGCGGCAGGGTCGTCAGGCCCGACGCCACCGCGACGGCCCCGAAAGCCCACTTGTCCATGCCGAGGGCCGCCCCGGCGACGCTCGGACCGGTGTAGTTGACGCCCGCGAGGTCGAGGACCGCCTGCAGGGTGCCGTCTTCGCCAGGACCACCGTGGGTCCCCAGTACCACGGCCTCGAGGTCGAGACGGCGGTCCTTGCCCAGACGCCCACCGACGAAGAAGCCGCCTCCGTCGCCCACGCGAAGGATGACCTCGTTCGAGCCCTTCGGCAGTCCGTCCAGGAAGGCCTCAGCCTCGACGTCGTTGGCGACCACGTAGAACGACCCCGTCTTGGTCCAGTAGAGGCCCACCGCGTCACGCCCGGATCGATCCAGCTCCCGGAGGGCCTGAAGGCCGGTCAGGATCGAGATGTCGTGTTCGGGCGTCGGTCCGCCGAAAAGCACACCAATGGTCACCGGACTCTCCTCGTCGCCGTCATCCGCCAATCAAGGGTAGTGGTCGGGCAGGTCGTTGAGGTACAGCACGCCGTCGCCCTCGACGAGCGACGATCGCACCCACTCCACCGCCTCCTCGCGGGTGTCGAAGCGACGAACGGACCTCGCGTACCCGGCCTCGAGGGCCTTCACGTTCGTTCGGTTGACCACGATGAGCTCGGCGCCAACGAAGGCGACTTTTTTGGCGAACGACAGGTTCTCCGCGTGCTGGCGGGCGCCCAGTTCGATCAAACCTGGCGTCACGACCACCCGACGGCCTTCGAGCATCAGCGAGGTGAGCGTCTGCAGAGCGGCGAGGGCGCTCGCGGGGTTCGCGTTGAAGGTGTCGTCGACCACCACGACGCCCGAGGGTGCCGTCACGACCTGCAGGCGGTTCTCGACCGACGTCACTCGCGCGACGCGCTCCATCAGCTCCTCGACCGGGACGTCGAGCTCGAGCGCGGCGCCGATCGCGCACGCGAGGTTCGTCGGCTGGACGCCGGTGACCGCGTCGAGGGTGCCCAGGACGTCACCGTCGACGATGACGCACCATCGACCGTCCTCGACCGACACGCGCACCGACGCCGATTCGGTCGCACTGCCCGCGGTGCGCACCCGCTGCCCGTTCGACGCGAGCCGCTCGGGCCAACGCTCGAGGCGCAGGTCGTCGACGTTGACCACGACCGTACGGGCCCGTTCGGTCACCTCGAACTTCGCCGCGTCGATCACGTCGAGGGACTTCATGCGCTCGAGGTGGACCGGACCGATCGCCGTGGCCACGGCGATCTCGGGCACGCACCATGTGGTGAGGTCGCGGATCTCACCGGGGCCGTAGGTCCCCATCTCGGCGACGAATATCCGCGTCCCGTCGGACAGGCTCTCATTCACGGCTCGCGACAGTCCGGCACGATTGTTGTAGCTGCGCGGTGACGCCACGACCCCTCCGTCGCCGCGCAACAGGTCGACGAGGTGGTTCTTAGTAGAGGTCTTCCCGTACGACCCGGTGATCGCGACGACGCGCGGCGCGACGCGATCGAGGCGCGCGCGGGCCTGCTCGACGAAGACACGTGCCCGGCGACGCTCGTAGGGCGCGAGGAGCCGCGAGCTCAGGTCAAGCACCACCGGCACCGCCCACACCATCGCGACGGCCGGCAGCCAGGGCCGCCGGGCGAATACCCCCAACAAGGCCACGGCGAGGGACGCGAGCGTCGCCACGGTTGCCACGGACCTCAGTCTCCTCGTCCACTCCAGCGGGCTCGTGCGACCCCTCAACGAGAGTCCCCGAGGGCAGGTAAGGCCGAAGAGCGCCGTGACGACCACGGTGGCCACGTCACGACGCGCCAGCACGGCGACGAAGAGCGCAACGATCAGCACGTGGCTCGCGGTGACGGGTCTCTGGTCGCGAAGCCGGCCAGGTGAGCGCGCCGATCCCACCGGGGGCGAGGACCAACGCCCGAGGAAGCGGCTCATCGAGCTCGGCTCGTAGTGCTCGCGCTGCAGGACGCGCAGCCAACGGAGCATCTGCGCGCCGTACGCCACAACGAGGGCGACGGCCATCAAGAGGTCGAGAGCGACGTGCATCAGCGCAGTGCCTCGCGCGCCGCGTCAACCAGGGCGGCCGGCGCGTCCGTCGGCACAAAGTGACCGACTCCGTCGAGCACCGTGAGGGTGTGCGGTGCTCGCAGCAGCGTCGTGGCCCGTTGAGCGACGTCGAGGGGGACCTCGCGGTCCTCGGCGCCCCACACGAGGGCGACCGGGCACGCGAGGCGCTCGAGCACGTCCCCGTAGTCCTCGTTCACCACCGCGACGAGGACGTCACGCATCACCCCCGAGGCGGCTCGGTAGTCGTCGGAGCCGTAGCGCCGGCGGGCGGCCTCGAAGCGACCCTCGCCGACAGCCCCTCGAGCGTGAAGCCACTTGAGGGCGCGGTACGCCCGCGGCGAGGGGGCCCGCGCCTCACGGCGAAGCAGCGGGACGCCGGTGAGCACGACGGAGCGCACCAGCGCCGGGTAGTCCGCCGCGATGACCGCGGCCACTCGCCCGCCGAAGGAGTGTCCCACCAGCACCAACGGACCGTCGGCGATGGCCCTGAGCGCCGGCACCACTAGCTCGGCGTAGTGGCGGGCGCCGCCGAACGTCGAGGGCGGGGGCGACGCGCCGAAACCCGGCAGGTCGAGGGCCACCGAGGCCGGGCCTTCGAGCGCGAGCGCACGGGCCGCCGCGTCGAAGTCCTGGCCGCGGCGTCTCCAGCCGTGAAGCCACACCACCCGGACCGGGCCCTCGCCGTAAGGCTCCCCGAAGAGATTTCCGTCGCCGTAGGCACGCAGCACGCTTTCAGGTTACCGACAGGCGACTTCGCCCCCGTGAACGTCACGGCCGACCGGTAGCGTCGTAGTCACTATGAGCGACGAGACGACCTTCTCTCACGGACTGCTCGACGGGCTCACGCCCGAGCAGCGCGAGGCCGTGATGTCGCCGGCGCGCCGACTGCTGGTCCGCGCCACCGCCGGATCCGGCAAGACCCACGTGCTCACGCTACGTATTCAGCGCCGAATCGCCGACCAGGAGGTCGGCGCCGACCAGGTCCTCGCGATGACCTTCACCCGCAAGGCCGGCGACGAGTTGCGCAAGCGCCTCTTTCGCGCGGGGATCCGCGACCTGCGCGCGGGCACCTTCCACAAGACGGCGTTCAATATCGTCACGCAGTTCCGAGAGGACCACCACCTGAAGCCCCTCGCCATCGAGGCCAATCGACGTCGGCTGGTCACCTCGCTCGCGGCCCAGTTACGCGCGAGCGGCGACCTCAAGCTCGAGGACTGGCAGCTGCCCCGGCTCGACCAGGAGATCGGCTGGGCGCTCAGCCAGGGCTTCAACGGCGCCCTCTACGCCAAGTCCGCGCGCAAGCTCCGTCGCGACGCCCCGCTCCCCCCCTCACAGTTCGCCGACGTGCTCGACCGCTACGTGGGGCTCTGTCGGAGCCGAGGAGTGCTCGACTTCGACCTGCTCCTCAGCGAGGCGATCACGTTGCTGCGCGACGAGCGCGACGTACTCGCCTCCTTTCGTCACCGCAACAAGTCGCTCTACGTCGATGAGACCCAAGACATGAATCCACTGCAGTTCATGCTGCTTCGCCAGATGGCCGGCGACGACCCCGACCTGTTCTGCGTCGGCGACCCCAACCAGTCGATCTACGGCTTCAACGGCGCCAACCCCGCACTCCTGAACGAGATCATCCGGACGTGGCCCGACACGGTCGTACTCGATCTCACGCGCAACCACCGTTCCACCGCCGACATCATCACCATCGCCAACACCTTGCTCGAGGACGGCGCCCAGGGGATTACCCCGGCCAAGCTCGACGGTGACGTGCCGATGGTGCGCGCCTACGACACTGACGCCGAAGAGGCCCAGCACGTGGCGACCTGGCTCTCGGCCAAGCACCAGCCGGGCAGTCCGTGGCGATCGATGGCCGTGCTCGCGCGGACCAACGCCCAGCTCGAGCTCGTGGCGAGCCACCTCGACGCCGCCGACGTCCCCTACGAGCGGCGCGGCCCCGAACACTCCCCCGCCTCGGACCTGGGAAGCGCCCCCGAGACCTCCAGCCGCCGGCTCGACGACGACACGCGCGACGCCGTGGCGCTCTCGACGATTCACCGCGCCAAGGGACTCGAGTTCCACCACGTCGCGGCCATCGGCTGGGCCGAGGGCCAGTTGCCGAACTACAACGCGACGACCGACGCCGAGCTCGCCGAGGAGCAGCGACTCGCCTACGTGGCCCTCAGCCGGGCCGAAGACTCGCTGCTCATCACGTGGAGCCGGGGCCGCAACGACCCGCGCTACCCCGACCGCTCGCCGTCACGGTTCCTCGCCCCCATTGAAGAGGCGATCGGCGCCATCGAGGCGCGAAACGCCCCCCTCACGGGCGAGGCCCGTAAAGCACGTCTCGCGGCGATCCGCGCCGAGTTGGAGGCCTCCGAGGCATTCGCGCAGCCAACGGGATCACCAACGCTGCGTAAGTGACTGGGCGTTATAGTTCGCAGCAACGACGAGATTCGGGGGTTCGACCATGACCGACGTGGTAGATCGCACGGCGGACCGGCGGCGCCTGATGCTGAACGGACCACCGACCTTTGACACCGCGGACGCCGAGCGCCGCCACCGCCAGGAGCGGCTCGCGGGGGCGCTGCGCATCTTCGGGCGACTGGGCTTCTCCGAGGGGGTGGCCGGCCACATCACCGCGCGTGACCCCGAACGGCTCGACCACCTCTGGGTCAATCCCTTCGGGATGAACTTCCGCCACGTGCGGGTCTCGGACCTGATTCTCGTAAGCCACGAGGGCGAGGTCGTCGAGGGAGTGGGCTCGGTGAACCGGGCCGCGTTCGTCATCCACGCGGCCGTGCACTCCGCCCGGCCCGACGTCGTCTCGGCGGCCCACGCCCACTCGCTCTACGGCAAGGCCTTCTCCTCGCTCGGTCGCCAGCTCGACCCGATCACCCAGGACGCTTGCGTGTTCTTCGAGGACCACGCGTTGGTTGCCGAGGGCGGTGGACGGGTGGCCTTGGACGAGGAGAGCGGCCGCGCCATCGCGAAGGGCCTGGGAGAGAGCAAGGCGGCGATTCATCAGAACCACGGGCTCTTCACCGTCGGCCAGACCGTGGACGAAGCCGCGTGGTGGTTCATCACCATGGAACGCAGTTGTCAAGCGCAGCTCATCGCCGAGGCGGCCGGCACGCCAATCCACGTGGACGGTGAGAACGCGCGATACACGAGGGACCAGACGGGCTTCCCGCTCGCGGGATGGTTCTCTTTTCAGCCGCTCTGGGACGACATCGCGCGCACCGACCCCGAGCTCTTCGACTAAGTCCACCCACCCCCGCAGCGAAGAGAGACTCACATGAACGGTGCCCACGCGCTGGTCGCGACGTTGGAGGCCAATGGCGTCACAACCTGGTTCGCCAACCCCGGAACTACCGAGATGCACGTAGTCGCGGCCCTCGACGACTTCCCCGGCGTGCGCGGGATCCTGTGCCTCTTCGAGGGCGTGGCGACCGGCGCCGCCGACGGGTACGCCCGCGTGACCGGCACCCCCGCGGCGACCCTGTTGCATTTGGGCCCGGGACTGGCCAACGGCTGGGCCAACCTGCACAACGCGCGTCGGGCGCGCTCGCCGCTCGTCAACGTGATCGGTGACCACGCGACGTACCACGGCGCGCTCGACGCGCCATTGCAGAGCGACATCGCCGCCGTCGCCTCGGCGCTCGAGGGCTGGGTCGAACGATCCACCCGCACCGACGACCTGGCGAACGACGGCGCCAAGGCGGTCCACGCCGCCTACGGGCCCCCCGGACGCGTCGCCACGCTGATCGTGCCCTCGGACGTCGCATGGGACGAAGTGACCGGCGTGCCGCCGACCTGGCCAGTGCTGACCCGCGAATCCCTCAACGCCCCCGACGAGACGGCGTTGCGCCGCGCTCTCGAACTCTTGGCCACCAAGCGGGTCGCGCTCTTCGTGGGCGGAGCGGCCGTCGGCGCCGAGGAGTTGGCGCTCGCCTCGCGCATCGCGGCGGTGACCTCGTGCAAGGTCGTAATGGAGACGTTCCCGGCGATCACCGATCGCGGCGCGGGGGCCTTCCGCCCCGAGCACCTCGTCTACTTGAGTGAGTTTGCCATCGCCCAGTTGGCCGAATTCGACGCCTTGCTCCTCGTCGGGGCCAAAGAGCCCGTCGGCTTCTTCGCCTACCCCCACGTCGCGAGCCGGCTGGTGCCCGCGGACTGCGAGGTGGTCTCCGTGGCCTCTCCGGGCACTGACGTCCGGGCGGCGCTGGCCTACCTCGTCGACGCCCTGGGCGCGCCGACCCTGGCTTCT
Source organism: Acidimicrobiales bacterium (assembly GCA_043782995.1). GTDB lineage: Bacteria > Actinomycetota > Acidimicrobiia > Acidimicrobiales > RAAP-2 > RAAP-2. Next base: position 63,453 of record JAYVZV010000114.1, on the reverse strand, counting down.
GAGGCCGGCGAGCGGGTGGACGTGCCGTCGGGGGAACTAACCAGTCGCACCCTCGCCGCCGCCATCGGGGCCACCATGCCCGAGGGCGTCATTGTCGCGGACGAGTCGACGACCGGCGGCATCCACCTCGCCGGGGCCACGAGGTTCTCCCCGCCGCACCGGTGGATGACGCTGACCGGCGGATCGATCGGAATGGGTCTGCCCGTCGCGCTCGGCGCGGCCATGGCTAGCGGCGGACGCGTCCTGGCCGTGCAGTCCGACGGCGCGATGATGTACACGCCCCAAGCGCTGTGGACGATGGCCCGCGAGGGACTGGACGTCACGGTCGTCGCCCTGTCGAACCGCAGCTACGCGGTACTCGAGATGGAGCTGCGTCGGATCCACCCCGACCACGCGGGCGCACCGAGTCAGCGGATGCTCGAGCTCGACCACCCGGCCATCGACCTTCGCGCGCTGGCCTCGTCACTAGGTGTGGGCAGCGTGCGCGCGACCACCGCCGACGAACTGGTCGAGGCCCTCCGTCGCTCCTACGCCACCCCCGGGCCGACGTTCATCGAGGCCGTGCTGCCCGGCGGCATCAATTAGTCGGAGAACTCTCCGACCACCGGCGCGTGGTCCGAGGGCTTCTCGCCCTTGCGCGCGTCGCGGTCGACGTAACTCGCCGTCGCGCGCTCACGCATCGCCCCGTCGACGTAGAGCAGGTCAATGCGCAACCCCCAGCCCCGATGGAAGGATCCGTTTCGATAGTCCCACCAGGAGTAGCACGGCTCGTCGGGGTTGAGCGCCCTCGTGAGGTCCACGAGGCCGGTCGCCTCGAGCGCGCGAAGCGATTCGCGCTCGGGCCCGCTTACGTGGGTCGCCCCCACGAAGAGGCTCGGGTCGTAGCAGTCGAGGTCGGAGGGGGCGACGTTGAAGTCGCCCCCGACGACGAGTGGCGTAGCGAGGTCGCGCCGTTCGACCAGTTCGCGCAGCTGGGCCAGCCAGCGGAGCTTGTACGCGTAGTGGGGGTCGTCGAGGGCGCGGCCGTTGGGCACGTAGCACGAGTAGACCCGCACGCCGGCGCAGGTCGCGCCAATGATCCGCGCCTCGGGGTCGTCGTCGCCGAAACCGCGCGCGACGTCCTCGAGCCCGACCCGCGAGAGCACCGCCACGCCGTTCCACTGGCCCTGGCCGTAGTGGGCCGCCTCGTAGCCGAGGTCGGCGATCGCCCCGAAGGGGAACTTGGCGTCGTTCTGCTTGGTCTCTTGAACCAACAGCACGTCGGGCCCCTTCTCGAGGAGCCACGCCTCCACACGGGGCCACCGGGCCGTCAGCGAGTTGACGTTCCAGGTGGAGACGATCACGTCGCGTCGGCCAGGATGAAGAGCAGGTCGGCCTCGACGGCGACCTGGCCGTCGACCGAGGCGACGCCGTGGCCCTTGCCGCCCCGGGCCGAGAGTCGGGTCATCTCGCACTCGAGCCGGACCTGGTCGCCGGGCAGGACTTGGCGGCGAAAGCGCGCGTGCTCGATCCCCCCAAAGAGCGGAAGCCGGCCGGTGTACTTGGGGTCCGCCAACACCGCTACGGCCCCGCACTGGGCCAGCGACTCGAGCAGCAAGACGCCCGGGGTCGTCGGACGGCCTGGGAAGTGGCCCGGGAAGAACCACTCGTCGCCCTTCAGGGTCCAGAGCCCGGCCGCGCGGACACCGGGCTCGACACTGATCATCGTGTCGAGGAGGAGGAAGGGGGGCCGGTGGGGCAGCCAGTCGCTCGGGTTCATTGACAACTCGCTCACAGTAGGGCCAGCTCAGCGATACGCCGTTCCGCGTCCACCGTGACGAGTCGGAAGGTCCGTCGGTCGCCGCGCTTCAAGACGTCGCGCGCCCGGGCCGGGGCCGGATCGCCGAGCAGAGTCGTGGGGGCGTAGCACTCGATCAGTGGTCCGCTCTTCAGCGCCACCTTGATGACTGCGCCGTGGGACGTGAACGCCGTGACCTCGCCCTCGAGTCGAGAACCGATGCGGTGAGCGTTGCGGAACAGGGTGAACTCGGCCTCGGGATTGACGGGGTGGCGTCCGCGTCGCAGGGCGACGGCCGGCAGTGGGGCCGGCGGCGCCACGGCCTTGGCGGCGCGCTTCGCCGGAGCCTTCGTCGATCTCTCCGGCGACTTCTCTTCGCGTTTCGCCGAAGGCTTCGTCACGGACTTCTTGGGCGGCGTCGCCCGTTTGGTCACCTTCTTGACCACGGCCTCGTCGACCTTCTTCGCCGGTATCTCGTCGGGCTTCGCCGTCTTCTTCGCCACCTTGGCCGGGGCCTTCGCCACTTTCGCCGCGGCCTTCGTCGCCGGAGCACGCAGTGTCTTCACGGGCGTCAGCGTGGTGCCAATCGCCGGCGTGGCCCCGTTGGCGAGGGTCACCGACAGCTTCTTCACGGATCGCGTTGATTTGGTACCCCGCACCGGCAGACGGGGCGTGAAGACCCAGCCGACGCCGTGCACCGGCTTGCCGCCAATCAGCCGACCGAGTTCGAAGAGCCAGGGGTACTCGTCGTGGAACTCCTGGAAGGAGTCGTTGGAGAGCACCACGCCCTTGATGCGGTCGGCGATCTTCAAGATGAAGGCGTCACCTCGGCCGACCGCCCCCGCGGGGGGCGTGACGATCTCACCGGCCAGTTCGGCCTCCTTGAACCTCTCGCGCTCCGCGGGCGCGACGCGGTGCGCGAAGCTGGCGTCGGCGACGACGATCATCTCGGCGCTGGGGTTCTCCTCGAGGAAGGCCCGCACGGCCTCGTCGAGTTGCGCCAGGCTGGGGATGACCCGGCCCTCGGTCGCGAAGTTCGACCCGTCCACGACGACGCGTAGACGGGCCTTGGCGGGGGTCACTGGACGGCCCGCGTAAGAAGGTCGGCCTGCTCGGCGGCGTGCACGAGTCCGCTGCCGGTCGCAGGGCTCGCCGACTCGGCACGGGCGACGTGACGGACGTTGGCGCCGCGGAACTGGTCGTGCATCCGACGGTGCACGAAGGGCCACGCCCCCATGTTCTCGGGCTCCTCCTGCAACCAGACGATCTCGTCGACGTGGGGGTAGCGGGCCAGCGCCCCTTCGAGAGACTCGCCGGGCCAGGGGTAGAGCTGCTCGACGCGGATGACGGCGACCGACGTCGCCCCCGCCTCGTCACGACGGGCGATCGCCTCGTGAGCGACCTTGCCAGTGGCGAGCACCACTCGAGTAACACTCGCGGCGTCCTCGACGCGGTCGTCGAGGACCTCCTGGAAGGTCCCGGACTCGAACGCGAGGAGCGGCGACCGGGTCGCGACCGCTCGCAGCATCGACTTCGGCGTGAAGACAATGAGGGGCGTGGGGCGTTCGCGCGCCACCTGGCTGCGCAGGAGGTGGAAGTACTGCGCCGACGTGGTCGGTTGAGCGACGCGGATATTGTTTCGTGCGCTCAACGACAAGAAGCGCTCGATGCGACCGCTCGAGTGCTCGGGACCTTGGCCCTCGTAGCCGTGGGGCAGCATGATCACGAGGCTGGCGAGCTGGCCCCACTTGTCCTCGGCGGCGACCAGGAAGTTGTCGATGATGATCTCGGCGCCGTTCATGAAGTCGCCGAACTGGGCCTCCCACGCTACGAGCGTGCGGGGGGCCTCGACGGAGTAGCCGTACTCGAAGCCGAGCGCCGCATACTCGCTTAAGTAGGAGTCGCGCACCGTGAAGAAACCGGGGGCGCCCATGCTGGCGAGCGGCACGAACTGGGTGCCGTCCTCGTAGTCGATCAGCGCGGCGTGGCGATGCGAGAAGGTGCCCCGGCGTGAGTCCTGGCCGACCAGGCGAACGTTGGTGCCCTCGTGCACGAGCGAACCAATGGCCAGCGCCTCGCCGAGGGCCCAGTCGACGTCGCCCGCCTCCAAGAGCGCGAGACGTTGGGCGAACTGACGTTCGAGCTTTGGATGGACCGTGAACCCTTCGGGGGCGGTCACCGTCGCGTGGGCAATCTCGAGCAACGTCGCGCGCTCCACCCCGGTCGACGGCGTGGTCCCGTCGTGGGGCACCTCGGCGACGGGCACGCCGTCGAGCTCGGGCACGGGCACGGTGCGGACCTCGTCGAGCACGCTTTGCAGGCGAGCGTTGAAGTCGTTCAAGGCCTCCTCGGCCTGCTCAATCGACAGGTCGCCGCGGCGCACGAGTGTCTCGGTGTAGATCTTTCGCACCGAGCGCATCTGGTCGATGATCTTGTACATCTGGGGTTGGGTGTAGCTCGGGTCGTCGCCCTCGTTGTGGCCGAAACGCCGGTAGCACACTATGTCGACGACCACGTCGCGGTGGAAGGTCTCGCGATAGTCGTAGGCGAGGCGCGAGGCGCGCGCACAGGCCTCGGGGTCGTCGCCGTTGACGTGGAATATCGGCGCCTGGATCATCTTGGCGACGTCGGTCGGGTAGAAGCTCGAGCGGGCCGAGTCCGGTGCCGTCGTGAAGCCGACCTGGTTGTTGATCACGAGATGGATCGCCCCGCCGACGTGATATCCCGACAGTTGGGACATGTTCAGCGTCTCGGCGACGACGCCTTGGCCCGCGAAGGCGGCGTCCCCGTGGATGAGAATCGCCAGGTACGGGTAGTGGCCCTCGGCCTGGTGGACGGTCGTTACAGCGCTCGGGCGAATCACGAGGTCCTGCTTGGCTCGCACGATGCCCTCGACGACGGGGCTCACGGCCTCGAGGTGAGACGGGTTCGACGCCATCGAGACGTCGATGGTGGCGCCGCGCGGGTTCTTGAAGACGCCGCGAGCGCCCTTGTGGTACTTCACGTCGCCACTGCCCTGAACGCTCTCGGGATCGAGGTTGCCTTCGAACTCGGAGAAGATGTCGCTGTAGGACTTGCCCACGACGTTGGCGAGCACGTTCAGCCGTCCCCGGTGGGCCATGCCAATCACCGCTTCGCGAGTCCCCTGGTCGGCCGCCACGTCGAGGATCGTCTGCAGCGCGACGATCGTCGATTCGCCGCCCTCGAGGCCGAAGCGCTTCTGGCCGACGTAGCGCGAGTGTAGGAACCGCTCGAACACCTCGGCCTCGTTCAGCGCCTCGAGCACGCGGTGCTGCTCGTCGACGCCGACCGAGGGGCTCACGCCCTCCACGCGCTGCTGGATCCAGCGCTTTTGTTCCGGGTCCATGATGTGGCCGTACTCGATGCCGATCGTGCGACAGTAGGCCTCGCGCAGAATCGCCAGGATCTCTTCGAGCGTCGCCTCGCTGCGCCCGGCCAGCCCATCGACAACGAAGGTGCGACTCATGTCCCAGATCGTGAGCCCGTAGTTCGCGAGGTCGAGCTCGGCGTGCAGCGCCGGCGGCCCGCTGTGCAGCGGGTCGAGGTGCGCGTTCAAATGTCCGCGCACCCGGTACATGTTGATCAGCTCTTGGACGCGGATCTGCTTTAAGGTCCGCTCGGCGTCGCCCTCGCCCACCGGGGGGTTGCGGTCCTTCGCCCAACGGGCCGGCTCGTAAGGAATCCCGAGTGACGCAAAGGCGTCGTCGTAGAAGCCGTACTCACCGGTCAGGCACTCGGCGACGAACTTGAGGAATAGCCCGGACTCGGCGCCCTGAATGATGCGGTGGTCGTAGGTCGACGTGAGCGTCAAGACCTTGCCGACGCCCAGGTCGGCGAGAGCTCGCGGATCGGCCGACTCGAAGCCCGCGGGCCAGTTGAGCGATCCCACGCCGAAGATCGCGCCCTGGCCGGGCATCAGGCGAGGCACCGACTGCACCGTTCCGAGCGTGCCGGGATTGGTCAGCGACACGGTCGCGCCGACGAAGTCGTCAGCCCCGAAGCTCTGGTTGTGGACCTTGCGCACGAGGTCCTCGTAGGCGAGCAGGAAGGCGCGAAAGTCCATGGTGTCGGCGTCGCGTATCACCGGTACCAGCAGGTTGCGGGTGCCGTCGGGACGGGGCACATCGACCGCGAGCCCGAGACCGACGTGCTCGTGATGGCGCACCCCGGGAGTGCCCTTCGCGTCGACGGCCTCGATGAAGGTGGCGTTCATTGCCGGCACTTCCGCCAGTCCCTTCAGGACCGCGAATGCGATGAAGTGGGTGAAGGAGACCTTCGCCCCGCTCGAGCGCGCGAGCGACTCGTTCATCGCCGCGCGGTTGATCTCGAGCAACCGCGCCGACACCGTGCGCACGCTGGTCGCCGTGGGCACCGAGAGGCTGGCGTTCATGTTCGCGACAATCCGCGCGGCGGCGCCCTTGAGGGGCGTCGCCTCCGCGTCGATCGGCGCGGACGGCTTCGCCGTGACCGTCGACGTGGAGACCGCGACGCTCGGCACCGTCGAGCGCTGGTAGTCGGCGAAGAACTCGCGCCAGCTCGCAGCGACCGAGTCGGGGTCGGCGAGGAATCGGTCGTACATGTCGTCGACCAGCCAGGCGTTGGGTCCGAACGAACCTTTGATGGTGCGAGACGACGAGGGGTCGGGGGGCGTTGCCACCCCTCCAGCCTAGGGGTCGAGTCGCGACGAACGGGGGCTCGGGTCGACGTCGAACCGCTAGGTTTCGCATGTGCCTCCCGCTCCGAACCTCCCGCTCGGCCTCCACGCCGTCGCCTCGACACCGGTAGCGGGCCTGGCGATGGCCGAGCGTCGCGTCGAGCATCCGAAGGCCTCGATCGTCTGCGTCCACGGTGGCCTCGACCGGGGCGGATCGTTCGCGCGACTGGCCCGCCGGACCGAGGACTTTGATCTCGTGGCCTACGACCGCCGAGGGTACCAGGGGTCCCGCGAATTGCAGCCACTGAGCCTGGCTCTGGACGTGGCCGACTTGCTCGAGGTCGTGCGAGTCGAGGCGACGAGGGCACCGGTCATCCTCCTCGGCCACAGCTTTGGCGGTGTGGTCGTGCTCGGAGCGGCGCTGGCCGAGCCGTCGCTCACGTCGGTGGTGATCGTTTACGAGACACCGCTGCCCTGGATCCTGCCGCGGCCGAGCTCGCGCCCCCCGTTGAGCCTCGACCCACGCGCCGAAGCGGAGCGCTTCTTTCGGCGCATCGTCTCGAACGGCGCGTGGGAGCGTCTCAACGAGAGCGAGCGCGAGTCGCGCCTCGCCGACGGCCCGGCGCTGTTGAGCGACCTCACGAGCCTGCACATGGGCGCGGCGCCCTTCGACCTCGCCGAGTTGACGGTCCCCACTCTCTACGCCTACGGCGACGGACTCATCCGCGACTACTACCGACAGTTGAGCGCAGAGTTGGCCGAGATCAATCCCGCGATCCGCAGTCGCGAACTCGAGGACGCCGCCCACGGTGCTCACCTCTCGAGGCCCGACCAGCTGGCCGCCCTGGTCGCCGAGGAGTGGGGGCGGGCGTGCGCGTCGGCGTAACCGGCGCGTCGGGACTAATCGGCACGGCGCTCGTCGAGGCCCTGGCCGAGCGCGGCGACGACGTCGTGCGATTCGTCCGGCCGACGTCGGGACCGACGCACGGTGACGTCGTCCGCTGGGACCCGGCGACGGGTCAGGTCGACGAGGGCGACCTGCGACGAGTGGTCGGCCTCGACGCGGTTGTCAACCTCGCGGGCGCCGGAATCGGTGATCGCCGATGGACCGCAACGCGCAAGCGCGAGATTCTGGAGTCGCGGGTCGCCTCGACCTCGCTGCTCGTGCGCGCCCTCGCCCAACTACCCGGGGGCGTCGCCGCCCTCGCCAACGCCTCGGCCATTGGCTTCTACGGTTCGCGCGGCGACGAGGTGCTCGACGAATCGTCGCCGAGCGGCCACGACTTCCTGGCCGACGTCTGCGTCAGGTGGGAGAACGCATCGGCCCTCGCCGAGGGCGGAACCATGGTGTCGATGCTGCGAACGGGCATCGTGATGAGCGCCCAGGGCGGTGCTCTCGCGCGCCAACTCCCGCTGTTCCGTGTCGGACTCGGTGGTCGACTGTCGACGGGACGTCAGTGGTTCAGTCCGATCTCGTTACGCGATCACGTCCGGGCCGTGCTCTGGGTCATAGACCACCGTCTCTCGGGACCGGTCAATCTCACCGCTCCGCGACCCCTCACCAACTCAGAGTTCACCGGCGAACTGGCCCGTCTGCTGCACCGACCGGCCCTCGCCGCAGTGCCGGCGGTCGCCCTTCGGGTCGCCCTGGGGCGCGAGCTCTGCGACGTCGCGGTACTCGCGAGCCAGCGAGTGCGGCCCGGGGTCCTATCCGAGCAGGGCTTCTCCTTCGATCACCCCGACGGCGCGACGATCCTGGAGTGGGCGCTGCGTCATTGACCGTCGCCGAACTGCCTACGTCGTATCCCACAGGGCCTGAAGCCCCTTGACCTAGGAAACGTCGTAGTTTGGTGGGTAGCCCCCGCGGTCGCACGAGCGACGTTCCGGGGGCGATCGATTCAGTTGTGCGCACCTCGGTGGCACGGGAAAGCACTACACGATGCACTTTGGACGCAAGTTCCGACAGGTGGTAACCATGGGCGCGGTGGCGAGCGCCCTCTCGATGGGCCTCGTCGCCTCCTCGGTCGGCGCCAGCGCGCGTGCGGGAACGATCACGTTCGCCGAGGCTCCCGGGGCCAATCCCAACTACATCTTCCCCTACTTGAGTTGTGCCTACGCCTCGGTCAACAACATCAACCAGTTCCAACAGCTGATGTACCGACCGCTGTACTGGCTGGGTCGGGGCGGCTCCAGCGCCTACGTGCCGTCACTCTCGACCGCGCGCTCGCCGGTCTTCTCCAATGCGAACAAGACGCTGACCATCACGCTGAAGGGCTGGAAGTTCGCCGACGGCCAAACCGTCGACGCCCGGTCGGTGATGTTCTTTCTCAACATGTACAAGGCTGACCCGACCTCGTACTGCGGGTACAGCCCCGGCATCGGACTCCCGGACCAGGTACGCAGCGTCTCGGGCCACGGCAATGTCATCACCATCAACTTCACGACCTCGATGAACCCCCGCTGGATTCTCTACAACTACCTGTCCGAGATCACCCCGATGCCCACCTCGTGGGACCTGTCCGGGCCCAAGACCCGAGGGGGCTGCGCGACGGGGGATTTCGGAGCCCCTTCGACGAAGGCGGCCTGCCTCGCGGTCGAGCACTACTTGGGCGGTCTGGCCGTCCGGTCGAACACCTACGCGGACGCCCTGTGGCAGGGCGGGGTCGACGGTCCGTGGCGACTCACCTTTATCGACAACCTCGGTAACGTGACCTTCCAGCCCAACCGGCGCTATTCAGGCCCGAAGAAAGCCATGGTCCGGTACGTGAAGGAGGTCGCGTTCACGACGATTACGGCCGAGGAGAACCAACTTCAGGTCGGCGCCGTCGACGTGGGTTACGTCGATCCGGCGATCCTGCCCGCGCCCGCCCCCAAACCCGGCGTCGCCGGACCGAACTGGGGACAACTAGCGAGCCGCTACCGGCTATTCGCCGGTTCGCAGTGGAACTTCAACTACGCGCCCTTCAACTTCAGCTCCGCCGACCCGAAGTCGGCCGCGATCGCCCTGCTCTACGTCCGCCAGGCCCTGCAGACGGCCGTCGACCAGTCGAGCATCATCAAGGCCGCTTACAAGGGCTACGGATTCCCCATCTCCAGCCCGCTGCCGCCCAACACACCTGCTGCCATCAGCGCGAACGTGGCCAATCCCTACCCGTTCAACCTCGCCGCGGCGAAGGCTCTGCTGACGTCGCACGGCTGGACCATGGTGAACGGCGTCATGACCTGCACCTCACCAGGTACGGCCCCGAATCAGTGCGGGGCCAACATCGCCCCGGGCTACACCCTCAACTTCAAGGTCGTGTGGGCCAGCGGCTCGGCGGCGCTCGACAGTGCCCTCAATCTCGAGATCGCCGACTGGGCCTCGATTGGAATCCAGTTCACCCACGCGACCGACACATTCAACAACGTCATCTCGGACTGTGGTGGAGCCTCGGGATATGAGATCTGCTCGCTCGGCCAGGGCTGGACCTACGCCCCCAACTACCTTCCGTCGGGCGAGAACCTCTTCGTGCCCAACGGCGCCTTCAACGTCGGCTCCTACAGCGACCCCAAGATGACGACTCTCATCAACGCCTCCTCCTACGGCACGGCCAAGCTGAACTCCTACGCCACTTATGCGGCTCAGCAGCTGCCAGTGCTCTATCAGCCCCAGCAGGGAACGGCGATTGAGGTTATCCGGACGTTGAAGAGCACGATCGGCTTCACCCCCAATCCGCTCGGCAACTTCATGCCCGAGTACTACCACTACTAGGATTTCGACGCGGCATCACGTCTCCGGGTGTCGGCGAACGTCGAGCACTTAAAGTGTTCACCAGCGGCCCAGTCGTCGGCTGCAGGCGTCGAAATCAACCTTCATCGGGACCCGAGAGCAAGGGTCCCGAGAACCTGGCGCCCTGACATGCGACCTCCTACACCTTGGTGTTACCATTTCTTCACTAGGGGGAAAGGTCCAGCGGAGCAACGAGGCTTGGCTGACAAGGCGGCTTCAGATCGATCTCAAAAAGCTACAAATTGCGGTTGCAGGAGATTTTTGCATTCAAGAAGTTAAGAAAGCAGTAAGCAGACAACTAGCGCTTATTAAGAAGGGGAAATTTACAATGAGAATGAAGAAACTCTGGAGCGTCAAGGCGCTAGCGGTCGTGGCAATGGTCATGTCGGTCAGTTCAATGTCGTTGTTGACAAGTTCGGGGGCCACCTCGAATGGGGGCTCGGTCTTTGTCGACCTGGACGAGACCCTCTCCGGCTTCAACGTCAATACGTCGGCGTCCAACGAGTTCGTGCTGGCGGAAATCATGCAGTTGGTCTGGCCGGGAGTGTTCATTGTCGACAACCACGTGAACGTGTATTTGAACAAGGACCTCGTGACCAGTGCCACGTCGGCCCTGAACGGAGCCGGACAGCAAGTACTGAAATACACCATCAATGCAAAGGCCACGTGGAACGACGGCAAGCCGATCACCGCAGATGACTTCATTTACAACTACCAGGCCTTGAGCGGACTGACCAAGTTCAAGGACAAGGGCAACAAGCCCTACGACGCCGCTGGAACGACCGGTTACAGCTCCATCGCCAGTGTCAAGGGCTCGAAGCCTGCGAACCACGCCAAGTGTTTGACCGGCTCGGGCGGCCAACGAAACGCGCACCTCTGCCCCAACGGCAAGGTCGTCACCGTGACGTTCGCTAAGGCCACGCCATTCGCGGACTGGGAAAGCCTCTTCGGCACTATGGTCCCGGCCCACATCGCACGCAAGGTCGGCTTTAACACCGGCTTCAACATCAACGGTGGCGGCGACGAAAAGCGTTTGCTGAGTGGCTCTTGGTACTACGTCCAGAACTACAACCAGTCGAACAACACCGTGATTCTTGACAGGAACCCGAAGTATTGGGGTCACCCGGGCAAGTTGGCCACCATCGTCTTCGCCGGTAGCACCGACGACTCGACGGGCATCGCGGGAATCCAGTCGGGCACGTTCAACGTGTTCGAGCCGATCTCCACGTCGCTCGCGATGATCCAGCAGGCTAAGGCCGCGGGTGGGTCGATTAACTACTCGGCGGCGCCCGGTCTGCAGTTCGAGCACTTCGACTTCAACCAGGCCAACCCCTACCTCGCGAAGCTGGCCGTGCGCCAGGCAATCGCGTACGGGACCGACCGCAAGGCTTTGATCGCCGCCACGGTAGGTCAGGCCGCTCCGTCGACGAAGCCGTTGGATAACCGTATTTACCTGAACAACCAGCCGCAGTACGTCGCTAACGGCGCCGCCTACGACAACGTGGACGTGGCCAAGGCGAAGTCGCTACTGACGGGCTCTGGCTTCACGATGGGCCCGAACGGCTACTTCCAGCCCAACTTCGGCCCGCAGTCTGGCCAGGACTTGACCCTGAGTCTCACGACCACCACGGGTAACGTGATCCGCGCGGCGACTCAGCAGGTGTTCCAGGCGCAGATGAAGACGGTTGGCATCAAGATCACCATCGTGAACCACCCGGCCGGGACGTTCTTCGGCTCGGACCTCCCGAATGGCAACTACGACATTGCAGAATTCGCGTGGGTGGATACGCCGTTCGCGACGGGCAACAACAGCATCTACTGCTCGTACACCGACGCAACCAATTGCGCGTCCAACTGGGTCCACTACGCCAACCCCGCGGTTGACACGTTGTTGGGACAGGGAGCCGCAGCCACGAGCCCGAAGGCCGAGGCCGCGTTCTACAACAAGGTCGACGCCCAGTTGTGGGCCGACATGGTGACGCTGCCCTTGTACCAGAAGCCGGTGTTGGTGGCGTGGTCGTCGAACTTCCACCACATCCTGCCGAATCCCTCGAGTGCTGGAATAACGTGGAACGCGTTCCAGTGGACAAAGAACTAAACCGCATTTAGGTATCAAACAGAAATGCGGGGATGGATGAGAATTTATCCCCGCATTTCTGTTTGACCGCGCAACGGTTCTATACTCACTCGGAATGGCTTCGTACATCCTCCGGCGGTTATTCATAGGCGTCGGCGTGCTACTGATTTCATCGGTCTTGGTGTTCGTCCTGGTCGCTGCATCGGGTGATCCACTCGCCCTATTGCGACAGAACCCCCTCACTCCCCCCGCGACCATCCACGCGCGCGCAGTTCAACTTCACCTCTTCGACCCGTTGTGGCAGCGGTACTGGATATGGTTCTCCCACGTTCTGCGCGGGGACTTCGGACTGAACGTCAATAACATCTCCGTCGGGCACCAACTCCACTTGAAGGCCATCGTCACGGCGCGCATGGTCATCCTTTCGGTGGTGCTCGCCATCGTCCTCGCCATCTCCGTCGGCGTCATCGCAGCTCTGCGTCACGACACCATCGTCGACCGGACCACGTCAGTCGTCAACTTCATCTTCCTCTCGGTACCGGTCTTCGTGATCGGCCTGGTGTTGAAGACCTTCGTGGCCGTGCCCATTGACCAACACTTCCACCGAGTGGTTCTGGCGACCGCCGGCGAGCAGAATCCGTTGGCCACTGGTAACTTCTTCCAACGTTTTCCTGATTACCTGTCGCACTCCCTGCTGCCGACTATGACGCTCGTCCTGGCGACGTACTCCTCTTGGGCGATCTACCAGCGCTCAACGGTGCTCGACGTCATGGACAGCGACTACGTACGTTTGGCTCGAGCGAAAGGCATTTCGCCCCGTCGGGTCCTCTTGCGCCATATCCTGCGCAACGCCCTCATCCCGGTGACCACCATCATCGCCCTCGACTTCGCCGGACTCTTGGGAGGCGCCGTCATCACCGAGACGGTGTACGGGTGGAACGGACTGGGTCGGTTCTTCCTCGATGGGGTGAACGGGCAGGATACGAACGTCGTGCTGGCGTATCTTCTTCTGACCGCGACCATCGTGATCCTCTTCAACCTCGTGGCGGACATCCTTTACGGCGTGCTCGACCCCCGCATTCGCTACGGCAAGAGTTAAGTAAGACCATGACCGATCCACCCATTGAAGTGCCCGAAACCTCAGCCAACATTGTCAGCGCCGACGGCATGGATTTCGAGGCACGCGGCCAGTGGGCCATGGTGCTACGTCGCTTCCTCCACAACGGTCAAGCGATGACGGGACTCGTAGGATTCCTCCTGATGCTCGTGGTGTCGGGCGTGTACACGGCACTGTACCCGACCCAATTTTCTCAGCTCTCCACCGCCTACAACCAAGGGCCGTCGGCGGCCCACATCTTCGGCACCAACGGCATCGGTATCGACATGCTGGCGCAAATTCTCAAGGGAATTCTGCAGGACCTTCAGGTGGCCGTGCTGGTGGCAGCGATGTCGGTCATCATCGGCACTCTCGTGGGCGCTTTCGCCGGTTACTACGGAGGCAAAATCGACAACTTGCTGATGCGTTTCGTGGACCTCGTCCTGGTGATCCCCGTCCTCGTCGTCTTGATCATGTTGGCCCACATCGTGGCCCAACAGGCCAATAACTGGTTCTACCTGGCAATCATCATCGGTGCGCTGTCGTGGACCTACATTGCCCGCCTAGTTCGCGCGGAGTTTCTCTCGCTGCGCGAGCGGGACTTCGTAGAGGCCTCGAGGGCGCTGGGCGCCAGTGACTGGCGAATCATTTCGCGCCACATGATCCCTAACGCCATTGGGCCAATCATCGTGAACGCCACCATCACCGTGGCCGGAGCAATCGTGCTCGAAGCGACGCTCTCGTACCTGGGATTGGGCATCCAACCGCCCGCGGTATCACTGGGTCTTTTGATCGAACAGGGACAGTCCGCCGCCACGACCGAGTACTGGCTCTTCGTCTACCCGGCGGCCTTCCTGCTTGCACTCATCGTCTCGGTCTTCTTCATCGGCGATGGGTTGCGCGCGGCCCTCGACCCCCGCAAGAACCGGGTTCGGTCCTAGATGGTCGAACAACTCCTCGACATCAAGGATCTTGACGTCCGCTTTTCCACGTCCGAGGGCGAGACGAGGGCAATTCGCGGCGTCAGCATGACCCTCAGCCCCCGCGAGGTACTGGGCATCGTCGGCGAATCCGGTTCGGGCAAGTCGGTAACTGCCTTGGCAGTGATGGGGCTGCTCGCCAAGAATGCGGAGGTGACGGGATCAATCCGCCTGGGCGAACGAGAGTTGCTCGGTTTGAAGGACCGCCAGATGTCGTCGATCCGCGGACTGTCGATCGCGATGATCTTCCAAGATCCGCTGACCTCGCTCAACCCCGTCTACAGCGTCGGTTGGCAGGTCGAGGAGGCCATCGCCGCGCACCAGGATCTGAGCGACGAAAAATGTCGCGCCGAAGCGATCCGACTCCTCGACCTAGTCGGCATCCCGCGCGCCGAGGACCGAATCGACGACTATCCGCACGAGTTCTCCGGCGGGATGCGTCAGCGCGTCGTCATCGCCATCGCCATGGCCAACAACCCGCAGATCATCCTCGCGGACGAACCGACCACCGCACTCGACGTCACGGTCCAGGCGCAGGTGCTCGAGGCCCTCAAGGTGGCCATCGACGAGTCTCACGCATCGCTCGTCCTGATCACGCACGACCTCGGAGTCGTGGCCGGTCTGGCGTCGCGCGTAATCGTAATGTACGCGGGTCGCATCGTGGAGATTGGTACGGCCGACGAGGTCTTCTACTCGCCCGCGATGCCCTACACCCACGGACTACTGGGTTCCATCCCTCGGGTGGACGACGACGGGGGGGCACGACTTCGCCAGATTCCCGGCTCACCGCCCTCGATGATCGGCACCAAGCCAGGCTGCCCGTTCGCCCCGCGGTGCCCGCTGCGTCAAGACATCTGCCTGACCGAGGAGCCGGAGCTTCGGTCCGTGTCGTCCTCAATCGGATCCGAGCCGCATCAGGCCGCCTGCCACTTCGCAGTCGACGTGGTCTCGATGCCGGTAGCGTCGATGTTCCCCGACAGTTCGGATGACCCCGAGGAGCTGCCGGAATGACGCCCGACAATTCCTCGACCAACGCAGTCGCCGGACCACTCCTCTCGGTGAAGGACCTCGTCGTTCACTTCAAGAAGGGCGGCCGAAAGTTAATCGTTCGCCGTGAGAGCACGGTCCACGCCGTGTGCGGGACCTCGTTCGACATCCACGTCGGCGAGACACTAGGTCTCGTCGGTGAGTCCGGATGTGGCAAGACGACGACGGGTAGAGCTGTCCTGCAGTTGGTTCGACCGACGTCGGGGTCGGTCGAGTTCGCCGGGCAGGAGTTAACAGGTCTATCGCGAGAAGAGTTGCGCTCAACGCGCCAGACGATGCAAGTCGTGTTCCAAGACCCGTTCGGATCGCTGGACCCGCGCATGCCCGTCGGCGAGGCGATCGCCGAGCCGTTGAAGATCCACGGCCAGTGGACCAAGTCCGAAGGGCGCCAGCGCGTCGGCGAAATGATGCAGCTAGTTGGACTCGAGCCCCGATTCGCCAATCGATTCCCGAACGAGTTCTCGGGCGGACAGCGCCAGCGGGTAGGCATCGCCCGGGCCCTCATCCTCAACCCACGTCTCCTGGTCCTCGATGAGCCGGTGTCGGCCCTGGACGTCTCTATCCAGGCGGGGGTCGTGAATCTGCTGGAGGACCTGCAGGCCCGACTCGGCGTGGCCTACCTCTTCATTGCCCACGACCTCTCGGTGATCCGTCACGTGTCCGATCGAGTCGCGGTGATGTACCTGGGTCGGATCGTCGAGATCGGCGATCAGAGCTCCATCTACCGCCGTCCCAGCCATCCCTACACTCAGGCCTTGCTCTCGGCCGTTCCCATTCCCGACCCGCACAAGGAACGGTCACGGCGCCGGATCGTCCTGAAGGGCGATCTCCCGAGCCCCGTCAATCCACCGTCGGGCTGTCGTTTCCGGACTCGCTGCTGGAAGGCGCAGGCGATATGCGAGTCCGACACGCCTGAACTTGTTGAACACGACGCTGGGCACATGGTTGCGTGCCACTTCCCCGAAATCGTCGAGGTCGTCTAATCACCGTGTCGCCAGCGCGGCATTCAAATCTGAACGTGACGAGAACTCCGGGCGAGGTGCATTTGGAAGTTTCGCCGCCATCACCAGCTACGAGTTCACCGTCCTCTGATGTCCACGTCGCGAGTACGGTCGCCCGACCGGTGGCGGGGCCACCGTTTGGCGGTCACCTCGACGGGGGCGAACTGGAATGGCGTTCCACTTTTCCGAATTAACGCGACTCCGTTTATTTTGCTGATTTCCTCCCGGCCGTCGGGAAGCCCGCCCCCGTGGCCCCCGACCGCCGCGAACCGCGACTCGCAAATCGACAACTCCCCTGGCCCCGCCCGCGCCAAGGCCTTGGGAACCCGGAAGGCAGAGTGCGCTTTCCGCGCCGACGTGGGACGCGGATCAGAGTCATCTATGGTTCACTACAGGCATCAAATGATGGTGCACACAAGAGAACATCGCCAACGTGGGCGACAATGGGGAGGCAGAATCTGTATGCATTTCAAACGAAGGCTGAAGGCCCTTCTTACCGTCGGCGCCGCGGCCAGCGCGCTGACGATGGGCCTGGTAGCGGCGACCACTAACGGCGCGGGAGCGTCCAACAACTCGACGATCACCTTGGCCGAGGCACCCGCCACCACGCCCACCTACATCTTCCCGTTCATGGCCTGTCCCGTCTTCTCGGTCGCGAACATCAGTGCGTTCGACTACGAGATGTACCGCCCGCTGTACTGGTTCGGGTGGAAGAACTCCGCGGCCGAGGTGCCCAGCCTCTCTCTCGCGAACCAGCCCGTGATGAGCAATAGCAACAAGACGGTGACGTTCACGATGAAGGGCTGGAAGTTCGCCAACGGCCAGACCGTCAACGCCCAGTCGGTGATGTTCTTCCTCAACATGTTCAAGGCCAACCCCTCGGGCTACTGCGGCTACAACAAGGGTTACGGAATCCCCGACCAGGTGGCGAGCGCCAAGGGCTCGGGCAACAAGGTGACGATGACGTTCACCAAGTCGATGAACCCGTACTGGTTGCTCTACAACAACCTCTCGCTCCTGACGCCCATGGCCGATAGTTGGGACATCACGGCTCCAGGGAAAAAGTCGACCTGCGCCACGGGCGCCTACGGTGCACCGGCGACCAACAAGGCCTGCCTCGCCGTTTACAAGTACCTTGACGGCCAGTCCAAGAAGGTGTCGACCGCCACCGACGCCATGTGGCAGGGCGGCATCGACGGGCCTTGGAAGCTGACGCAGTTCGACACCCTCGGCGACGTGACCTTCGTGCCCAACACCAAGTACTCGGGCCCCCAGAAGGCGCAAGTCAAGATGGTCAAAGAAGTCCCCTTCGCCTCGGCCTCCGCCGAGCAGACGGCCCTGAGGTCCGGTTCGATCACCATCGGGTACGTCGACAACGGCGTCTTGACCGCGAACGGGACTACCACGAAGCCCGGAGCGAACTGGTCGCCGATTGCGAGCAACTACACCCTCGAGATCGGCCCACCCTGGTCGGTCAACTACGCGGCGCTGAACCTCAATCCCAAGAGCAAGCAGTCGGTCTTCTTGCAGCAGCTCTACATCCGCCAGGCCCTGCAGATGACCGTCAATCAGTCCGGCATGATCAACAAGATCCAGAAGGGCTACGGATATCCCCAGATCAACCCACTGCCACCGGTGACGCCCTCGAACATCAAGGGCAACGCCTCCAACAGCAACCCCTACCCCTACAACCCCGCCAAGGCGTCGGCGCTGCTGAAGAGCCATGGCTGGGTCCTGAGCGGCGGGGTGTTGACGTGCGCAAAGGCCGGCACGGCGGCCAACGAGTGCGGCAAGGGCATCACCAAGGGCCGGAAGTTGGCCCTCTCGATGCTCTACGACACCGGGACCCCGGTGACCACCCTCGAAGTCAACACCGAGGTGTCCGAGTGGAAGTCGATCGGCATCGCCATGAGCACCAGCTCAGCGACCTTCAACAGCGTGATCGGCACCTGCAACGCCAACTCCGGTGCGTGGAGCATCTGCTGGTGGGGCGCGGGCTGGATCTACGCTCCCGGCATCTACCCGTCGGGCGAAGTCCTGTTCGTGCCGGGAGGCGGTTTCAACCCCGGTGCCTTCAGCAACGCCCAGCTCACCGCCTCGGTCCAGCAGACCGACTTCGGCACGGCCAACCTGGGCACTTTCGCCAACATCGCGGCGAAGGTCCTGCCGGACCTGTACGAGCCCAACGGTACGAACAGCTTCGTGGCCAACGGAATCGGTGAGGTGAGCAAGTCCTTGAAGGCCTCCGTCATCGGGCTCTCCCCTAACCCGCTCACGAACTTCATGCCGGAGTACTACCACTTCTAGGTCCGCGAGGAACAAGCTGCGAACGAAGAGGGCGGCCCGAGAGGGCCGCCCTCTTCGCCGTCACCACTGCGCCGCTCGTGACACTCGCGCGACCAACCGCCCCGGGCCGCCGGGAACGTGACTGGTAAACTTGCTAAGTGTTCACCTACATCCTCCGACGACTGGTGCAATCAGTCATCGTGCTGCTGGTGGTAATCCTGATCACCTTCACCCTCCCCTACTTCGAACCGAACGGGCTCCTCGCACCCGCCTACGCGGTACTGACCACCCACGCCAGTGCGTACAACGTGCACCACTGGGGCGTCGTCCACGGGATGTTCCATCCCTACCCGGTGCGATTCTGGACGTACCTCGACCAGGTCTTCGTGCACTTCAACCTGGGCTTCTCCTATAAGCAGAACCAGTCGGTGTGGAGCATCATCTCGACCTACGTGCCCCGCACGATCTGGCTGGCCCTCTCCTCGCTCTTCCTCACCGTCCTCATCGCGATTCCCCTGGGCGTCTACCAGGCGTCGAGGCGCAACAGCTCCTTCGACTACGCCGCCACCGGCACGGCCTTCGTCCTCTACGGCATCCCAGCCTTCCTGCTCGGCATCTTGATGCTGCAGTTCTTCAGCTTCGGCTGGCTCCACCTGCCGGCCTCGCCCCCCGCCGGCGTGGCGCCTTGGGCGATGTTCACCGACCCCGTGTCATTCATCCTGCCGGTCCTGACGCTGACGCTGCTGAGCATTGCATTCCTCAGCCGGTTCATGCGCAGCGCCGTCCTCGAGATCCTCGTCCAGGACTACATCCGAACGGCCAAGGCCAAGGGCTGCAGTAACCGCCAGATGCTCTTTCGGCACTCCTTTCGCAACGCCCTCGGCCCGATCATCATTATCCTGGGCCTCTACCTGCCGGGTCTCTTGGGCGGCGCCGTCGTCATCGAGAGCGTGTTCAACTACAGCGGACTGGGAATACAGCTCGTCTCCGCCGCCACCAGCCTCGACGTGCCCACCGTGCTCGGCATCACGCTGCTTGTCTCGATACTGACGCTGCTGGGTAATCTCCTGGCCGACATCATGCTCGGGGTCGTCAACCCCCGTATCCGCATCGAGGGCAAGAACTCGTGAGCGAGCTCCCCGGGGCCCCGTTGCCCGAGTCGATGGTGATGAGGGCGAACGTCGCCGACTTCGGGGCGGGCGGCCTCGTCGTCCCGATGTGGAAGCAGCGGCTCCGGATCTTCTTCCACAACAAGCTCGCCATTGCCTCGGTACTCTTCCTCCTCGCGACCGGCGCCTTCTGCTTCCTCGGGCCAATCCTGTACCACACGAACCAGACCAACCAGTCCGAGGCGCTCAACACGGCCTTCAACGCGGCGCCGTCGGCGCAGCACTGGCTCGGGACGGACAGCTCAGGCTTCGACGAGCTGGGTCGGATCATGTTCGGGGGCGAGTACTCACTCAGCCTGGGGATGCTCGCCGGCTTCATCACCATCATCGTCGGCACCATCTACGGGATGGTCTCCGGTTTCCTGGGTGGCCTCGTCGACACCCTGATGATGCGATTCCTCGACGCCCTGCTGTCGATCCCCCTGCTGTTTTTGCTGATCACCCTCATCTCGGTCTTCACTCGCTCGACGCTCTTTCTCATCATCATTATCGGCGTCACCGGATGGTTCGCCAACGCCCGCATCATCCGCGGCGACGCACTGCTCATCAAGAAGCTGGAGTACTCCCAGGCGGCCACCGCAATGGGGGCGCCGAAGTGGCACATCATCCGTCGACACGTCTTCCCGAACTCCATGAGCAACATCGTGACCGTGGCCACCTTCTCGGTGGCCGACGCCATCTTGTTCCTCTCGACGTTGGGATTCCTCGGTCTGGGGATCCCCGACCCCCAGACCGACTGGGGCACCATGATGCAAAACGGCGCGGTCGTACAGCCCAACGGCTACTGGTGGGAGATATACCCGACGGCGCTGCTCTTCGTGCTGGTGATCGTGGCGATCACCTACGTTGG
This sequence comes from Acidimicrobiales bacterium, assembly GCA_043782995.1. GTDB lineage: Bacteria > Actinomycetota > Acidimicrobiia > Acidimicrobiales > RAAP-2 > RAAP-2. The sequence goes on along the minus strand of JAYVZV010000114.1, from coordinate 42,726 downwards.
CGAGGCCCTGCGCGACGCCTTCGAAGTGAGGCTCCTCGAGCGCTAGGGCCATCTGCCCTCGAGCTCACTGGCCAACTCTCCGAGAGCTAGGGACGTCCCGCGAGCGCCACCGGGGTCTTCATGGGGAAGTGACAGGCCGCCTGCTGGGTCCCGCCGAAGCTCTGGAACTCGGGCTCCTCGTTGGCGCAGACGTCCTGGGCTTTGGGGCAGCGCGTCCGGAAGCGACAACCCGAGGGCGGATGCACCGACGACGGCAGCTCACCGACGATCTGTCGTCCCCGGCGTCGGCGCGCCTCTTCGGGGTCGGGCACCGGGACGGCGTCCAAGAGCCCCCGCGTGTACGGGTGGGCCGGCGAGCGAAAGACCGATTCCGCGTCGCCGATCTCGACGATCTTTCCGAGGTACATGACCGCGATCGTGTCGGCCATGTAGTACACCACGGCCAAGTCGTGGCTCACCATCACGTACGAGAGGTTGTACTGGCGCTGGAGATCCTTCATCAGATTGAGGATCTGCGCCTGGATCGACACGTCGAGCGCCGACACGGGCTCATCGGCCACGATGAGTCGCGGGTTGAGGGCCAGCGCCCTCGCGAAGCCGATCCGCTGGCGCTGGCCGCCGGAGAACTCGTGGGGGTATCGGTCCGCCGCCATCGGATCGAGGCCTACTGAGTGCAGCATCTCCGAGACTCGCTGGGACTGCTCGGCGCGCGAACCCTGCCGCTGGACCATGAGGGGCTCGCCAATGATCTGGCCCACCTTCATGCGCGGGTCGAGCGACGAATAGGGGTCCTGGAACATCATCTGGCGGTCGCGACGGTCGGCCTTCGAGGGCTTGTGACCCTTAGCCGAAACCAGGTGCCCGTCGAAGTAGATCTCGCCGGCCGTCAGGGGATCGAGGCCGACCAACATCCGTCCGATGGTCGTCTTGCCGCATCCCGACTCGCCCACGAGTCCGAACGTCTCCCCCTCGGTGACCGTGAAACTGACCTTCGACACCGCGTGGACGGCCCCGACGGAGTGGCGCACTAGTCCGCCCTTGATCGGGAACTCCTTCACGAGTCCCTCCACTCGCACCAACTCCTTGCGCTCGTGCGGCGCCGTCGTCGGGCGAGTCGAGAGCACGGTGGGCCGGGCGACCTCGAGGGGGCCCGCGGTCGGGTGGAAGCACGCGAAGGCGTGGTCACCCTCCACGGTGAGCGCCGGGTCCTCCTCGCGGCACCGGTCGGAGGCGTAGACGCAACGCGGGGCGAAGCGGCACCCGACGATCTCCTTGGTGAGGTCCGGCGGCATGCCGGCGATCGAGGCCAGTTCGTGCTTGGTCGTGTTCTCCAGGTTGGGCATCGACGCGAGCAGGGCCTGAGCGTAGGGGTGACGCATCGAGTGGAAGAGGTCCGGCGTGGCCGCCTCCTCGGCCTTTTTGCCCGCGTACATCACGACGACCCGGTCGGCCCGTCCGGCGATGACCCCGAGGTCGTGGGTGATCAGCAGCATGGCCATGTCGAGCTCGGTGCGCAGGTTGTCAAGAATGTCGAGAATCTGCGCCTGGATGGTCACGTCGAGCGCCGTCGTCGGCTCGTCGGCGATCAGGAGCGTGGGTTCACAGACCAGCCCCATGGCGATGATGACGCGCTGACGGAGCCCGCCGGAGAGTTCGAAGGGATACTGCTCCAACCGCTCGGCCGGACTCGGCATTTCCACCATATCGAGCACCTCGAGGGCGCGCTGGCGGGCCTCCTCGTAGGTCGCGCCCTTGTGGATCCGCAGGCCTTCACCGATCTGGCGCCCGATCTTCATCGTCGGGTTGAGCGAGCTCATCGGGTCCTGGGGGATTAGTGCGACGACGCTGCCCCGTTGGCGTTGCATCTCCTTCTCGGAGAGCGACGCCATGTCCGTGCCGTTCAAGAAGATGCTGCCCGAGGTGATCTTGCCGGTCCCCGGAAGCAGACGCATCACCGCGAGGCCCGTGGTCGTCTTGCCACAGCCCGACTCCCCCACGAGACCGACGCACTCGCCGGGGGCGATGGAGAGCGAGAAGTCGTCCACGGCGGTGGCGACGGAGTTGCGGCTCGCGAACTGTACCGAGAGGTTATTCACGGAGAGCAACGAGGACATGGTTGTCGAATCTTACTCTTTCCCCTGGTAAATCCCCCTTGGACCGCAGCTCTTGGACCACTGGTGGACCACTCGTCGAGCGCTCGACGACGCCTAACTTGCCAGGAGACGCCAGGTCAGTCGGTGGTGACGGCACGGTCCGTCCTCACGGAGCGCCTGAAGGTGCCGTGGCGCCCCGTAGCCCTTGTTCTGGTCCCAGCAGTAGCGCTCGAACTCGGCGCCCATTTCGACCATCAGGCGGTCGCGATGGACCTTGGCGAGCACCGACGCCGCCGCGATCGTCGCACTGCGGCGATCGCCCTTGACGACGGTGGTCACCGGGAGCTCGTCGTAGGACAGTCGGGGTGGCGCGACGGCGTCGAAGGCGACGTCGAGCGGGGCGCGAAGGAGGTTAAAGGACCCGTCAAGCAGCGCGTGCGTCGGACGGATCGACAGTCCGTCGATCGCCCTCGTCGCCGCGACGGCTAGGGCGAGGCGAAGACCCCAGGCGTCGATCTCGGCGGCGCTCACCGAGCCGAGCGACCACGCGGCCGCCCAGTTCTCGATCGGCGTGACGAGGGCCTCGCGGCGAGCCGGCGTCAGCAGCTTGGAGTCGTTCAGATCCTTCGGTGGCGACGCCAGGTCCGTGACGACGACCGCACCCACGGTCATTGGCCCGGCCAGCGCTCCGCGGCCCACCTCGTCGACGCCGACCACGACGTCGCCGCGCTCCAGCAGCGGCCGCTCAATCACGAGCAGGTCGACGTTCGCGCGAGTCACGGACCAAGGCTACCGACGGCGACGTCCGGCTATGGTCATCGACCCTTCGCCAGAACGCCCAGAGTCCACTCGTAGTATCGACGTCATGACTGTCGACTTCGACGAGGCCCTTGCGCCTTTCTACCTCGCCTCGTGCGACATCACACCCACTCGGGCCGGCCTCATCGCGCTCCCGCGCGCAACAGTGATCGCGGGGCCGACGTGAGCCCTTCGAGCACGATCGACGACCCGGGCGAGCCTCGGGCGGCCATCGTGGTGCCCCTCAAGCGCTTCGACGCGGCGAAGGGCCGGCTTCGACTGGGCGGAATTGATGAGGTGACGGCGCTCGCCCGTCGGCTGGCCGAGAGCGTTATTCGAAACTGCGCGCCGCGCCACGTGATCGTCCTCACCGAGAACGAGGAGGTTGCCGAGTTCGCCATCGAGCTCGGAGCCGAGATGCTGGTCACGGACGCGGGCGGACTCAACGACGCCGTGCAGCGCGCCGACCAGGCCCTCACCGGACGCTACGACCGACTCATCGTGGTCCACGGCGACCTGCGTCACCCCGAAGGCCTTGGGCTCTTCGAACCGGGACCGGGCGTCACCATCGTGACCGACCATCACGGCACGGGCACCAACGTCCTCGCCGTGCCGACCGGCGCCGGCTTCCGCTTCGCCTACGGCCCGGACTCGTTGCGCCACCACCGGCTCGAGGCCGCGCGACTGGGCCTAGCCTCAATAGTCGTCACCGACAGCCCCTGGCGCTTCGACGTGGACGAGCCCGAGGACCTGAACTAATCGTGCCCGAACGGCACTCGAGGGGGGCCGAAGCCCCCCTCGAACACCAATCCCCGCAGGAATTGATTACTTCTTCGCCGCAGCCTTCTTAGCCGGACGCTTGGCAGCCTTCTTCGCAGCCGGACGCTTCTTCGCGGCGGCCTTCTTCGCGGCCGGACGCTTCTTCGCCGCAGCCTTCTTGGCCGGACGCTTGGCAGCCTTCTTAGCCGGAGCCTTCTTGGCTACCTTCTTAGCAGCGGCCTTCTTTGCAGGGGCCTTCTTCTTTGCAGCCTTCTTGGCCGGGGCCTTCTTGGCCGGGGCCTTCTTCTTCGCGGCTAGTGCCACTTTCCCTCCTTGGGACTCAACATTGAATCAATTTGGGACCTCAAGGCCACCACCGTGGCAACCTCGAAATCGGGTACCGCATTGACACGTGAACTCGCTCATGTGCTACCCAGCATCCCTGCTGTGCGGCGACTGATCGCAGTGCACGGTCCCACGCGAAGTAGCGCTTCGTTGAATCGTTGCGAGCAACGATTAACTCTACGTATTCCTCCTCCGCAGAAGGACATCTAAAAGTTCACTCGTTTTCTACACCAATGTCAAGCATTTCGAACATATTTCCAACAGATGTCATGTGTGACGAATCACGACGGCATCTACTTGGGACGCGGCGTGCACGGCGACGCAGTGAGTGGCGATGAACGTTCGACGCTCGTGTTGGGTCCGAGTCGCAGCGGCAAGACGTCGTCGTTGGTGCTTCCGAATCTCCTGATGACAAGCCGTTCTTGCGTGGTGACGTCGACGAAGAATGACGTGGTGTCGATGATGGCGGGCGCTCGCGGCGACGGTGCGACGTTACTGTTCGATCCATCAGGAACGGTGTCAACACCGCCGGGAGTGCAGCGTGTCGGGTACTCGCCGCTGAGACAATCTTTTTCGTGGGACGGCGCCGTTCTGGCCTCTCGAAGCCTCATCGACGTCGCACGACGAGGTCGCACGGAGCGCGGCGACGATCACTGGACCGAGCGCGCCGGCGCGCTCGTCGCGCCCTTGCTGCACGGCTGCGCGTTGCGCGGCGAGACACTCGGTCAACTGGCGACACGCGTCGACGGGCGAACGTGTGACGATGTGATGCAGGAGTTGGCCGAGCGTTACGGTGAGCATCACCCGTGCGTGTCGTCGCTTCGCGGCGTCCTCGCGACCGAAGAGCGCGAGCGATCGGGCATCTGGTCGACGACCTCGGGCCTGTTCGCCGGAGTACGCACCGACGCCGCGCGCGCCTCAGCGAGAGAGGCGCCGCTCGACGTGGCGGAGTTCCTCGCCGGACCGCACCAGCTCCACGTCGTCGCGCCCAGCCGGCACCAGGCCGTCTCGATCCCCCTCGTCGTCGGTCTGATCGAGGAGGTGGTCCACGCCACGTACGATTCGCACGCCACCGGCTCGCGCCTGCTCCTCGCCCTCGACGAACTGGCCAACGTCGCACCTCTGCCCCGTCTCGCCGGCGTCGTCTCCGAGGGCGGGGGCCAGGGAGTACTGACCCTCGCCTGCCTCCAGGACCTCAGTCAGGCCCGGAGCAGGTGGGGCACGTCCGCGGAGGGCTTCCTGTCGCTCTTCCCCACAACGGTCGTCCTTCCGGGCATTGCCGACCGGACGACGCTCGAGTTGCTGCGCCACCTGGCCGGACGGGCGATGGTCCCCTCGCCGACGGTGCAACTGGGCCCCCGAGGTCGCCGCCATGGGCACTCCATGAGCTGGGTCGAGCGCGACCGAGCCTCCATGTCCGACCTCGCCCAGGGACGCCACGGCTACGCCATGGGCCTCGACACCGCCAAACGACTGTCGTGGATAGAACTCACGCCCGCGCACCGTGATCCGCGCTTCCGCGACTACCTGGAGCGCCCGTCGCGCGAACGGGGCAGTTCGCGCGAGCGCTGACACCACGGACCCCCGTCACGTCCGTCGATCGGACGGGGACCCAGTTCGCGTACCCTCTTCGTCATCCGCGCGTCGCGCACCGGCATGGTCGGCTCGCGCACCCCGCCCGGTCCCGCGAGCTCGGGGTAGAGGTCGCCGATCGAGCGCCGAAGCCAGATCGGATCCTGGCCGTAGGTCGCGGCGTTCGCCCACGCCTCGACGACGTGGCGACGCGCGACGTCGGTACGACCCTCGAGGGCGCCGGCGAAAGCGTGCTCGTCGAGGGTGACACGACGCGGCGGCGCCGTCAGCACCCCGTGAGCCTCGAAGCGCTCAAGGTCCCGCCGCCATGCCCGCACCACGTCTTCACGGCGCCAGTGCTGCTTCTCCCCACGCTCTGGGTGGTGCCCGCCCCACAGCACTCGATATCCCTCGTCGAGGCCGACGACGTGCTCGATCCCCTCGAACGACCGCCACGCCGCCCACGGAGAGCGCGCCGCCAGCTCGTGGCGCAACGACGAGCGATAGATCGCGTCGGCCGCCGACGAGTGGGCGTAGAGGGCCCGAGAGTCGAGCACCACTCGCGCGCCCTCGGGCCTCGCGCCGACGAGCACGTGGTCGTGCAGGTGCGGCTCGCCGTGTCGGTTGATCCCGTGGGTGAAGGCGACGATCGACCGCCAACGTCCGCGCTCGTCGCGGTCGGCGCCGTCACGTCGGTCGCGCACCACCAGGGCGTGCTCCTCGAGGTATCCCACGGCCGCGCTGACCGAGGAACGATGCGCGTCGACGACACCGGGCGCGTGATCGGGGTCGAGGGCCAGCAGGATCGAGATCGGCCGCGGGGCGGCGATGACGAGGTCGTATCCCCGTACGGCGGCGCGCTCGGTGCTTTGCAGAACGTCGGCCACGTCGCGCGGATCGTGGGCGTCTCCGTCTCCGCGCAGCCACCACCCCGGTCCTCCCTGGCGCAGCCCCTCGATCTCGCGGGCGCCGTCCTCGGTGAAGTACTGCACGTTGTGGCTTCGACGGGCGAACACTCGAAGCACTGGACACCTCCCGGCGCCCAACGGTCGTTACAACTGCGCGGCGATCCTCCGCGCGAGCTCGTGGCCGGCCCGGGAGTACTTCGGCGTCGCTACGACGGCGCCCGGGCCGGCGCGCAGCATCAGGTGATCAAGGAAGAGCTCGTGGGCGACGCGGAACTTGACCGCGTGGCGACCATCGTCGAGGGCGCGCCACTGGGCGTTGGGCAGCGGTTCGAAAAGCCATCGCAAGTGGGGCTCGAGTACGACGACGACCTCGTCGCCCTCCTCGCCCACCTGGGTCAGCCAGTTGGCGACAAGGTCCCCGGGACGCGCCTCGGTGGCGGGCGACGTCGCGAGGATGGCGTTGATCCGGTCTACCCGGAACGTGCGCCAGGCCACCCGCGTCGTGCAGTAGGCGCGGACGTAGGTGTGGCCGTTCAGGACCTTGATCTCGCGGGGCTCGATCGAGCGTACCGAAGGCTCCTCGCTGGTGCCCGAGCTGTAGAGGACCTTGATCTGGCGGTGGTCGCCGACGGCCTGCGTGACGTCGTAGAGCAGAGTCTCGCTGGTCGTCATCTCGACCTGGACGAAGGAGCTCGTGGCCGCCTCGATCTTCTCGATCGCCGAGAAAATGGCCTCGTCCTGGTAGACCCGCGAGGCCTCGCGCAACGCAATGTTCAACTCGAAGAGATCGCGCCACATGTAGGGGGACGGCTCGTCGGCCCCCTCGGGCAGGTCGCTGAAGTCGGCCCGGTACGTCGAGTCGTCGTGGACCTCGTCATCCCAGTCGTCGCAGTCCTTGATGACGTGGGCCGGGAAAGCTCCGGCGCCGTCGGTCGAGCCGACCATCGGCTCGAGCGAGACCAGCCGGTCCATGATCAGCCGGACGTGGGCGGGGTCGAGCGAGAATCGTGTCGCGAGCTCGCTGATGCGAAGTCCGTCCTCGGCGACGTAGACGGCGTGCAGGAGCTGCAGGGTCTGGCCCAGCACGTCGTTCGTCGGCGGCCCGGCGAACTTGAGCGACTCCGCCGGCGGCGTCTTGCCGCGATTGACCTGCTTCAGCCACTCGGCGAGCTCGGCTTTGAGCGACTTGGGCGACTCGAGGCGAACACGGTCGGCGGCGTCGAGCACGAAGCGCAGCGCCCCGCGGGGGCTGTCGAGCGAGAAGCCCACCTCCACCCGGCCGTCCTTCTTCTGGGCGGCGAGCGCACCGGGATACTGGCGCACCAGCAAGTCCGCGTAGTTCTCGTTCGTCGTCACCACGACGTCGATCGGCGAGGGTGACTTAGTGAACTCCGCGCGCCAAGCGCGAGCCAGCTCGAGGGTCGCGTCGTCGGCCTCGAAAGTGTCGACCAGCACGGCCGGCATCGAGGTCATGCGACTGAAGCGGTAGCCCTTGATCTCACCGGACCCCACGACCCGCGCCACGAGGTACGACACGCCGCCGAAGACGCGGATCAGCAGCGGCTCGACCGTACGGGGCTTGTTCGCGCCCGACTGGTAGTCGAACGTCAACGCCCGGTGCAGGTGGAGCGCCCGTACGACGGGCGTGAAGTACATCGACGACTCGAGGCCTCCGTCGCTCGCGGGGATCTCGTTGAACACGCTGAATGATCCCGACGCGCCAAAGCCGCAGAGGCGCAGCGCCAGCTTCACGACCCGCTCCTCGGCGGCGCTGAAGTAAATGAGCGGCGCGTAGCCGCTCGAGGGGTCGATCCGGTAGCCGACGGAGCCGTCCTCACGGGGCTCGGTCTCAATCTCGAAGCCCAGCTCGCGGATCCGGGCCTTATCGCGCTCGAACTTCTGGCGTACCGCGCCCTCGTTGCCCTCGTAGGCGAGGACCTTGCGGGGCCCCTTGGCCGAAACGGGGTACTCGTCGATGCGCAGCTCGCGCACGATCTGGTCCTGGGTCAACGCGCCGTACTGCCAGGCGCGCTCGAGCAACAGCACCAGCGCGATGAGACGCTCGCGACTCTGCTCCACCCCGCCTCGGATACTCATCGCCCGCTCGTCAATGTCACCCCTTGAGGGTACCGGTCGCGCGACCCCGGGGTGGCCGCTACCCCTCGGGGTGGGCGTCGTCCGCGAGAGCCGCTTCCTCACGATGCCAGGTGCCCGAGCGGCCACCGGACTTCTCCCAGATGGCGACGTCCTCGATTGTCATGGTGCGGTCGACCGACTTGCACATGTCGTAGATCGTCAGCGCGGCGACCGTGACCGCCACGAGGGCCTCCATCTCGACCCCGGTCCGGTCGACAGTGTCGACGCTCGCTTCGACGTCTATGTGGGTGTCGGCGATCGAGAAGTTGACGTAGACGTTGCCCACGAGGACCGGATGCGACATCGGTAGCAGGTTCGACGCCTGCTTGGCCGCCTGGATCCCGGCGATCCGGGCCGTCGCTAGCACGTCGCCCTTGTTGAGCGAATTGCCCGCCACTGCGGCCGTCGTCTCGGCGAGCATGATGACCCGACACCTCGCCAGCGCGCGACGCGCCGAGATCTCCGAGGGTCCGAGGTCGCGCGAGAAGGCTCCCCCTCCCGACGGCCGGCGTAGTTGGTGGAAGTCGTCCACCGCGCAATGCTACCGACGTCGCGGACGGGCGATCGACGGGGCCGAGTAAACTGCCGGGGCCATCGGGCGACACGGGAGATTTTTCATGCCGACATACGAATACGAGTGCCAGGCGTGCCACGAACGCGTCGAGGCGGTCCAGAGATTCGCCGACCCGTCGCTCACGACCTGCCCGGTGTGCGGCGGCGAACTTCGCAAGGTCTTCTCCGCGGTCGGCATCGTCTTCAAGGGCAGCGGCTTCTACAAGAACGACAGCCGAGGATCCACCAAGAGTTCGACCTCGGGCGCCTCGCCCAGCCCCACGACCCCCGCGGAGGCTCCGGCGACGGCGGCGGCGGCGACGTCATCCTCGACGACGACACCGGCCGCGACGTCGGACTAGGAGCCCGAGACGGCGATCCCCTCGATCGCCACGGTCTGGCCCGAGGCGCTGCTCGGCAGCCACTCCAAGTCATTGCCCACGTGCACGATGCCCAGGAGCATCCGTTGGAGCGTGGAGGCAACCGTGATCTCGCGCACCGGCTCGGCCAGTTGGCCGTCGCGGATCATGAGTCCGGTCACTCCCACCGAGAAGTCGCCCGAGATCGGGTTCACGCCGGAGTGCACCCCCATCAGGGATTCGACGAATATGCCGTGGCCGACCCGGCGGATGATCTCCGCCTGGTCGAGGTCTCCGGGCACCACCTGCAGGGCCCGGCATCCGGCCGAGGGCGAGCCGGCGATGCCGCCACGTACCGCGCTGCCGGTCGACGCGGTGCCGGCACGACGGCCCGAGACCGTGTCGTAGACGAAGGCCCGTAGTTGCCCGTCCTCGATCATGACGTTGCGCCGGCAGGCCAGTCCCTCGCCGTCGAAGGCGCTCGCCGAGAAGTGGCGGGCGTCGGTGGGGTCGTCGAACAAAGTGAACATCGGGGCCGCGACCATCTCACCGATGCGACCGGCGAAGAAGGATCGCCCCCGCACGACCGCCTCGCCGCTGCAGGCACCACCGATGATCGCGAAGAGCGTCGCCGCAGTGCGAGGGTCGAAGACCGCCGTGCAGCGCATCGAGGCCGGCTTCACCGACCCGAGCATCCGCGTGGCGCGAAGGATCGCGTCCTGGGCCGCCTTCTCCACGTCGAGGTCGCCCGGGGCCCGGCCGGCCGAGAGCCCCCAGCCGGTCTCGTCACTGGCTCCGTCGTTGGCGATCGCCTCGACCGACACGTAGGCGCCGGACCGCGCGTACGAGGCCCGCACGCCGGTCGACGAGACGATCGCGGCCTCGGCCACGTAATCCGAGTAGTTGGCCGAGTCGACCTGGCGAATCCGGGGGTCGCCGGAACGCACCAGGCGCTCGAGCTCGATGGCCATGGCGACCTTGTCATCGAGCGGCGTCGTCGTCACGGCGTCGTCGGTCAGCTCGAGCGTCACGCTCGCCACGCCGTCGGGCCGCGCGAAGGCCATGAACTCGTTCTCGGTCGCGAAACGGACGTTGTCGCGGGCCTCGCGCAACGCTTCGGCGACCGCCGCGTCGTCGAGCGAACCGGCCCAGGCCGTGCCCACTTGGGCGCCCGCGGCGCCGTCGCGCAGGACCCGGATTCCGACGCCCGACGAGGTCGCCGTCGAGAGTTGTTCGATTTGGCCCTGATAGGCCTGCACCTCGGTGTCGACGCCGGTCGAGACGTAGACCTCGATCTGTTCGTCGCCCTGGGCCCCCTCAAGGATCCGCTCGGCGCACGCGAGCAAGTCGCTCACGACGCCCCGCCGATCGTGACACCGGTCAGGCGCATGGTGGCTTGACCGGTGCCGACCGGCACACTCTGTCCGTCCTTGCCGCAGGTGCCCGGCGTCATCGAGAAGTCCGTCGCCACGGCGTCGACGCGCTGGAGGATCTCCGGGCCGTTGCCAATCAGGTTGCAGTCGCGAAGCGGTGCCGTAATCCGCCCGTCCTCGATCATGAACGCCGCCGTCATGCCGAAGACGAAGTCGCCCGTCGCGGTATTCACCTGGCCGCCACCCAGTTGGGCGACGTACACCCCGCGCGGGGTCTGAGCGACGATCTCGTCAGCGTCGGACTCGCCCGCCAGCAGATAGGTGTTGGTCATGCGCACCATCGGCAGGTGCTGGTAGCTCTGGCGTCGGCCGTTGCCCGACGAGATTCGGCCCTCCTTTCGTGCGCGCAGGTAGTCCCACATGTAGTCGGTGAGCACGCCGTTCTCGATGAGGACGTTGCGCGCGCCCGGCCGACCCTCGTCGTCCAGGGCGAGGTATCCCCATTCGCCCAGCACGGTGCCGTCGTCGACGAGCGTGACGAGCGGGCTCGCCACCTGCTGGCCCACCTGGCCGGCGTAGACCGAGGCCCGCTTCAAGATGGCGTCGGCCTCAAGGCCGTGACCGCAGGCCTCGTGGAACAAGATGCCTCCCGATCCCCCGGCGAGCACCACGGGCAGGTCTCCCGAGGGCGCGGGGCGGGCGTCGAGCTTGGTGATGGCTTGGCGCGCGGCCCCGCGAGCGGCCTCCTCGACTGCCTCCATCGTCAAGATCTCGAAGCCCCTCGTGCCAGCAATCGGCCGGTAGCCGGTCTGCATCCCCGTGTCGCCCGACGCCACGCACGAGACGTTGAAGCGCGTGCGGACCTGGTGGTCGGCGGCGAAGACCCCCTCGGAGTTCGCCACGACGAACCGGCGCGTCGAGTCGCCGAGGCCGATCTGAACCTGGGTGATCGACGGGCCCTCGGAGCGAGCGACGTCGTCGGCGTGCATCAAGAGCTCTATCTTTCTGGCTTTGTCGACGTCGCCGGGCAATGTCGTCGAGCGAGTCGGGTAGTCGTCAAGGTCCCCGAGTGCGATCTCCCGGACTCCTCCGCCGCCGGCGCGCGCGACCGAGGCGGCGGCCCTCGCGGCCGCCCGCAGTCCGTGCTCGGAGAGGTCGGCCGTGTGAGCGAACCCGGTCGTGTCGCCCACCACGACGCGGATCCCGGCGCCGCGGTCGCGGCCCGAGCTGAGCTCCTCGACCCTGCGTTGGTCGAGGGTGGCCGAGGTCATCGTGCGGTCCTCGACGAAGACCTCGGCGAACTCTCCACCCCGCTCCATTGCGGTGCCGAGCGTCCGCTCCAGCACGTCACGCTCGACCAGGATTGATTTCATCCTGCGAATCGTACTGGACGGACCTGAACTACCCTGCGGCCGATTCGACCCCGCCGGTAGGCTGGAGCGGTGATCCTCCCGTCGATTGAATCGCCCGCCGACCTGCGAGCGCTCTCGTACGACCAGTTGAACCAGTTATCGGCGGAGATTCGCGACTTCATCATCCAGACGGTCACCACGACCGGGGGCCACCTCGGCTCGAACCTCGGCGTCGTCGAATTGACCCTCGCCCTGCACCGGGTCTTCGAGTCCCCCAAGGACATCATCCTCTGGGACACCGGTCATCAGACCTACGTCCACAAGCTCCTGACGGGGCGGCGCTACGGCTTCAAGAACCTGCGCCAGCGCGGCGGCCTCTCGGGATATCCGAACCGCTCGGAGTCCGAGCACGATTGGATCGAGTCGAGCCACGCCTCCACGGCCCTCTCCTACGCCCACGGCCTCTCCGTCGCACTGAGTCAGCGCAAGGAGCTCGTGGGGCACGGCGGCAACCGCCACGTGGTAGCGGTCGTGGGGGACGGCTCGCTCACCGGCGGGATGGCCTACGAGGCTCTCAACAACCTCGGGCACTCGGGCCAGCGCGTGGTCATCATCCTCAACGACAACGGGCGCAGCTACGCCCCGACTATCTCGAAGCTCTCCGGTTCTCTCACCTCGCTGCGCCTGAACAAGACCTACCTGACGCTGCGCGAGCGGCTGCGCCGGATGGTGCCCCACCTGCCGCGCGTCGGTAAGGAGGCCTACCGCGGCATCGACGCCTTCACGTCGGTCGTGCGCGAGATGGTCACCCCCCACACTTTCTTCGAGAACCTCGGCGTGCGCTACATCGGCCCGATCGACGGGCACAACATTGCCTCTCTCGAGTCGACGATTGCGAGCGCGGCCACCTGGGACGGCCCGATTCTCGTGCACGTGCTGACTCACAAGGGTCGCGGATATGAGCCGGCGGTCACCGACAAGTTGAAAATGCACGACTTCAAACTCCCCCCGCGCTTGAACGACGAGGACGTTGCGCCCACGTCCTTCACCCAGGCCTTCTCCGACTCGCTCGTCGCGCTCGCGAGCGCCGACGACCGGATCGTCGCGATCACCGCGGCGATGGCCGGGCCGACCGGGCTCTTGGGCTTCCAAGAGCGCTTCCCGACGCGCTTCTTCGACGTCGGCATCGCCGAGCAGCACGCCGTCACGGCCGCCGCCGGAATGGCGATGGGCGGACTCAAGCCCGTCGTCGCGGTCTATTCAACGTTCTTCTCGCGGGCCTTCGACCAGGCCCACCTGGACGTGGGGCTGTTGAACCTGCCTGTCGTGTTCGTCTTCGACCGCGCCGGGATCACCGGTGACGACGGCCCGAGCCACCACGGCGTCTTGGACATCGCGCTCTGCCTCGCCATACCCAACATGACGATCTTCGCCCCCTCCAGCGCCGAGGAGATTCCCGGCATGCTGGCGACGGCCCTGGCGATGTCGACCCCGACGGCGCTGCGCTTCCCCAAGACCCTCCCCAAGCCCTTCGACGGACGGGTCGGCGACGGCCTCGAGGCCCGCCAGGTGCAGCGCGGCGATGGTTCGCTCTGCGTGCTGGCCGTAGGCAAGATGGCGCCCGCGGCCTACGCGGCCATCCGTCTGCTCGGCCCCGATGCCACGCGCGTCACCCTCTACGACGTGCGAGTCCTACCCCCCGACCTCGACATGATTGACGACGCCCTCGCCCACGAGCGGGTCATCACCGTCGAGGACGCCACCCGCCACGGCGGTGCCGGCACACTGATGGTGTCGGCGATCCGCGACCGCGCCCAAGAGCTCGCCCGGCCCTTCCCCACCACACGAATCCTCGGCGTGCCCCGGGCCTTCCTCGAACAGCACCGTCCCGAAGAGCTCTTGGCCGAACTCGGCCTCGATCCCGAGGGCCTGGCCGGCGCCTTCTCTCGCCTCCTCGACGACAAGCCCGAGTTCCCGCGGGTCGTGCCCGAGGCACCTCGGCCGACGTTCCTCTGATGCGGTTCGCCCGACCCCACCGGAACCACGCTTCGGAGTCCTACGAGATCGAGAAGACCGACGGGGAGTGGCGCACCGAGTTGGGCCCCGAGCGCTACGCGGTCCTGCGCCAAGCCGCTACCGAGGCGCCCTTCACGGGCTCCTTGTTGCACGTCGACGCCAACGGACTCTTCACCTGCGCCGGTTGCGGCCAGCACCTCTTCACCAGCGCCCAGAAGTTCGACTCGAGCTGCGGGTGGCCAAGCTTCGACGCCTGCGAGCCCGGCACGATTGTCGAACGGGTCGACCGGTCGCTCCTGCGCACCCGCACCGAGATCCTCTGCGCGCGGTGCGGAGGACACCTGGGTCACGTCTTCGACGACGGTCCGACCGCGACGGGCCTGCGCTACTGCGTCAATTCACTCGCCATCACCTTCGACGAAGAGACGTCGTAGCGTAGACTCGCCGTCTTCTAAACGCCATACTGCGGGGTCGATGATTGACCAAGTGTCATCATGTAGACCTTCACTTGGACCAACAAAGGTTGAGTTCGTCAGCGACCAGTGAGATAGGTCATATTCATGGGACGTGGTCGTCCGCGCCAGCTTCATCTCCCACGAAACTGGCCCGGGGCTGCGCAGTGGATCAGCTCCTCCGCGCGCCTCGGCAAACGTAAGATCTAGCCAGTTCAACTTGAGGTCGTTCACGGCACGCCGACGACCTACGCCGCGAAAATTTTGCACAACTCAACGAATTCGTGACCGGACTCTCGCGCTCGACGACTGGGCCACGCGAACACCGCCGAACGCGGGTACCGCTCTCAAATTCGGAATAGAAGCGATCGATCGCCCCGGACCGACAGCGGACGGAGGTTTAGACGTCGAGGAAGCGTCGGATGGCAATCGCCGAGCCGACCGAGCCGATCAGCACGCCGACGATCAGCACCACGGCGTTGGTGCCCAGCAGCGCGCTCGTGCTCAGTTGAAACTCATTGTGCAGGGGATACCACGTGTGCAGCGCCGTGACGGCTCCGATGGCGACGGCCGAGCCGAGGAGGCCCTGGATGAAGCCTTCGGTGATGTAGGGGATCCGGATGAACCAGTTGGTGGCGCCGACTAACTTCATCACCGACACTTCGCGGCGGCGCGCGAAGATCGCCATCCGAATGGTGTTGAGGATGAGCACCGTGGCACTGAGCAAGAGGACCCCGGCGAGGGCGAGAAAGACGATCTGGAGCACGCGGATCGCGTGGTTCATCTGACGGATCTGCTGCTCGGGGGCCGTCACCTGATAGACGCCCGGTTGGTTGGAGAACGTCGACTCGACGGTGAAGGCGTTCGCCGGCACCGTGGGCACGCAACGGAACGACGACGGCATCGCCGCGACTTTAAGGACCCTCGACTCGGACGGAGGCAGGATCTGAACCGCCTCGTTATAGTCCTGCTGCTGGGTGAAGAACTGGCAGCGCTTGACGATTGGCAGGTTGGCCAGCTGGTTCTGCACGTTGGCGATCTCGGCCGTCGAGGCGGCGGGCTGCATCCAGATGGTTACACGGGTCCCCTGCTGCCACCGGGCCGAGGCCTGGGCGGCGCTCTGCTTCAATAGCAGCGCCGAGCCGACGAGCGACAACGAGACCGCGACCGTCAGCACCGCGGCGATCGTCATCATCCGGTTGCGCCAGAGGTTGGAGAGAGTCTCCTTGACGGCGTAGCGCAGGTAGACGCGCATCAGAGGGACACGTTCTCGTCGACGCCGTAGACGCCCCGTACCTGGTCGCGGATCATCTCGCCGCGGTCGAGTTCAACCACGCGCCGGCGCATCCGGTCAACCAGGGCCTTATCGTGGGTGGCCATAACGACCGTCGTGCCGGTGCGGTTGATCCGCTCGAGCAGGGCCATGATCGACTCGGAGTTGGCCGGGTCGAGGTTGCCGGTCGGTTCGTCGGCGAGCAGGATCAGGGGGCGGTTGACGAAGGCCCGAGCGACGGCGACTCGCTGCTGCTCTCCGCCCGACAGCTCACCGGGCAGGTTCTTCGACTTGTCGGTGAGACCCACCAGCTCGAGGATCTGGGGGACCTGGGACTCGACCGTGGAGCGGGGCCGGCCGATGACCTCGAGTGCGAAGGCGACGTTTTCGAAGACGGTCTTGTTCGGCAGCAGCCGGAAGTCCTGGAAGACGCAGCCGATGTTGCGTCGCAGGTAGGGCACGCGCCACTTGGGCAGCTCGCCGATGTCGCGCCCCGCTTCGAGGATGCGGCCCTGGTCGGGCAACTCCTCGCGCAGCAAGAGCCGCAGGAAGGTGGTCTTGCCAGAGCCCGAGGCGCCGACGAGGAAGACGAACTCCCCCTTCTCGATGTCGAGGCTGATGTCCTTCAGGGCCGGTGTCCCGTTCTTGTACGTCTTGGAGACGTTCTCGAAGCGAATCACGCAAATACCCTTTCAAGTCGGGGGGACAGTGCGCGTCGGCACTCGTATCTACGTAGGCCATTCTAGTTTGATGAAAACCAATGGCGGTGTCACCCGCCGTTGCGGTTAAAGGGCTCTGGAACTTCTTATGCTCAGGCGCGCGCGCGTTGACGGCGAAGTTCGGCCTCCATGAAGCCGTCGAGGTCGCCGTCGAGCACCGCCTCGACGTTGCCGGTTTCGAAGTCGGTGCGGTGATCCTTGACCAGCTGATACGGCGCCTGGACGTAGCTGCGAATCTGGCTGCCCCACGCGTTGTCGCCACGGTGGCCCGAGAGGGCGTCCATCTGCGACTGGCGCGCGGCGCGCGCGAGCTCAGACAGCTTCGCCTCAAGGATCTGCATCGCCCTCGCGCGATTCTGGTGCTGGGAGCGCTCGTTCTGGCAGCTGACGACGGTGTTGGTTGGCAGGTGGGTGATGCGGATCGCCGAGTCGGTCTTGTTGACGTGCTGACCGCCGGCCCCCGACGAGCGATACGTGTCGACGCGCAGGTCCTTCTCGTCGATCTCCACCTCGCCGGCGTCGTCGGCGAGCAGCGGCGTCACGTCGAGACTAGCGAAGCTGGTCTGGCGGCGGGCCTGGGAGTCGAAGGGGCTCATGCGCACGAGCCGGTGGACGCCGCGCTCGGCCGAGAGCCAGCCGTAGGCGAAGCGGCCCTTCACGATGAACGTCGCCGAGAGCAGTCCGGCCTCTTGACCCTCGGTCGCCTCGTCGACCTCCACGGCGAAGCCCCGGCGCTCGGCCCAGCGCGAGTACATCCGCATCAGCATCTCGGTCCAGTCCTGGGCGTCGGTGCCGCCCGCGCCCGCGTGCAGCTCGACGATCGCCTCATTCTCGTCGTAGGGGCCGCTCAAGAGACTGCGAATCTCTAAGGCCGCGATCTGGGCCTCGAGCGAGCCGACCGTCGCGGATAGCTCGTCGATCAATGACCAGTCGGCCTCGCCCGACCCGAGGGACTCGCGGGAGAACTCGACGAGCACGAGGCTGTCGTCGAGCTCGGAGCGCAGTCCGTCGAAGGACTCGAGGTCGTTCGTCAGTCGTCCTAGTTCAGTCGTGACCGCCCGGGCGTGGTCCTGGTCGCCCCACAGGTCCGGGTCCTCGGACTCCACCGCGAGCGCGGCGTGGCGTACCCGGCTACCGTCGATCTTGAGGTAGTCGCGCGCCGCGTTCCAGCGCGCTTCGAGGTCCTCGAGGGTGGCGAGCGCCTCGCGCAGAGCGTTCTCCGCCTTAGGGTCGGCCATGGCACTGCTTGAACTTGCGACCGGAACCGCACCAGCACGGCTCGTTGCGGCCGATCTTGTCGCCCTCCTTGGGCGGCGCCTTCTTCGCCGGTCCGTGCGCCGGCAACTCGGTGGCGCCGGGCGCCACCTCGTCGGCGTTGGTCACCGCGCGCTCGAGTCCCTCGTCCTCGTCGCCCCCGGCCTCGGTCACCGTGGCCTCGACGTGGGTGATGTAGCGCACGAAGTCGTCGTCGACGGCTCCGAGGAGGTGCTCGAACATCAGGTAGCCCTCCTTCTGCCAGGCGGTGAGCGGGTCCTGCTGGGCGACCTGGCGCAGGTGGATACCGTCGCGCAGGTAGTCCATGTCCGAGAGATGGTCGCGCCAGCGCTGGTCGAGGATCTGGAGCATGACGTCGCGCTCGATCTCCTTGGCGGTGTCCATGCCGCCCGGGAAGCCCTCGCACTTAACCTCGTACTGGTCGAGGGCGTCCTCCACGACCAGCGCCACGATCTCGTCGCGATCGTCGTAGACGCTGAGGTCGCTCACCTTGAGCCGTGACGGGTAGTAGTTGAGCAGCTCGGTCGAGAGCAGGTTCAAATCCCAGTCCTCGGCGAATTCGGCGCTCAGTGCCTCATTGACCACGCGCGTCAGGCACTCCTCGATCATCTCGATGGTGGCGTCGTGGATGTCCTCGCCGTCGATGACCTGCTGGCGCCGGCCGTAGACGACCTTGCGCTGCTCGTTCATGACCTCGTCGTACTTGAGTACGTCCTTGCGGATCTCGGCGTTGCGGCCCTCGACGGTGTTCTGGGCCCGTTCGATAGCCTTAGAGACCATCTTGGCCTCGATCGGCACGTCCTCGGGCATGGCGCGGTCCATGACCCACGAGACGGCGCCGGTCGCGAAGAGCCGCAGCAACTCGTCCTCGAGTGAGAGGTAGAAACGGCTCTCGCCGGGGTCGCCCTGGCGGCCCGAGCGTCCGCGCAGCTGGTTGTCGATCCGCCGCGAGTCGTGGCGCTCGGTGCCGAGCACGTACAGGCCGCCGAAGGCGCGCACCTCGTCGCCCTCGGCCTGGCACATGGGCTTGAACGTCGCCAGCGCGGCCTGGTAGGCGGCGTCGTACTCCTCGGTGCCGGGCTGGTAGTCCCGGCTCTGGGCCTCGCGCAGGGCCAGGCCCTCAAAGTTCCCGCCGAGCACGACGTCGACGCCTCGACCGGCCATGTTGGTCGCGACGGTCACGGCGTGCTTGCGGCCGGCCTGGGCGACGATCTCGGCCTCGCGGAAGTGCTGCTTGGCGTTGAGGACCTCGTGGGTGATGCCGGCGCGGCTCAACTCTTTAGAGAGCATCTCGGACTTCTCGACCGACGCGGTGCCGAGCAGGATCGGCTGGCCCCGGTCGTTGCGCTCGCGGACCTCTTCGACGATCGAGGCAAACTTCGCCGCCTCGGTCTTGTAGATCAGGTCGGGCTCATCGAGACGCACCATCGGCTGGTTGGTGGGGATCGGCACGACCGAGAGCTTGTAGGTATTGCCGAACTCGGCCGCCTCGGTCTCGGCGGTACCGGTCATGCCGGCGAGCTTCTCGTAGAGGCGGAAATAGTTCTGCAGGGTGACCGTCGCCCAGGTGTGGTTCTCCTCTTGGATGCGGACCCGCTCCTTGGCCTCCACGGCCTGGTGCAGGCCGTCGGACCAGCGCCGCCCGTCGAGGGTGCGCCCGGTGAACTCGTCGACGATCTTGACGTCGCCCCCGGCCACCAAATAGTCCTTGTCGCGGTGGAAGAGCTCCTTGGCGCGCAGCGCCTGGCCGAGCTGGTGAACGTAGTTGGTCGCCACCGCGTCGTAGAGGTTAGTGACGCCGAGCTGGCGTTCGACCTTCTCGATGCCGGCCTCGGTCGGCACGACGGTCTTCTTCTCCTCGTCGACCTCGTAGTCGACGTCGCGGGTCAGCGCTCGCACGATCGAGGCGAACTGGTAGTAGAGCTTCGTCACGTCCGACGCCGGTCCCGAGATGATGAGCGGCGTGCGAGCCTCGTCGATCAGGATCGAGTCCACCTCGTCGACGATGGCGTAGTGGTGGCCGCGCTGAACCATATGCTCGGAACGGCGCGCCATGTTGTCGCGCAGATAGTCGAAGCCGAACTCGGTATTGGTGCCGTAGGTGATGTCCGACTGGTAGGCCTCGCGCTTCTCCTCGAACTCCGCCAGGTCCGGTCCCACGCGCCCCACCGTGAGGCCGAGGAATCGGTGCAGCTGACCCATCCAGTTCGCGTCACGGGTCGCCAGGTAGTCGTTCACCGTCACCACGTGAACGCCCTGGCCGGCCAGGGCGTTCAGGTACACCGGCAGGGTCGAGACCAGGGTCTTGCCCTCGCCGGTCTTCATCTCGGCGATCCAGCCGAAGTGCAGCGCCATCCCGCCCATCAGCTGGACGTCGTAGTGGCGCTGACCCAGCACGCGGGTGGCGGCCTCGCGCACCACGGCGAAGGCCTCGATCAGGATGTCGTCGAGGGTCTCGCCCTCGGTAAGGCGCTCACGAAACTCGTCGGTCTTCGCGCGCAGCTGCTCATCGGTCAGTGCCGCCATTGGTCCGGCGAGTTCGTTGATGGGTCCGACGAGCTCGGCCAGCTGGCGAACCCGCTTGCCCTCCCCCGCCTTAAGAATCTTGCTGAAAACACTCATGTCTCGATGTACCCTACCGGTCCTGGTCCGCACTTCAGTAGGGCTGCGAGAGCTGACCTGGTCTTTGACCCCACACCTGCCTGCAGCGGTGTCCGTGCGAGCCGCCGGCAGCACGAAGCTCTCCGGCGACGAGGTCGCACACTTCACCGGCGCTCGAGGCAACCGCTCTGGTCGCTCCGAGGCAGGACTTACTTCTAAACCGCGCCATGCTCAACGTCAATAAGACGCCTTACGTGGGTCGTTTCGCCCGCGACTGGCTTCGACTTTCAACCACAGAACCACTCGCAGCCCTCCCGCGATTCTAGACGTGGGCGCCGGTCACCTGGCTGGTCGCCGTACCAGCACCGCGCCGAGGCGCAGCGCCAGCACCAGCGTCGCGAGGGGCACCAGCGCCCGGCGCGCCCCCCGGGCCGTCTGCCACTCGAAGCGCAGGGCGCTGCGGTGGTGCGCGATGAGCATCTCGCGTGACGCGCGGGCCCGCGAGAGGCCCTCAATATGGGTCACCGTCGCGTCGGGCGTTGCCGCCACGCTGTAGCCGAGCTCACTCACCGACCAGCAGAGCGCCATGTCCTCGGCGAACATGAAGTACCGCTCGTCGAACCCGCCCACCGCTTCGAAGACGTCACGGCGGATCATGAAGAAAGCGCCCGAGACCCAGTCGACCGTGCCGTCGGCGCGAGGGGAACGGTAGGCGCGCGTCGCCGGGTTGCCCGGCCACCACGGCGCCAGCAGGGCGTGCAGGCCGGCGAGCCAGAAATTCGGGAAGACCCGCAGCGACGGGTAGACCGTCCCGTCGGTACGAACGATCCGGGGCCCGACCACTCCGACCCGGGGGTTCGCGTCGAGGTGGTCTGCCATGGCCTCGACCGCACCGTCGTGTACGACGAGGTCGGGGTTCGAGACGAGCAGGTAGCGACTTTGGGGGGCGAAGGCGGCGCCCCGGTTGACGCCGCGCCCGTAGCCGAGGTTGAGGTTCGGTTCGACGAGCACGATGCGCTGGCCCGAGAGCGCCGGCATCGTCGAGCCGGCGACACCGTTTTCGACGACCACGATGTCGACGACGCCGTTGGCGTGCAGGGAGTCAACGCAGTCGCTCAGGGCCGCACCGGCGTGGAAGTCGACGATGACCGCAGCCACGTCGGTAGCGACGTCGCTCACGAGCCCGGTCCCGCGGCGGCTCGGTCGCGAACCAGTCGAGCAACGCCCTCGCGCCAGTCGGGCAAGGCCGTCCACCGGCCGGCGAAACGCGCCGTCGAGAGGTCGCTGCGCGACGGCCTCGTGGCGAGAGGCGCGGGGTCGAGGTCGGAGGTGGCGATAGCCGTCGCGAAGTCCTCGCCGCGTCCGAGCGTCGCTCCTACGAAGGCGGCGACGTCGAACCACGACGCCGTTCCCGAATTCGCCACGTGCCACGTGCCCCCGGGCCGCTCGCGCACCATCGTCACGAGCGCGCGCGCCAGGTCGCTCGCCACGGTTACCGTGCCGGTCTGGTCCGCGACGAAGCGCACGGTCTGCCCGCTCGCGGCCCGATCGGCGATGACGTGGACCACGCTCGAGCCGCGCACGCCCATCACCCACGAGGTGCGTACGACCGTGTCCGCATCTGATCCGAGCAGCTCGCCCGCGAGCTTCGAGGCGCCGTAGACGTTGAGCGGATGGGGCTCATCACCCTCGACGTAGGCGGCGCCCTTGGTACCGTCGAAGACGTAGTCGGTGGAGATCGCGATCAGGTGGGCGCCGACCTCGCTCGAGGCGATCGACATTGACTCGGTGCCCGTCGCGTTGACGGCGAAGCAGGCCGAGGCCTCGAGCTCGGCCCGATCGACCGCGGTGTAGGCGGCGAGGTGCACGACCACGTCGGGGCGGGCGGCTTCGAGGGCTCGACGGACGGCGTCGCGGTCCGTGACATCAAGTTCGTCACGCGACAGGCCCCGCACCTCGAACTCGTCGGGGCCGACCGCCGAGCGATCGGGCTGAAAGTCGGGGTCGCCACCGGGCGGCGTCGCGCCGGCCAGCACGTCGAGTAGGTCGACGCCCACTTGACCGGCCGCCCCGGTCACCAGCACGCGGGTGGGCCGGCTCACCGCCAGTCCTGTCGACGCACGTGCACGACGTCGCCGAGGGAGACGGCCGTCGCGACGCCGTCAACCTCCACCACCAATCGACCCGAGTCGTCGACGGAGGTAGCGACGCCGACGAGAGTATCGCTAAGGCGCTCCACTCGCACCGACTGGCCAATGGTCACGAGGGCGCTGCGGTACTCGCCACGCAGCACAGCGCGACCCTCGGAGTTGTCGAGGCGCGCTCGCCGCGGCTCGAGTTCGTCCAGCAGGATATCGAGCAGGGCGTCGGGCGTGATAGTGACGCCCGACTCGCCGAGGACGCTCGTAGACGCCACGTTGGCCGGCCCGCCGTGGGTGAGGTTGACGCCGATTCCCACGACTACGGCGACCGAGGGGCCCGACGCCACCACCTCGGCGAGCAGACCGGCCAGCTTGGCCTCCCCCACGACGAGGTCGTTGGGCCACTTGAGGTCGGGCCGCACGCCGCTCAGGCGCACGATCGCCGCGCGGGCCGCGAGCGCGACGCACGCCACGACGAGCTGTAGGTCGTCGTGGTCGAGCGGGGGGCGCAGCAAGATCGAGCAGAGCAATGAAGCGCCGGGCGGCGACTCCCACCGGCGGTCGAGTCGGCCGCGACCGGCACTCTGAAAATCGGCGTACGCGACCAGCCCCTCGGGCGCTCCCTCGTTCGCGCGGTCCACGCACCAGGTGTTGGTGGAGTCGATCTCGTCGAAGTGCTCTTTACGCCAGATGATTGGACCCACCCCCAAAGATTAGGGTTTGGGGGCGTGGTGGTAGAAAATGACTGGCGCTAGACGGAGGTTCGCGTGCTAAAGAAGGTGCTCATCGCCAACCGTGGCGAGATCGCGGTCCGCGTCATGCGGACCTGTCGAGAGATGGGCGTCACTACGGTCGCGGTCTACTCCGAGCTCGACCGTGACGCCCTTCACGTGCGCCTGGCCGACGAGGCCTACGCCCTAGGGGGCCAGTCGGCGGCGCAGAGCTACCTCAACACTGAGGCGATTCTCGACGTCATCCACCGCAGCGGGGCCGACGCGGTGCACCCGGGCTACGGCTTCTTCTCCGAGAACACGGACTTCGCCCGGGCGATCACCTCGCGAGGCGTCACCTTCATCGGACCCCCGCCTGAGGCGATCGAGGTGATGGGCAACAAGATCTCGTCGCGACTGGCCGCCGAGAAGGCCGGCGTCGAGGGCGTGCCGGGGCGCAACGAGACGCTGACCGACCCCACGGAGGTCGTGGCCTTTGGCGAGGAGTTCGGCTGGCCGGTCGCCATCAAGGCCGCTTTCGGCGGCGGCGGGCGCGGCATGAGAGTCGTCCAGGGGCCCGGCGAGGCCGCCGACGCCCTCGAGAGCGCGCAACGCGAGGCGCAGAGTTACTTCGGCCGCTCCGAGTGCTACGTCGAGCGCTACCTAACCTGGCCGCGGCACATCGAGATGCAGGTCCTCGCCGACGGACACGGGCACACGCTCTGGCTCGGCGAGCGCGACTGCTCGGCCCAGCGACGCCACCAGAAACTGGTCGAGGAGTCGCCCGCCCCGAATTTTCCTGACGACGTGCGCCGCGCCATGGGCGAGGCCGCGGTCAAGGTCTCCGTGGCCTGCGGGTACGTGAACGCCGGCACCGTCGAATTCCTCTACCAGGACGGAGCCTTCTTCTTCCTGGAGATGAACACCCGCCTCCAGGTCGAGCACCCGGTGACCGAGATGGTCACGGGCCTCGACCTCGTGGAGTGGCAGCTGCGCATCGCCTCGGGCGAGGCCCTGGACTTCACCCAAGACGACGTCACCCATACCGGCCACGCGATCGAGGTGCGCATCAACGCCGAGGACCCCTCCGGGGGCCGATTCATCCCGACCCCGGGCACGCTCACGAGGTTCGACCAACCCTCGGGGCCCGGCGTGCGCCTCGACGCCGGCTACCAGGCCGGCGACACCATCTCGCAGTATTACGACAACCTCATCGCCAAGTTGGTCGTCTGGGGCTCGGACCGCGAGAAGGCCCGGCGCCGGATGCTGCGCGCCATCGAGGAGACCCGCATCGAGGGCGTCGCGACGACGCTGCCCGCCGACGTGGTGATCCTCAACGATGAGGAGTTCGTGAACGGCACCCACTCGACGAAGTGGGTCGAGACCAACCTCGACTTCAGCGACCTGCCCACCGTCGAGACGGTCGCCGCCTCCGTCGGCGACGGCAGCGTCCGAAAGGACGTCACCGCCGAGGTCAACGGGCGACGGGTCACGGTCGCCCTCTTCCTCTCAGACACCGGCGACGACTCGCTCGGGCGCGCCCAGAGCACCGCGGCCAAGCCCCGGCGCCAGCACCACGCCGGCGTCGTCGGAAGTGGCTCGGGAAATGTGACCGTACCGATGCAAGGCACCGTGGTGAAGGTCAACGTCGAGGTGGGCCAGCAGGTCGAGGCCGGCGAAACCGTCCTGATCCTCGAGGCGATGAAAATGGAGAACTCCGTCAACGCCGAGAAGGCCGGCGTCGTGAAGAGCATCAATGTGACGGCCGGCGACTCGGTGGGCGCCGGCGACGTCGTGGTGGTGGTCGAATGACCGCCTACGACGCCGCGACGGGTGCGATCTACGCCGCACGAGGTCAGTTGGTCGGACTGAGCCACTTCATCCACGCCCACCCCGAGCTCGGCTACCAGGAGTTCGAGAGTGCCGAGGCGAGCGCCCACGCCGCCGAGGCGGCCGGTTTCGTCGTCGAACGCGGCGTCGCCTCACTGCCCACGGCCTTTCGCGCCCTCAAGGGAAGCGGACCGCTCAACATCGTGTTCTGCGCCGAGTACGACGCACTACCCGACGTTGGTCACGCCTGCGGTCACAACATCATCGCGGCGGCCTCTCTCGGGGCGGCCATTGGTCTCGGGGCCGTCGCCGACGAGGTCGGCGTCACGGTCACCCTCCTCGGCACTCCCTCCGAGGAGGGCGGCGGCGGGAAGATCGACTTGATCAAGGCCGGTTACTTCGAGGGCGTGCACGCCGCGATGATGGTCCACCCCTGGCCCGGCGACCTGCTCGAGGCGACGTGCCTCGCCGTCGACCACTTCGACGTGACCTACACGGGCAAGGAGGCCCACGCCTCGGCCGGGCCGTGGGAGGGGATCAACGCCCTCGACGCGCTGACGATCGCCCAGGTGGCGATTGGACTGCTACGCCAGCAGCTGCGCCCGGGCGATCAGGTTCACGGCATCACCACCGAGGGCGGCTCAGCGGCCAACATCATCCCCAGTCACGTCGTCGGACGTTTCATGGCCCGCTCCGTCACGGCCGAGCGGCTCGCCGTGCTGCGCGCCCGTCTTCGGGGCTGCTTTGAGGCCGGGGCACTCGCAACCGAAGCCTCGATGTCGATGACCGAGCTCGGCAACTCCTTCTCGCACATGGTCTGCGACGACGACCTCCTCGCGCACTACCGCGCCCAAGCCGAGGCGATCGGGCGACGCTTCGACGCCGACGACGACGGCCGGGCGAAGCCCACCATCTCCACGGATATGGCCAACGTATCGCTCGTCGTGCCGACGATCCATCCGTTACTCGGCATCCCGACCCACGGCGCCATCAACCACCAGCCGGAGTTCACCGCGGCGTGCGTGACGCCCGAGGCCGATCGGGCGGTGCTCGACGGCGCGATCGCGTTGGCGCGCACCGCTATCGCCGTCGCCCAGGATACGGCGCTGCGGGCGAGACTATTGTCCCGGCCATGATCCTCGAACACGCACTACTGCCCGTCACCACCGGCCGCGAGGAAGAGTTCGAAGCGTCGATGGTCCAAGCCCTGCCGATCATCGAGTCGGCGCCCGACTGCTTCGGGGCCGAGGTCCGACGCCAGGAGGAAGACGATTCGCTGTACCTCCTCCTCGTGCGCTGGTCGACGGTCCAGGCCCACAGGGCGTTTCGCGATTCGGACCTCTTTGAGCAGTGGCGCGCGCTCACCCACCCCTTCTACTGCGACCGACCGGTCGTGACCCACTTCACCGAGCCGCTCGAGCGCTAGCTCGGCTGGTACACCCCGAAGACGGCGCGCAGCACGTCGGCCACCTCGCCCAGCGTGGCGTGGCTCGCCAGCGCCTCCTTCATGGGGTAGAGAAGGTTCGCCGAGCCCCGGGCCGCGGCGTCGAGGTCGTCGAGGGTGCGACGCACGGCGTGCGCGTCGCGCGAAGCCTTGAGGGCCGTGACCCGGGCCACCTGGGCTCGCTGCTGGGCCTCGTCGACCGGGAAGACGTCGGCCCGGGTCGACTCGTTTTGCGTGAAACGGTTCACCCCGACGACGACCTTGTCGCCCCGGTCGACGCTGCGGGCGAACTCGTAGGCCGCCGAGTCGATCTCACCTTGCATGTAGTTCGACTCAATCGCCGCCACGGCGCCGCCGAGCGAGTCGATCGTCGCGAGGTACTCGGCCGCGAGCCGCTCCACCTCGTTGGTCAGGGATTCAACGTAGTACGAGCCGGCGAGCGGGTCGACGGTGTCGGCGACGCCCGTCTCGTAGCCCAGGACCTGCTGAGTACGCAGCGCCAGTTTCGCGGCCCGCTCGGTGGGCAGGCCGAGGGCCTCGTCGAAACCGTTGGTGTGCAGGCTCTGGGTGCCGCCGAGGGCTGCGGCGAGCGCCTGGACCGTGACCCGCACCAGGTTGACCTCGGGCTGCTGGGCGGTCAGCGTCGAGCCGCCAGTCTGGGTGTGAAAGCGCAGCATCATCGACTTGGGGTCCTTCGCACCGAAGCGATCGCGCATGATCGTCGCCCAGAGGCGCCGCGCGGCGCGGTACTTCGCCACCTCCTCGAAGAGGTTGTTGTGCGCGTTGAAGAAAAAGGAAAGGCGCGGCGCGAAGTCGTCGAGCGCCAGGCCCGCCGCCAGGGCCGCTTCGACGTAGGCGACGCCGTTGGCGAGGGTGAAGGCGACCTCTTGGACCGCCGTTGAACCGGCCTCGCGGATGTGATACCCCGAGATCGAGATGGTGTTCCACATGGGCATCTCGGTGGCGCAGTAGGAGAAGGTGTCGACGATCAGGCGCATCGACGGTCGCGGGGGGTAGATGTACGTGCCGCGAGCAACGTACTCCTTCAAGATGTCGTTCTGCACCGTGCCGCGCAGTTGGTCGCCCCGCACGCCCTGTTCCTCCGCGACCAGTTGGTAGAGCAGCAGCAGCGTCGAGGCCGTTGAGTTGATCGTCATCGAGGTGGTCACCTCGTCGAGGGGCAGGCCGGCGAGCAGTAGTCGCATGTCGTCGAGCGAGGAGATCGCGACGCCGACCTTGCCGACCTCGCCCTCGGCGCGAGGGTGGTCCGCGTCGTATCCCATCTGGGTGGGCAGGTCGAAGGCGCAACTGAGGCCGGTCTGGCCGGCCTCGAGCAGGAACTTGAAGCGCTCGTTGGTGGCCTCGGCCGAACCGAAGCCGGCGTACTGGCGCATCGTCCAGAGGCGCCCGCGATACATGGTCGGCTGCACGCCGCGGGTGTAGGGGAAGGCGCCCGGCTCGCCCAGGCTCGTCGGGGCGTCGAACTCCCCGAGGTCGGACTCGTCGTAGACGGGACGGACCTCGATGCCCGAGTCGGTGAAACGTTCGTCCGAGGTCACACTGGCAACGTTAGGCCGTTTGCGTTGGAGTCGACGAGTGGCCCAGGTCGAAGTCGCCCGCCCGACGCCAACTGGACCAAGATGGAGGGATGCACTGCTCCAACTGCGGCTCGCCCATGAGTGGTTCGACCTGTCACGTCTGCGGCGCGACGGCCTCGTCGGTCGGTCTGGCGGATCCCGCGACCGGTCTGCGCCTCGCCGGCTGGTGGCGCCGGTTCGGCGCGACGTTCTCGGACAACGTGATCCTGATACTGCCGACGTACCTCGCGTTCATCGTGTTCGGGTCGCTCTCGGTCCTGCTCGGCATCCTGGGCTCGGTCGCCGTGCAGGGCCTCTACCTCGTGCGACTCCTCGCCTCGGCCCGGGGCCAGACCGTCGGCAATCGCATCGCACTGACCCGGGTCCGCGACCTCACGACTGGCCAGCGCATCACCACCAACCAGTCGGTGAAACGCTGGGCGTTCGTCGCCCTGTATCAGACGGTCTTCGTGTTCGTGGGCGGACAGTACACCCTCTACCTGCTCGTCTTCGCGAGCCTCGTGGACGACCTGGTTCCGCTCATTGACGCCCATCGCCAGACCCTGCACGACCGCTTCGCCGGCACGATCGTCGTGATGGCCTAGACCGACACCGGGTGGGGCATACAGAGGTCGTCGTACTCGGCGATGACGATCGGTCCCGCGTCCTCGCCGCAGGCCGGGCACTGCGGGTCGCGGCGCACCTTGAAGGTGCGAAACGACTGATCGAGCGCGTCGTAGGTGAGGAGCCGTCCGACGAGCGGCTCGCCCAGCCCGAGCAGTAACTTGATGGTCTCGACGGCCTGAATCGACCCGACGATGCCCGGTAGGACGCCCAGCACTCCGGCCTCGGCGCAGCTGGGCGCCAGCTCGGCGGGCGGCGGCTCGGGAATCATGCAGCGGTAGCACGGACCAACGTAGGGGGCGAAGACGGTGACCTGGCCCTCGAAGCGGAAGATCGACCCGTGCACGACGGGGATTCGCTTCACCAGCGCCGCGTCGTTCACGAGGTAGCGCGTCGGGAAGTTGTCGGTGCCATCGACGATCACGTCGTAACCGTCGATGATGTCGAGGATGTTGTTCGCGCCGAGGCGCGTGTCGTAGGTGACGACCTTGAGATCGGGGTTCATCGCGCTCAGCGTCATCTTCGCGCTGTCGACCTTGCGCATCCCGATTCGATCGAGGTTGTGCAGGATTTGTCGCTGGAGGTTCGAGGCGTCCACGACGTCCATGTCGATGATCCCGAGGCTGCCCACGCCGGCCGCCGCCAGGTAGAGCGCCGCCGGTGAGCCCAGTCCCCCGGCGCCGAGCAGCAGGACCTTCGAGTCGAGCAGGCGCATCTGGCCCGTCTCGCCGACCTCGGGCAGCAACAGGTGGCGGTGGTAGCGCACCCGCTGGTCCTGGGTCATGGTGCGCGGCTCGGTCCAGGTGAGGCCCTCGTCCTTCCATTTGTTGAACCCGCCGATCACCGACACCACGTCGGTGTAGCCGAGGTCTTGGAGGGTCTTCGTGGCGAAGGCCGAGCGAACGCCCCCGGCGCAGTAGACCGCGATCGGCGCGCTCTTGTCAGGGAGGCGGCCCTCGATCGAGAACTCGAGGTTGCCGCGCGCCACGTGCACCGCACCGGGCACGGCGCCCTGCTGGTACTCGTCGGGCTCGCGCACGTCGAGCAGCGTGAAGTGCTCGAGCCGGGCCGCGACCGCACTGGGCTCGACCTCGCGAATCTCGGCCTTCGCGGCGTTCAACAGGTCTCTCGGTGTCGACAACGTTCGCTCCTTTGGTCTCTCGAAATCCTACCTGCCAGGTCAACATTCGCGTTCCCCGGGGATGGTAGACCGCAACCGTGGAACTTCGCACCCTACTGGCCCAGCGCAGAATGGTGCGCTCGTTCGACGCGACGCCCGTCGACCTTGACTGGCTCGACGACCTCTGCTCCGAGGCCCTGCGGGCCCCCACCGCCGGAAACAGCGCCGGGGTGCGCATGTACACCCTCGGCGCCGCCCGCGTGGCCTCCTACCTCGAGGTGGCGACGGACCCGTCGTGGCGGAGTCGCTCGGCACGCTTCGCAGGCCTCGCGCGCGCCGGCGGAGTCGTGCTCGTCACCTCGCGGCCACAGGACTACCTGGAGCGTTACGGCGAGTCGGACAAAGCGCCCTCGGGCCTCGAGGACGAGTCGGCGTGGCCCATTCCCTACTGGCACACCGACGCCGCCATGGCGACGATGGCACTGCTCTTGTTGATCGAGGAGGACGGCTGGCAGGCGACGCTCTGGGGCAACTTTCGCCACGACTCCGCGGTACTCGCCTGGGCCGGAGTGGAGGAGGAGCAACTCTTTGGCACCGTGATCGTCGGTCGCGCCGACGGCGCGGACCGGCCGTCGGCCTCGCTGGCGCGTGCCGTGTTGTCGCGCGAGTCGCGCGTGAGCCGGATCTCGCCCTAGGACCTAGTGGCGTTCTGGGCGACGGCCTCGAGAAACTCGACGATGGCGCGCGTTCCGAAAGCGGTCGCGCCCTTGGTCACATAACCGACGCCCGCGTCGCTTCGTCCGGGACCGGCGATGTCCAAGTGCACCCACGGCAGTCCGTCGGTGAAGCGCTGCAGCATCAGCGCGGCCACGATTGTCCCCGCGACCCCCGGTTTGCCGATGTTCTTCATGTCGGCGACGTCGGAATCGAGGTGCGACTCGTAGGTCCCGTGCAACGGTAAGCGCCACAGCGACTCCCCGCTGCGCGCACTCGCCACTGCGAAGAGGTCGGCCAACACCTCGGTTGTCGCGAACATCGCCCCGATCTCGTCGCCGAGCGCCATGCGCTGGGCCCCGGTCAGCGTGGCGATGTCAACGATCGCGTCGGGACTGGCCTCGACCGCCAGGCTGAGCCCGTCGGCCAGGATCAGCCGTCCCTCCGCATCGGTGTTGAGGACCTCGACGGTCATGCCGTTGCGGATGGTCAGCACGTCGCCGGGCTTGGTCGCCCGGTCGCCCGGCAGATTCTCCGTCATCGGGGCGATGGCCGTCACGCGCACGCCGAGCTGGAGTCGGCTCACGATGGAGAGCGCGGCCATGACGATCGCCGCGCCCGACATGTCGGTCTTCATCGCCATCATGCCCTCGCTCGATTTGAGCGATAGACCGCCCGAGTCGAAGGTGACACCCTTGCCCACGAGGGCGACGTGGGGCAGGGAGGCCCCGGGCTGCGGGTCGTACATCGCGTAGACCAGGCGGGTCGGCTGCGCCGAGCCCACACCGACGCCGAGCAGTCCACCGAGGCGCTCCTCGCGGATCTTGGGCTCCGCCCAGACCTCGACCTTGACGAAGTAATCACCCTCGAGCCTGGTTTCGACGTGCTTGGCGAGCTCCCTCGGAGCCATGTCGGTCGCGGGCGAGTTGATCAAGTGCTTCGCCCAATTCACGCCCTCGGCGACGACGCCGCCGCGCGCCACGCCTTCGGTCACCGCGTCGTGGACGGCGACGGTCGGCAGCGGACGACCGAGCGGCACGACGTCAAAGGTCACCTCCGTGGGCTCATTCTTGTAGTCGTAAGCCGAGAGCAGTGCCCCCTCAACGAGAGCCTGGGCGGCGTCGCGCGGAGCCTCGAGCGCGTCGGTCGGCAGCAGGAAGGCGACCGTGGACCTCCCGGCACAGCGCATGGCGGCGGCGCCGGCGCGACGGAAGTTCTCGACGACGTTGTACGAGGCACCGAGACTGACGAAGGCAACGTTGGTCCCCGATAAGGAGCGAAGCACCGCAACGCTGCCGGGTTCGTCCTTCAGGCCCTGCAGGGCGCACCACTCCTTGGAGAGTGACCGCGGGATGCTCTGGCCGCCAAGCACCGCGGGCACCGACTCCGCCACGTACCCCGCTCCGTCGTCGAAGATGACCGGCACGACGACCGTCGGTTGCGTGGCGGCCTCGGTGGGTGTGGAGATGCGTGCAGTAGGTGACATCAGATCCTCTCTAGTCGTGGCCGCGCGCGGTGCGGCGGTGCGGGCCCTCGGCGAAGCGGGCCATCGTCCACACCAGGTCGCTCAAGCGATTGAGGTACGAGACCACCTGGGACTCCTCGAGCGGGTATCGAACGGCGATTCGCTCGGCCCGACGCACGACGGTGCGCGCGACGTCGAGGGCGGCCGAAAGCCGGCTCTCGCCGGGCACCACGAACTCTCGGGGCATCGGGGTCTCGTCGGACAGGGCGTCAATCTCGGTCTCGAGTCGCGCCACCATCGCCCCCGTGACCAGCGACTTCTCGGCGACGAGCTTGCGACGGTTCTTCGGCAGTGTGGCGACTTCAGCCATCAGCACCCACAGGTCGCGCTCGACGGAGATCAGTAGCACGTCTAGTCGATCGTCGCGCTCGCAGAGCGAGCGGGCCCAGCCGAGCGTCGCCTGGGCCTCGTCGACGGCGCCGTTGACTTCAATGAGGTCCGAGCTCTTCTCGACCCTCCCGCCGAAGTACAGGCCCGTCGTCCCGTCGTCGCCGTCGCGGGTGTATATCTTCACATCGTCAGCGTAGTGAGTCAGGACGGCGCCGGTAGCCTGTGTGGTCAATGGAGTACGCTGCCCGACCGCCCTTCGCCCGCCCGAGCGAGCACGACCCCTACCTGTCGGCGCTGGCCGAGCGGGTCCTCATCTACGACGGCGCGACCGGCACCAACCTGCAACTCCAGGACCTGCACGCCGACGACTTCGGCGGCGAGGCCCTCGAGGGCTGCAACGAAGTCCTCGTCGTCACCAAGCCCGAGGCGATCGAGCGGCTCCACCGCTCCTTCCTCGACGTCGGCGTCGACGTCATCGAGACCGACTCCTTCGGCGCCTTCTCGGTCGTGCTGGCCGAGTACGGCATCGCCGACCGAGCATACGAACTGGCCGAGGCCTCGGCGAGGATCGCCCGCAAGGTCGCCGACGATTACGCCAGTCCCGGCTCGCCGCGCTTCGTCGCCGGCTCCATTGGACCGGGCACCAAGTTCC
Organism: Acidimicrobiales bacterium; assembly: GCA_043782995.1. GTDB lineage: Bacteria > Actinomycetota > Acidimicrobiia > Acidimicrobiales > RAAP-2 > RAAP-2. The sequence goes on along the minus strand of JAYVZV010000114.1, from coordinate 9,476 downwards.
CCACGCTGGGCCAGATCTCCTACGACGACCTCTCGGCGAGCTACGAGGAGTTGGCCCTCGGGCTCTTGGAGGGCGGGGTCGACCTGCTGATCGTCGAGACCGTCTACGACTTGCTCTCGGGCAAGGCCGCCATCGCCGCGTGCCACCGGGCCATGGCCCGCCACGGCCGGATCGTGCCGATCCAGGCCCAGGTGACGATCGAGATCACCGGGCGCATGCTGCCGGGCACCGAGATCGGTGCGGCCATCACGTCGCTCGCGCCGCTCGGCGTCGACGTGCTCGGCCTCAACTGCGCGACCGGGCCCGTCGAAATGTACGAGCCACTGCGCCAGCTCAGCGAGACGGCGCCGATGCCGCTCTCGTGCCTGCCCAACGCCGGACTGCCGAGCGTGGTGGAGGGCCGCATGCACTACGACCTCACTCCCGACGCGCTCGCCGAACACCTGGCTAAGTTCGTGGCCGAGTACGGCGTGCAGGTGGTGGGCGGCTGCTGTGGCACCACGCCCGAGCACCTCGCGCGCGTGATCGAAGCCGTCCGACCGCTCCGGGCGGCGACCCGTCACCCGGTGCTCGAGCCGGCCGTGGCGTCGATCTACTCCGCGACCAACTACCAACAGGACCGGTCGGTGCTGCTGGTCGGCGAGCGGACCAACGCCAACGGCTCCAAGAAGTTTCGCGAGGCGATGCTCGAGGGCGACTGGGACACGTGCGTCGCGATCGGGCGCGACCAGATCAAGGAGGGCGCCCACATCCTGGACGTCTGCGTCGACTACACGGGAGCCGACGGGGTCGCGGACATGGACGAGTTGATGGGCCGCATGGCCACTCAGGCCTCGGTGCCGATCATGGTCGACACCACCGAGACCAAAGTCGCGCGCCAGGCCCTCACTTGGCTCGGCGGCAAGGCGATCCTCAACTCGGTGAACCTCGAAGAGGGCGACGGTCCCGGCACTCGGCTCGACGGGTTCCTCTCGCTCGCCGCCGAGTTCGGTTGTGCGGTCGTGGCCACCTGCATCGACGAGGAGGGCCAGGCCCGCACCGCCGAGTGGAAGGTCCGCGCCGCGCGGGCCATCACCGACCTCGCGGTGACTCGCTACGGTCTCGACGCGCACGACGTTTTCATCGACCCCCTGGCGCTGCCCCTGTCGACGGGCATGGTCGAGTCGCGACGCGACGGAATCGAGACCCTCGAGGCAATTCGGCGCATCAAGGCCGAGTTGACCGGCGTGCGCACCATCCTCGGACTCTCCAACATCTCCTTCGGCCTCAACCCCGCGGCTCGCCAGGTTCTCAACAGTGTCTTCCTGCACGAGTGCGCCGAGGCTGGCCTCGACGCCGCCATCGTGCACGCGTCGAAGCTCCTGCCGCTCGCGCGGGTCGACGAGGAGGCCCGGCGCGTCTGCCTCGACCTCATCTACGACCGTCGCCGCGATGACTACGACCCGCTCACCGTCCTGCTGGGGCTGTTCGAGGGGGTCTCGGCCTCGAGCGCGGACACGAGTTCGCTCGACGACCTGGAACTGCATGATCGGCTGCGCCGACGGATCATCGACGGGGCGCGCGTGGGGCTCGAGGCCGACCTCGACGAGGCAATGGCCGAGGGCACCGCTCCGCTCGACATCGTCAACGACATCCTGCTCGACGGCATGCGCGAGGTTGGCGAGCTCTTCGCGAGCGGCGAGATGCAGTTGCCGTTCGTCCTGCAGAGCGCCGAGACGATGAAGGCGGCCGTGGCCCAGCTCGAGCCGCACATGGAGAAGAGTGACCAGGGCGGCCGGGGCCGGGTGGTGCTGGCGACCGTGAAGGGCGACGTCCACGACATCGGCAAGAACCTTGTCGACATCATCCTCACGAACAACGGCTACGAGGTGATCAACCTAGGCATCAAGGTCGGCGTGAACGAGATGCTGTCGGCCGTCGAAGAGCACCACGCCGACGCCCTTGGGATGAGCGGACTGCTCGTCAAGTCCACCCTCATCATGCGCGAGAACCTCGAGCTGATGAACGAGCGCGGCATGGCCGGCGTTCCGGTGCTGCTCGGCGGCGCCGCGCTGACGCGCACGTACGTCGAACGGGACTTGCGCGAGATCTACCAGGGACGCGTCTTCTACGGCAAGGACGCCTTCGAGGGCTTGCGAGTCCTCGACCGGCTCGGCGAGATTCGCCGCGACGGCGAGGACGATCCTCTGTTCGGACGCGAGCTCTCCGAGCGCAAGGTCTCGCGTCGGGTCCGCGGCGACGCCGGCGTGGCGCCCGACGGCCTGCCCGCGCGCAGCCCGGACGTCGAACAGGTGAACCCCCTCTTCGTGCCACCGTTCCTCGGTAGCCGTGTCGCCAAGGGCATGTCAATCGACGAGATCAGCGACTACCTCAATCTGACGGCCCTCTTTCGCAACCAGTGGGGCTTTCGCCCGGAGAACGGTGAGGACGACCCTGCCTTCAAGGAGCGAGTCGGCGCGACGCTGCGCGAGCAGATCGCTATCGCGAAAGAGGGGGACCTCCTCGTGCCCCAGGCGGTATGGGGACACTTCCCCGTCGCCTCGGACGGCAACGACCTCATCGTCTTCGCCGACGACACCCGCACGGTCGAGCTCACACGCTTCACCTTCCCTCGCCAGCACGTGGCCCCATTCCTTTGCATCGCGGACTTCTTTCGCTCCGTGACGAGTGCGGACCACGACTACGCCAGCTTCATGCTGGTAACCATGGGCTCACGGGTGTCCGAGCGATGCCAGGAGCTCTTCGCCCAGAACCGTTACACCGACTACCTCATGCTGCACGGTCTCGGTGTTGAGATGGCCGAGGCGTTGGCCGAGCTCTGGCACCGGCGGATCCGCGACGAGCTGGGATTTGCCGAAGAGGACGGGCCGACGCTGACCGGCCTCTTTCGTCAGCAGTATCGAGGCGGTCGCTACTCATGGGGCTATCCCGCCTGTCCCGACCTCACCGACAACGCGAAAGTCGCCCATCTGCTCGGAGCTAATCGCATCGGGGTCACAGTCTCCGAGGGGTTTCAACTCCACCCGGAACAGACCACCGATGCAATCATCTGCCATCACCCGATGGCGAAATATTTCGTCGCATAGTGATACTTGAAGGTTCACGTCGGCACTCCGTCACCAGCGCAAGACGGTGTCCTTGGGTTCGAAGTGGTGAAGTTGTTGCCAATGGCGACCATGGAGAATCTCGTACCACTACGATTTTGAGATGAGCAGCTCCAGTACTGATGATGTGTTCTCGGAATCTATCTCTGAGATATATGACGAATCATTAGTCCCAATGATTTTCGATCAGTACGCCGCGGAGGTTTCGCTGATGCTGAGCGACCTCCGTAAAGGTGCGCTGCTCGAAGTGGCCGCGGGGTCCGGTGCGGTCACCCGGGCACTTGCCGCAATGATGCCCCAGCAGATTTCGATAACTGCGACGGATCTCAATCAAGCCATGATTGATAAGGCGATTCAAGTCGGTACCGCTCGTGCAATTCGATGGCAACAGGCAGACGTGATGGACCTCCCCTTTGCCGACGCGTCATTTAACGTTGTCGTGTGCCAATTCGGTGCGATGTTCTTCGAGCCAAAGTCAGCAGCCTTCACCGAAGTGCGCCGAGTCCTGTGCTCTGGAGGTCGTTTCATTTTTAGCGTGTGGAACGGCATTGCGGAAAACGAATTCGCCCTTGAGGTGATGCGCTCCCTCGCCTTGCTGTTTCCTGATGATCCGCCGAGGTTCCTTGAGCGAATTCCCTACAGCTACCACCATCATCAGACCATCATGAATGATCTCGCCGCTGCAGGTTTTTCGTCTAAGCCAAATTTTGATGACCTGTCGTTCACGAGTCGTGCTTCGACCGCCCATGAACTTGCGACGGCATTTTGTATGGGTACACCACTTCGCACAGAGATTGAGCAGCGTCGTGCGGGAGGTCTGACCGATGTTGTCGACTTTGTTAGCGCCTCCCTTGAGCAACGATTTGGCTGGAACAACCTTGAGGGGACTATGAGCGCGAAATTCGTCAGCCTGAAGAAGTGAATTGGTCGCTTGGGCTTCCCGCCTGACAAGGGTTTGACAACTCAATCCAGTCGCCAGTACTGGCACAAGACCTGTTGCGTCGGCCTTTGGAACGCAATACATCTTGCGTAGTCCGACAGGGGTCCATTTTACCGGATCGAGCCCTCGCACATTGCGCTGGGTCGCGACCATCACCTTGCGCATCTCCAATGAGCGAGCCGCCAGTCATAGATTGTTAACGACGGCTCGCCGACAGGCCGGCTTATCGGCCCGCTGCTAGCGCTTAATAATGTTATGTACCTCAAGAACTTCCGGCGTCCCAGGTGCTATACCTAACTCGGCGAGGATCGGCATTAGGCGTGCTGCGAAGGCGTCGAGCTGATGCTGAGAATCCCAAACCTGGCTGACTTTTAGATTGTCGCCCGACCCGTAGCAGATTTCATATTCAAGCCCATCAGCGGGGAACACGCCGTCCTCGGTAAGCCGACGAACTACGTTGTCATATTGCTCTGCCGTCAGGGACGAGGGTGTAAAACGTATCAATAGGCTCACGATGATCCTCCATGTAGGGGTTGGATCGATCGTACTCATCTCCTGAAGGCGGTGCTCGCCCGATTCGAGTCGACCCGCAGCCCGTAATCGTTGACTATCAAGCCACGTCTCAATCTCCAAATCGTCCAACGGATTGAATGCGTCACGCGAAATCAACGCCCGGACGACGCAACGTCACTTCAATTCCTCGGCCGGCGCTCCCTTAAGTGGACTCGCCAGTCGCAGCATGTTGACGTCGGCCCATCGAAGGTTTTCTTGCGATAGAAAAATCTAGTTAAGCGCGGATGCCCCCATCGCTTTCGATGAGTTGACCATTGATCCAAACTCCTGCTTCCGAGCAGAGAAACGCCACAAGGCGAGCGCAGTCATCCGGTGTACCGAGACGCCCCAGTGGCGTCATTTGAACGAATCTTGTCTTTTCACCTTCAGTCATCCAACCAGTGTCAGTCGGTCCGGGATTGATCGCATTCGACGTGATTCCCAATCCTGCAAACTCGCGAGCCGCTGCCACTGTGATTCGATCAAGGGCGCCCTTGCTGGCTCCATAAGGAAGATTCCCAGCAGTGTGATCGCTCGTAAGGCTGACGATTCGGCCGGCTCCGTTTGGTCCCGGGAATCTCTTGGCAAATTCTCTAATCATGAGCCAACTCCCACGAGTGTTGACGGCAAAATGCCGATCAAAACTGTCGATAGTGGTGTCGAAAATATTCGAGTCTACGGATTCGCAGTGACTGAGAACCAAGATCCTTGGCGCCCCCAGTTGGTCACACACTTGATCGAAAACGTCCTCGGGCACTCTGGGGTCTCCAAGATCGGCTTCGACCGCCGCACTGCGCCTGCCTAGTTCTCTGATTTGAGCTTCGAGCCGAGGAGCAAAGGACACATCGCGAACACCGTGCACTCGCTCGTCGTAAGGTTGCCACCAGGTGAATGCCACATCGTTGCCTTGTTGGGCGAGTGCGAGAGCAATGGCGGCTCCGATCCCTTCGGGGCGTCCAACTCCCGTCACGAGTGCAATCGTTCGGTCGGTCATGGGATCTATTATCCTCTACCGAGCCGATTCACCTGCATTCATCGGTCCGACGAAAAGCAGTGGACGAATTCGCCAGTTGGAGATTTTTGACGTCCCCGGGCCCTGTCACCCAAATTCTCTTATATCTACTAGATTGCTCGCATTTTCAGGCGTTACGAACATGCCCGGGTTGTGTCTTGCTATTGCGCGTGGTTACTAACGATCCGCGCTCCACGGAGAAGATTTTCAGACATCTAACAAGTCGCAGGGCAACACCGTAAACGCAGCGTCACTAGAGCGATCGAATGGTCCAACTCGTGAACGGCACGCCACACGGCAACGAGGGTATTCGCGTAGCTAGCATTTCGGATCATGCGGCTGGTGCGCAACGTGATCGTATTCGACACTGGCGACTCACACGCCGAGAGCGCGTCCTGGGCGGGTTTGCTCGGTGCTCACGTTTTCGAAGGAGAAAATTGGCATAGTGTCATCGACGCCGCTGGAGAGTGGCGCATCGGCGTGCAGTTGGCACCTAATCATGCTCCACCCGACTGGCCGCACAGCAGCCCTCCACAGGTGCATCTGGACCTCCGCGTCGAAGACCCGCGCACTGCGCACGAAGAGGCAATTTCCCTAGGCGCCCGGTTGCTGCAAAGTTCTCCTGATTTCGAGGCTAACGAAGGACATCAGGTATACGCCGACCCTGCGGGACACCCGTCCTGCATCAGCTGGGGACATCCGTCTCAAGAAAAGCTCTCGGCGTTCATGGCCGACCAGTTGGAGCCAAACGGAATAGGCCCGGACGCGTAGCGGGTACCACTCGGGCATTCGTACCTAACGAGATTGAGCTTCTAGTTGATTGCCTCCAAGGAGTTAGTCGCTGGTCGGAGAACGCGCAGGTCGGCCCGGAATGCAGTAGTGAATATTGGCGAACCCATTGGTCAGCACTGACTGATCTCTCACCACGTTTCGACGCTCATCGCCCCTCGGCATCGAAACTGTGAAGGTACGGCTCGCGGCTCAGATTTGTCGGACCATTAATTAGAGGTCATCATGAGCATTGCGTACTGGATCGTCGCTGGTTTATTGGCCCTTTTTGTCTCCGCGCGGGCGAGAACAAGGTGTTCCAAACACGTGAGCAGCTTCAGCCGATGATGGAATGGGTGGACCGCACACCTATGCAAACCGTCAGGACCATCGGGATGCTCGAAGTGATTGGCGCAATCGGACCAATTCTCCCGCCGCTGACCAACACTGCGCCCTGGCTGGCCTTATTTGCAGCCATCCGGTTCGGAGTACTTCAAATCGACGAGATCACGCTCCACATCAGCCGCGCGAAGTCCCGCCTCATTGGCCTCAATATTGCCCTGATCGTCGTTCCAACTGCGGCCGTCTGGCTGGCAGCCACGTAGCGGTGACATGAATACAGGTCCCTCCGATAGCCGACTCGTCTGCTGAGACTTCGGCCGCGACGACGGAGCCGAGCGATTATATGGCCGCTAGTTGGAGAGTGTGAACGTCGGCCAGGCGAGACGTGACTGCCAAGTCACGTTGATGAGTGTGAAGATTGCCTGACGTGGCTATCGACGGACTGATCGCATGAAGTCACCTCGCCAGATCCACTTCTTCGAAAACCTGAATCCGCTCGTAGAGGTTGGGTCCGCCCCCACATCGGTTTTCTTCAGGTCCGCAATGCGTGCTCGCATTCACAGTTGATTTTGGGGCGTTTCACAGGGCCTACACAATTGCTGCCCGTAGCGTGTTTTTACAACTAAGAGAGGAACTACATCGCCATGTCAAAATTGCCCAACTTTCCAAACCTGCGACCCGTCCTCGGACGGTTCACCGCGGTATTTCTTCTCTCGTCCGGGCTCGTTGTAGCAACGAGCGCCATGTCGGGTGCCTCGGCAAATGACGGCAGCGGGACAATGACTACTCCCACCACCGGCGTGGTCTACGGTTCAACCGGCAACACGATCGTCTTCACCTACACGGCCGCCACTGGTGGCATGACCAGTGGTGAAGTTGATGTGACGGTTCCCAGCGGCTGGTCCGCGCCGTCGGTCACGACCAAGGTGGCCGGCTACACCACGGCCAGCTCCGGCAGCGTGGTCGTAAGCGGCCAGACGATTAAGGTCACCGGTGTCACTCTTGCTGCGGGCTCCACCCTCACCGTCACCTACGGCGCGACGAAGAGCAACAGTCCCGGCGCGACTGCCACTTCAACTCTCGGCCCAGCGACCTGGGTCACACTCCAGAAGTCGACGGCGACCGGCACCCTGACCGGCCTCGCAGTATCGCCCTCAATCATCGTCAGCCCCGGCATCGCCAAGCTCGCCACCCCCGCGGCTCCCACCGTCGCGGTGTTGTCGCCCACGTCAATCACGGTCAACTTCAAACCCAACGCCAACGCCCAGAGCAGCACGATCACCGTCTATCTCGCCCACAGCCACGCAGCGGACAAGGTCATTACGGGCAATACCACTGGCTCGGCCACGGTCACGGGCCTCACCGCGGGCAGCACGTACTACGTCACAATCACCTCAATCGGCAACGGCACCCCCTACTCGACCTCACTCGAGGGAGCGCGCTCCGTCAACGTCACCCCGGGCGTTCTGACCATTACCGTGCGAAATCTCACAATCGTGGTGGGTGGACCGGTGCATATGAGCACCTCCGTGTCAGGTCTGACGTCGACCGACCAGGGAATGGTGTCGAAGGTCAATTACACCTACTTTGGCAAAGGTTCCACGACGTACAGTCCCTCGACCACGGCGCCAAAGGCCATCGGCACATACTCGGTGATGCCCTCGGGCGCGACCGTAGTGATTTCACCAAGTGTCGACCAGGCAATCTACGCAAAGACCTACACCTACGTGGCCGGCACGCTCACCATTCTCCCGCGCACCACTGCTGTTCCCCACGCCAACAGGGTTGTCGGTACGGCCTGGACTGGTCGAACGGTCGTCGTGACCATTGTCGGCACGCACTTTTACGGTCAGCCGCGGATCATCAGCAGTACCGGGCGTGCCACGACTGCGGTCGTGACTCATGACACTGGCAAGTTGCTGACCGTTCGTGTGACCGTGAAGGCCGGTACACCCCGTGGTGTGCACACCTTCAAGATCATCTTCTCGAACGGTCTGTCCACCAACGTGAAGTACAACCAGCGATAACTCCATGGCGTAGTGCAAGCATTAAGCCTCCTCCGCAGGGAGGGGGCTTAATGCTTTCACTCCCCGGTTCCTCAGTTGAACGACGTGTGCAATCTCTCGTCTTGCCATGCTTGAGACCTCGTATCGAAGAACTATGGACTGGACGGTACAGAGTTCTAATTCCTGCAGGGATGATCGCGTGGGGCACGGGATTTCCCATTCGGCGCCGGCAATTCGCCCTTCGCGGTCGCGGATCTGTCGCTTCGGTCCTTCGAGACAGGTCGAAGATAATCCTCACTGCTTCGGGTGAGCGAGAGACTCCACTTCGTTGAACCCTTACCAGTGCGTCCAACGTCTTCGAAGACCCGTAGCTTGATCCCACCTCCCAAATCACGGTTGCCGCTGTTCTTCGCTGCCCCCCCCCCCCTGGCAATTTCGCAACGCAAACGCTAAGGTACGAAACTTGGCCACAAAGATGAGGAGCACCATGCCGGAGTTTCCAACAATCACACACGTCGCCTTGACGGTTAGCGATCTAGATCGCAGCGTGCCGTGGTACGAACAACTCTTCGACGCCAAAGCGGTGCTCGACGAGGACACCGGACCCTTCCGCCACGTCGTGTGGCTGGTGGGGGGCCAGACCCTCGTCGGCCTTCACGAATTCCCCGATCTGTCGGACTCCTCGGCGTTCGATGAAAGGCGCGTAGGACTAGACCACCTTGCCTTTCAATGCGCCGATCGTGACCAGCTGA
>JAYVZV010000113.1:0-28071 GCA_043782995.1 Acidimicrobiales bacterium | reverse complement strand
ACTCCTGGTCCATGGGTAAACGCTTCATCACGTGGTGATTCACCTCCAATCTCTACAATTGACAGTAATCCCTGCGCCGAAAGCCGGTCGCGAAATGGCGCACCGTAGCGGCGGCGAAGTTCCTCACGGTCAAATTCGACGTCGATCGCCTATCCCAAAACCACCTGGTGCGGCTGGAGGGATTCGAACCCCCGACCCTCGGTTCCGTAGACTGATCCGGCGCATTCGTCGATGTGTCCTAATGTCCAAATTTGCAGGTCACAACTGGAATAGTGTCCACCGTTGTTCTTCGCAGTTCTTCCCTGTTTGAAAGTTTCATTCCCATTTCATTCCCAAATGGAACCATTCACCATTGCGGGTGGCAACCAACGACAGTTCGCTCGAGAACTCCGATTGTCAACTTCCCGTATTGAGTTCTCGCAGTCGGAGGACGGCTTCTCGAAGTGGAGCGAGGCGTTCCGTAACGACGGCTTCGACAATCGCAAAATCGGTGTCGTGATAGTGGTGGACGAGTACGTCGCGCATTCGAGCAATTTCTTTCCACGCGACAGTTGGTTCACGTTCGAGCAATGCGGGATCAAGATGCTTGACTGCTTCGCCGATCTCCATCAATCGCACCCGACACGCGTCGTAGATAAGACCTTGTTGAAGGCCATCGATCGCGAGGTACCCATCAATGGCTGTTATGGCGTCGAGAATATCGCCGAGCCACTCCTCATCATGACGGGTCACAACGAAGAAGCCTCGGCAAACACTTCGTCCCTCACGAAGTGACGGAGTCCTTGTGGCGTGCAAACGTCGACTTTTACGCCTAGTTCATCTTCGAAATCGCAACCCAGGGCCAGAATGTCGAGTGGATGAGCGTCTTCGTCAAAGTCGACGAGAAAATCCACGTCACTCTGCGGCGAGTCTTCACCTCGCACCACGCTGCCAAACACCCGAACGTTCCTCGCGTGGTGCTTCGCCGAGAGCGCCAAAAGGGCGTCACGATGCGCTTCAACCAGTCTTCCCAGCGGCGACGTAGAGCGAAACACCTTTTCCATAGCCGAAGTCTACTGGCGAACACCCAATTATCAATGGCCCCTCAACTGTCATCGCGTGACAAGCGAGCCGCCCGAGATTGGTCAGTCGGGAGACATTGCTTCCGCCTCTTAGGGGCCTTTGTGGCCCGCGGCGGCGCCGGCTCCTTACGAACTCAGCGCTCTTCACCTTCGTGTCTCGCACCACCGCTCTTTACAAAGTCCTCGATGTCGCTCACCCGAACTCGCCTTGAGCGCCCGATGTGAACTGATGGCAGGTCACCCGCGTTCAACAGGTCGTACATCTTGGATCTGCTGATGGCCAGCGCGCGACCGGCTTCGGGCAACGTGAGAAGAAGCTTCAGAACGGGAGCGTCTCGCTGACGTACCACGCCGTCGTTGACGATCATCGTGTAGGCCACGTCGATTTCTTCAGATGGGTTCATTGAGGCTTCGCACGTTCCCTCGTGACCTTGAAGTTGGATACGGGCTCGTTGCGGGCTCGTTGGCTCAATCGATACGTCTGACCTTTGTCAGACGGACCCAACATTCGGCGAACGACAAGGTCGGAAGTGTTTGTCACTCGACACCTTCAACCGATGGAGTGTCGCCCTTGACTGCCTGACGTGCCTCGAGCGAAAGTTGGTGCAAGAACTCGGCGATGGCGGTGGCCCGCGGATCGTCGTAACCGCGTCCGTCGTAACGGAACGAGCCTTCGACGGGGTCGTCGGTGTAAGGCGACTTCATATGTTCTGCCCGCGCGTTTCGAAGGTCCTGAAATCGCGTGGAGTAGTGACGCGACTTGGTGATGAGTTGCCCCCGGAACCCGAAAGTGTGTGCGTGCCCGCGAGTGTTCATCGTCACGAGCGAGGGATCTCGCGCAAGATCCCAAGCAGTCAGAGCGAGCTGTTGGAGGTGCGAAGGGGCGTTGATCTTTGCGATGTCGCTTCGAGAGTGGAACCTCCGAGCGAAGTCCAGCGAACCGTCGGCCGACTTCGTGGCGTACTTCGCCACATAAGCAGCGATGCGCAGATCGTCGCGGTTGAGGGTCGACGCGTCGTCGAGATGCATTTGCCGGCCCCACGAAACGGTCCCACGCAGTCCTACAATGGAGAATTCCTTCACCACGATGCCGATGACGGAGGCGACGAGTTCAGTGGTTAGTTCTGGTGGCGGAGGACTGAACGGTTCGCCCAGACCGTCGGCGCGCAGGACTATGTGGAAGTGCGCGAGTCCACGGCGTTGAAATTCGGCGACCTTGAGGTAGTTGAGTCGCACGTGCTGCGAGAGCTCTGCGAAGGGGACGTTGAGAGCGATCGCCAGTCGACGTCGTATCTGTTCGAACGTCCTGTTCCACAGACGTGAGGACTCGGCATTCCACAGCACCGCGTCGGCGAAGTGGTAACAGAGGTCACAGAGTGGACTTCCGATCTCTCGGTCGTCATCGTCGTGGCGACGCGAACACGCGAGTGAACGTCCGTGCTGGCAGAACCTCAGTCGGCCGGGCTGACACGAGCCGTCGCTCCTTCGGGCATGCACGGTGCCAAACGACGGGGCAGTGAGGGTGAGGAACAGTCGTGGGTGATCACTGATCGACGCCGGAACACCCTTGCCGCCGATGAGACCGGTCGAGACCACGATCCAGGCGTCGGCTTTGTAGAGATAGGAGCACGAGGGGCAGAGCACGGCGCGGCGGTCCTTGCAGGCGACCAACATGGGACGCTCGTTCACCTCGCCGGTGGCGACGTTGACGAACTCCCCGCGCAGCCGGATCGGGTGCGAACACCCTCCGGCTTGTTGTATGTCCTTCACTAGTTCATGGGTCGACTTTCGCTGCGTCATGACGGCTCCTCTGGAGAGGAAAACAAATTGCTCCTCTACTAATAACGCCACACACGAAAGGGCAAATTGGAACAGAAGTTTTGTGACAATGCCGATTTCGGTACGCCGCGGATACCGGTGGACAGCTGCGGACACAATTGCGAGACGCCGACCTCCAACGTGCTGGGTTCAGCGCGTAACTATTTCGCCGACTGCGCATCGTCTCAAGGGTCCTACGTCGAACCGTTCGGTCGCCAATTGATGCCATCGCATTCGAACTTGGCGGTCACTGAATCAATTCCATTCGACGATCAATACTCGGTGGGTTCTGTGGGCAGAAGGTTCCAACGAGTGTCTCATCATCGACGACGAGTCGTTTTGAGTGTGTGTTCTCGATCAGCGGACTGGGCCTCTTGGCGCTGCGCGCCAGCGGCCCAGCTGTGGAAGTCATTGGCTGGTTTCGGGCCCAACAAAGGGTTGACGCGTAACTTGCCTTTACGTCTTTCAAGACTTAGTGGTACTAACCCGTGCTGTTCATCCCATACTCGGTGTTGAAGTGCGCAAGTGAAGATTGATCGTAATCCCCAGCGTTCGCTGAAACCCATTGCCACTGCATAGCGACGTTTGAAGAGGTGGTGTCGCCCCCGTAGAATCCTGCACCCCCAGCAGGGCCATTAGGGAAGAGTGCAAATGGCGTACTTGGACAATCCCCCGGAGCTGTAACAAAAGATTCGCTCCAATGACTTGTCCACTCAAGCACCGTAACGCTCTGGTTTACGTAGCTGCCCCACCACGAGGGGTTCGAGTACACACCAACGTTGATTCCGTTACCCTCTACGGCAAGAACGAAACCGCCCCACTCTGATTGGCTTATGGCAATGTTCCCGCCTGTGTACCAGCCCGAACTTTCCATGTCCGCATAGATCGTGTTCATTGTGTATTCACCCGAAACGCCAGCAGCATGATTGGCTTGATTTAGATATGACGCTGCGATGTCGCCCTGATACACACCCCATTAATAGGCGCCCTGTTGAGTCTGAGGGTACGAGGTGCCAGAAACGCTCGTCACCCAGTAGAGGCCACCGACTCCAATGCCGTGACCCGCGACGTAGTTGTTATACGCACTCTGAATATCGGTGGAATTGTTAAGACCAGATGATGCGGGAGCGTTGTAGTACGTTAATCCACTGGAAGTCGAATAACCCAGCTGCCCAAAATAACTGTCGTACCGGTATCCCGGACAATTCGACACCAGTGCCGAAGAATTTGGGCCCGAATCGTCTGCTCCGAGTACACCATTGACTGCCCAAGCCGGCACGGCCGTCAGCGTGAACAAGGCGATCGCAGCAACGAAAACTGCAGGGCGCGTTCCTCTATGAAAAGTTGATGCCACTAGAGGTACCTACTCGCCGAACTTCCCTGGATAAAAGGGGTCACATTCACCGTGCCGCAAGCTATTAACCCTGTGCCACCCATATCCACCTGAATCGGCGTTGTTGAGCCAGGCAACGTGAAGCTAATACTTGAGTCGTTTGGACATGATCCATTATCAGAAAGATTTTGGTCACCTTCAATCAGAAATGAAGCAGGTACTCCGGCACCAAGGGTTACCGAGGTTACAGGCTGAGTCGGTCCAACGTATCCACCACTCACCGTAGAACTTTGAGTTACGGTCCCAGCGCCATTGGCAAATGCAACGCTCGGATAACCACTCACAAGGCAGGGAGATGATGACGTCATGACGATGATCACTTGCCAAACATTGTTGTTCGGTCCATTGAAGGGTCCGTACGGTCCACTTCCACCAAACTTGGCGGTCACTTGCCCTGGCGCGCACATCGAAGACGCCGACGACACAGCAGGGGCGACCTCGTGGGTCGGATCATCCGTCGGCGCCGGAGAGTTAGGGGCCGAAGGCCATGTCGGAGGTGGCGTACCGGGCGCTATAGGAGCGGCCCCGATCGTTGTTGGCGGGCTCGAAGGGCTGGAAGAAGCCCCCGCCACTATTGCACCTGATGCAAAAATGATGCCACTTGCAGTTAGCGCCCAGGCTATCTTCGATCTTCGGCGATCCATTCTTGGTCTGAGCATCTTGACCTCGGATTCAGAGTCTTCGAAGGCTCTCTCTGATTGTAGGGAGCCCTCGCAACGATGTCAACGCGTCAACATGCACTCTGCTCATTTCCTTCAGAAACAGCGGTTCCGACGTCGATCGATGCTCCGGGTGTAGTTCGCCTTTGAGTCGGTTGTCAGATCTGACCAATCTCCAGACATCTCCAGAACTTGGGGGACGAGGAGTGCAGTTCTACCAGAACCCGCAAGCCTGTGAAGGCAACGAAGGCTCGCCTGGCATTACAAGCCACCATGATCCTTTAGAAGGTCGCCAAGCAAGTGGGCCGCTTCAGCATCTGATGACTCCAATACATGCGCGTAGACATTGAGTGTGGTCGCTGCATTGGCGTGACCCAGCCGCCCCGCTACGGTCTTCACCGGGACACCCGAGGCGAGCATTTGTGTCGCAGTAAAGTGTCGAAGATCGTGAAGACGTACGCCGCTGAAACCCAACTCGTCGCATAACCGTTTAAACGCCAGAGTGACCCGGTGAGGGCGCCATGGCGCAGATCCGTCCAAGGAACTGGAAAAGACGAAACCGTTGCGTGAGAATTTCTTGCCACAGCCTTTTGACCGTCCTTCACAACGTTCTCGCTGCGCATCAAGCACCTTCAGCGTCAACTCGTCGATCACGACCTTTCGCGACGCGTGCGTCTTCGTCCCTTTTTCAATCAATTCATCATTTCGACCATCGATGATCGAGTGCTTGATGGATAGCGCCCCGCACTTGTCGAAGTCCCGCCAGCGGATCGCGCACAACTCTCCTCGCCGGGCTCCTGTCACCGCTGCCAGTCGCAAGAAACAGGCAATGTCGGGATTTCGCTCCTGCGCGAAGTTGATGATTCGCGTGACGGTTTCAATGTCGGGAACCTCAAGTTCTACGGGCTCGATCCTCGGTGGCGACGCGTTGAGCGCCGGATTTGTCAGTATCCATCCCCACTTCAACGCTTGATTGAGTAGTCGTCGGATGAGCGCGTGGACGTGGCGGACGCTCTGGGCGCTGAGGGGACGACCGCTCACGCCACGACGGCGAAGGCTGGCGTAAAAGGTATCCAAATCACTGGGACGAATAGCGCGAACCTTGGCGCTCCCAAATTGAGGAAGGATGATCTTTTCCAGGAGTCGACGATATTCGCGAAGCGTGGATGGCGAGAGTGTTTCTGAGGCGAGTTCGAGCCATTTCGCCGCGAGATCGTCCATCGTCGCGTGCGACGTTTCGTGCGCCAGACCGGCTTCAAGGATCAATTGTCGAAGCTGCGCGTCAGCTTCTCGTTTGGTTCCGTGGACGGTTCTCGTCAAATAGCGTTGTCGGCCATTGGCGTCCTGTCCGAGGAAGACTTTGGCTCTCCATGTTCCGCTCCCACGGGGCTCGAGATGACCGCGCATCGAGGTCAGTCCAGAACCGTCGTGTATTTCATTCCCATAATGAAGGAAGGAAATCAAGTTGCTAGCGTGAACCCCATTGTTTACTGGAGTTTTCTAGTGCGGCTGGAGGGATTCGAACCCCCGACCCTCGGTTCCGTAGACCGATGCTCTAATCCGCTGAGCTACAGCCGCAATGTTGCTGGCCTTCCATCGTAGCCGACGTCGGTTCCACGCCATCGAGGTCGCCTAACTACCATGCCAGTATGTCCGCCCCCTTCACCGACGCCCTACCCTCCCTCCTCGACGCGGTGAACGGCCCGATGGTTGAGATCCGTCATGATCTCCATCGCCATCCCGAGCTCGCTTTCCGCGAGAGCCGGACCACGCGGGTGGTCCGCGACCGACTCGTTGAACTCGGATGGGAGATCATGCCGTGCCCGACCGAGACCGGTGCGGTCGCCCGGCTTCAGGGGTCGGGTCCGGGAAGGCGCGTGATGGTGCGCGCCGATATCGACGCCCTACCGGTCACCGAGGAGAGGAGCCTCTCCTACGCGTCGCTCACCGAGGGCGTCATGCACGCGTGCGGTCACGACGTCCACACCGCTTCGCTGCTCGGCGTCGCCGACCTCCTGGCCCGTCGCCGTAACGAATTGGCGGGCGAGTTCACCCTGTTGTTCCAGCCGGCCGAGGAGAGCCTCGGGGGCGCTCGCGCCATGATCGACGGGGGCGTGCTCGAGACCAGCCCCGTGGACTTCGTCATCGGCGGCCATGTCTCGTCGCTCGCGCCGGTCGGCATCGTGGCGACGCGTCCCGGCATCCTTATGAGTGAGGCCGTCGGACTAGCCGTCCATATCTCGGGCCAGGGCGGCCACGGTGCGATGGCGACGGTCGAGGGGAACGTCGTGCTGGCCGTCAGCCACCTGGCGCCACGACTCGCCGAGGCCGTCGCCGGGCTCAGCTACCAGGGCACCGACTGCGCCTGCTCGGCCGGGGTCATCAACGCCGGCACGGCGATCAACGTAGTGCCCCGTCACGCGACCCTGCGCGGGACGCTGCGTACCTTCACGTCCGACCAGAAACGACAGGCTCTCTCGAGCCTGCAGACACTCTTGCGCGAGGTCGAGGAGATCTTCACCGTCCAGTGCGTCCTCTCGTGCCACGAAGGGACGCCCGCCGTCGAGAACGACGCCACCGTCGTAGAGAGGGTTCTCGCGAGTGCGCGGTCGGTGGTCGACCCCAAGGGCGTCTTCACGGTGCCCCCGGTATCACCGAGCGACGACGTCTCGGAGTTCTTGAATAGAGTGCCCGGGTGCTACCTGTTGGTGGGAGGCGCCCTCGCCGACGGTTCGAGCGGCATGCACCACAGCCCCGACTTCTCCATCGACGACGACGCGTGCCGGGTGATGGCCGGTGTGCTGGCGGCGAGCGCCGTCGAACTCGCCCAGCCCTAGAAGAGCTTCGCGGCGCCGCGCAACGACGCCTGGTTACCGTCAATGACGACCTGGAAGGGCAGTTGGGCGAAGAGCGTCGGCACGACGCGGCGAGCGTTCCCGCCCGCCAGGTGCACCTTCGTCGCGCCGAACTCCCGGGCGAAGTTACTCACCGCCAGGACCAGGAGCTGGCCCCATCCGTCCTCGTCGAGCGATCGAGCCCGCTCGCCCACCGATTGGTCGTACGTCTTGCCGTCGACGAACACCTCAGCCCCGACGTCACGAACCTTCTTCATCGCTCCGTCGATCGCGAGCGCGAGGCCGAGACCGGTACCCAGGGTCAGCACCAGCTCGACGCCCTCGCCGTCGATCGAGCCGAGCGCGGCGAGCGTGGCGTCATTGACGACTCGCACATCTCGATGGGAGGAGTTGCGCAGCGCCGCCTCGAGCCCGAATCCTCGCCACTGCTCGTCGAGGACGGGATCCTTCTCGGTGGTGACCCCACCGGGACGCGAGAGATTCCCCGGACGCACGACGTGCCCGTCGCGGAACTCCCCGGGGAACCCGACCCCCACCCGGGGACAGTCGTCGGCGAGGATCCGCTCCACCAGCATCTCGATTAATCGCGCGGGCGAGCAGGGGTACGGCGTCGGCCGTCGGCGTGGTCCCTCGAGCAGCTCACCATCGACATCGACGTGACAGAACTTGACGTTGGTCGCGCCGATGTCGATGGCGAGCACCGTCCCCTTCATCGAATACCGCGATCCTCCCATGGAGTGATGGTAGTAACCGCTAGCGCACCCCCCGTGGTCGCAGACGCCGATCCCGCCACCACGGTTGGAGGCGGACAGAGTAGACCGGACACCCACCGGCCACTATCGACCCCGTGCCGATGGGCCGAAGGCGGATCGGGACCGACTTCGTCCCGGTCCTCGACTCGAGCAACTCCGGGAGGAAGTTGACGACAGTCGGGTCGGCGAGGCCGCCGAGGACGAGACGGGTCGAGTGGTTGTTGACAATCGTGGGCGCCCGGGCGCCCCAGCGGGCAGTGAGTTGGGCGAAGTCCTGCACGACGGTGACGAGGGTGACGTCCAAGCCGCTCACCGTCGCGGCCAACTGGTCGAGCTCGTCCAACGACGCGACGGCGGCGGCCTCGTCGAGCAGCAGGAGCAGGCGGCGCTGGCGTCCCAGGTCGACGAGTCGCTGTTGCTCGGCGAGGACCATCCGCAGGGCACCGCGGAAGAGCGCCTCGTAGTGGCGCTGCTCGCCGCGGGGGCTGCAGAGGTACAGGGTGTTCGGACCGGTCGTCACGGTGAGCACCTTCGCGAGAGGCTGAGGGAACCGCCAGGGCACCAGCATCGTCTCCGCCGTGGTCAAGACCCCATCGAGCGTCTTGGCTTCATAGTCGAGGAAGCTCTCCACGATCGCGCCCGCCTCGCTTCGCGGACCACCGTCGGGCCAAGCCCGAAGGTCTCGACGTTCGACGAGCGCCGCGACCGCGAAGATGTCGCATGAACGGTCGAGCGCCATCATCATCAGCGCGGCCACCAACTTCGCCGCCAGGGCGTTCCAGAACTCGGTCTCGCCCCGATCGCCCGAGCCGATAGTGAGGTCTCGGGCCACTCGCAGGGCGTGACGCAACGAGCTCACACCCTCCAGCGGATCCCACGTCAGGCCTTCACTAAGGCCCGGTTCGAGCACTTGCACCTCGCCGATCGAGCTGCGCCAATCCCTTGTCGCCGCGAGTACGTCGCTCTTCACACTCGTCACGACGAGAGCGTCGCTCCAGCGCAGGATCGCCGGGATCACCAGCGACGACGTCTTGCCCACCTGGGTCGGGCCGACGATCAGCAGCGAGTTCCGCGGAGCCAGGACCACCCGTGGAACGCAGGCGACGCCGTGCCACGTCCGGCGACCGAGGAGGGGCCGGTCACTGCCCAACGTCACCCTCCCTCATCGCGCGATCGGTGTCGACGAAACTTATGTCTCGGACGTCGGGGGCAACCCGGACGATCGAGCGGTGGGTCCCGTATCGAACGAGGGCGGTGCCCTTGGGAAGTGCCCTTAAGTACGACTGTTCACGTTCGTGGAGACCGAGGGCCGAGGCCATCTCGCGCGCCTCGTCGGGAGGCTGGCGGAACAGCCACGCCGTCTCGCACTCCCGGAGCAGTCCCTCAGCCCGGGCCCGTTGTGAGCTCCCCGCGTCGCCCGCGGCCACGGCGTCGGTCCAGCGGTGCAGGACGAGCAGGTGGCTGATCCCCCGAGCGCGAGCGAGTTTCCACGAGCCCTGGATCCACTGGACGGCCACTGGGTCCGATAGCAACGCCCACGCCTCGTCCAACACGAGATAGCCCAACTCGCCTTCGCCGGCGAGCACCTGTTGCGCCGCGGCGACCGCACTGAGCGCGGCAATAGGAAACGACTTCGCCGACCACTGGGCGGAGAGGTCGAGGACGACGAGATTGCCGGTGAACCTCATCGGCTCGTCGACGCCGTCGAAGAGGCCCACGAGGTCGCCGAAGACGAAACGGTAAAGGACGAGGGCCAACTCCCGCTCGGCCGAACGGCCCGGGAGGTCGATGCTCGGGGCCAGGAGTTCATAGAGGGCGTTGATGACCCGCCGCGGCCGGCGCCCCTCCAGTCGAAGCCACGTCTGGTCGATGAGGTAATGCTGGTCGCTCGTGAGCGGCGAGCCCTGGGCACTGCCGACCAGCGCACGTACGAGGTCACGGCTCTCGCGGTCGCTCGACGGGAACGGACAGCACCAACCGTCTCGACCCAGAACCAGGGCCGAGACTCCGTGGGCCGTCGCCAAGTCGCCGTACTCCCCCTTGGGGTCGATCACGACCACGCGACGGCCCCGACGCAGGGCACGATCGACCATCATCTTGACGACCGTGCTCTTGCCCGCCCCGATTGATCCGGCCACGATCACGTTGGGGTTCGACACCAGACCGACCGAGTAGGCGTCGAACGGGTCCAGGACGAACGCCGAGCCGCGCTGAGCGACGCCAAGACTGCGCCCTTCGAGACCGGTGCCTGCGTCGTGGCTCGGCACCCGCAGGCCCGTGAGGTCGGGGGAGGTCGCCCAATGAGTCCAGGGTCGACTCATCAGTTCGGTCCGCCCGGCAGGTGTTGGCGATACCAGTCGAGCTGACGACCGTTTCCTCGCTCGCAGCGAAGGCCGGCCTCGCGAACCCGACGTTCCACCTCACCGCTCTTCACGCGCAGCTGGTCGAGGTCGGGGGCTCGAACGACGAGGTACACCGCGAGACGCAGCAAGGCCCTCCCCTCGGCCACGAGTGTCTCGCGCTGATGGAGGCGATCGATGCTGCGAGCGCTGGTCGCGGTGCGTCGAAAGCCGGCGGCCTGAGACATCGCGTCGTCACTGCCCACCCGATGGACCGCCCGAGACGCGAGACGTTGGGCACGGACGCGATCAATCACGTCAACGTGCAGGACGACGTCGACCAGCGCCGGGACGGCCTGCACGTGGTCGAGCACCGCGCGACCGCGCGACGCGACGCCGAAGTCCCGGACCCGGAGCACATGATGGACCCCGTCCGATCGACGGACGTAGCTCCAACGCTCGAGTAGCCACTCGACTTCGCCGCCCTCGAGCGCGACGGCCGCCTCTCGCGCCAGCGCGTCGTTCTCCCGCCAACCCGGTGGAGGAGCGACGTCGGCCGTGGTGACCAGCAGAGTCCGGGTCCCACTGAGCCCCACCAAGAGGTGAATCGAGAAGTGGCGAGTGCGTTCCCCCGACGCCAGGGAGTCGGCGAAATTTGCCAGCGACTCGGCCAGCTCGTGGTCTCGTCCCGACAGGTCGAGTCGGCCGAGGTGGACCAGTTCGTAGCCGTGGAGGGGCGATCGGTCACCTCCATCCATCACGACGCCTTGCGAGCTCACCGAGACGCTCATCGACGTCCAGTGGGAGCGCAGGAGGAATCCCACCGCGACCCGCGCCAGCTGGGCGCCGGTCATCGAGTCGTGGGTCGGGATCGCGCCGAGCAGCGCGAGGGCGCCGAGCACGCCCTCAACGGCAGTGCTGCGAGGTCGCACGATGAAGTCACCAGCAAGGGCCAGTCCCACGATGACCAGCGCGGCCTGATGGCGACGGATGCCAATCCACCGGCTGTCGGCGTCGGCGAGTCCGAGCTCCAGATGCTCACTCATCGAAGTGCCAGCCGACGACCGGTCCCATCTCATCTTGGTGATAGGCAATGTGGCCCCCGCGAGTTCTGGCGGTGCCGATCGGCGGCGGCGGCGGCTCGCCGCCGGTGGGCGGCATCGGACTCTCGGGAACACCGGGCCACATCGGGAGTCCGAGGTCGTCGGGCCGCGTCGGAGGGCCGGGGAGCGGCATCTCCGGGGTGAGAGCGCGTGCCGCAGTGCCGAGCGGCGACGACGGCACGTTGGCCGCCGCTCGAGTGAAGCGCGAGCGAACCCCCTCCAGGTTGTGCAAGGCCGACTGCTCCACGAACGGGATCAACTTGAGCAGCAGGAACGGTGAGAACGTGGCCAGCATCAACGTGACCGCGCCGGTGATGGCTTGGGTCGCCGACGAGCCCAGAAGTTCGTCGAGTCCCAAGGAGAGGGTGATCACGATGAGGAACTTGCTGACCGCCACCGCGACGAAGGTCTCCGCCAGGCGCCAGCCCAAGCGTCGGCCCGACGGGAATGTCGACAGGGGTATCACGACCGGCACCAGGACGAGCAGGAGAGTCAGGACCACCGTTCGGACGATCAGCTCACACCACAAGAGCCAGGTGCCGATAACGACACCGATCGCCAGGAGGAACAGTCCAAATCCCGGCGTCGAAGTCGCCAGGTTGGACATCGACGTCGCCAGTGTCGCCTCGTGCGCGACGACCGTGCTCGCCGCACTGGTCGAGAGCTGGTTGACTGCGTCGAGGACAATCGTCGCCAGGGGACGGGCAATTGCGATACCCAGGACGCAGGCCGGCGCGACACCGAGGTAGACCCGCCACAGTGATGCGCCGTCGCCGTGTCGGATGGCCTGAAGCGTCGTTACCAAGAGCCCCAGCATCATGAGTACCGGAGACAGCCCCAACAGCACGTTGAACTCGGTCGACGCGGCGCGCACCACCGTCGCCGGTTCGCTGGCCGACGCCAGAACGTGGCCGGCCGCCGTCAGGAACCATTGGACGCTCGAGAGGATCCAGCTGGTCAGCGCGTCAAAGAGGTTGCCGAGGGTCGCCTTCGCAATCGAGGTGCCGACGCACGCCCCGGGAGAGACCAGGCAGAACAGGTGGCTCATCAGTGAACGCTGAGTCCCGTCTTGAAGAAGAAGTCGATCAGAGCGGGCGCCGCACCGATCAGGATGGCGGCCCCCAGGGACGTCAATACGGCGCGACGGCCCTGCGCCGAGTGGTGCATGTTCTGAGTGTGACTTCCGACCGCCCAGAGCGCCGCACCCAAGAGGAGGGCGGCGAGCGATCCAATAAGGGCCCACGCAGCGATTCCGTTCGTGATCTGCTGGAGGGCCGCGCTTCCCGGTAGCGCGCTCGTCGAGGGATTAAGGCTGACGCCTGCAAGGAACACGATGGACTCGCTTTCGATTGAGAGCGCCCAACGGTCGCCAACCAGTCTCCTGTGACTTCGTCTGCGAGAATGGCTCCGTGCTCCTCTCCTTGACTAAGAACGTGGTCTCCCACTGGCCCTCGTCCGCCGTCTACGGTGCCGCCGGTGGCGTCCTCGTCGTCGGACTCTTCGTCGGGGTCCTCTTCAACCGTTGGCGCGGTCACCGGGCCATTGCCCAACGACTCATGGCGCTCGCCTCGCGACTTGGCGTAGAGCCTCGCGACGACAAGGGCAAGGTCGAATCGGCCCTCAGCTTCCTCGAGGAGGCCACCGGCGCGGCCGCGACCGCCGTCAGCGAATCGGGATCTGAGGCCGTGCGCCTGCGTCAGTCACTCGACGCACTCCCCCTTGGTCTGGTGCTCTGCGACGAGGCGGGCGGGGTGATCTTTCGCAACAAGCAGGCCGAGACGCTGATGACGAGCCGCTACGGCGACGCCATCGCGGCCCAGGCCGTGACCGACGTGCTGGCCGAGGGATGGTCTAACGGAGTCGCCGAACAGACCATCGACATCTACGGCCCGCCCCGGCGCACCTTGACCATCCGAGCCTCGGTGATCGACGACGGACGGCGGCCACTCGGAGTGCTCGCCGTCATTGAGGATGTCTCTGAGCGCCGTCGTCTCGAAGACATCCGACGCGACTTCATCGCCAACGTCTCTCACGAACTGAAGACCCCGATGGGCGCGCTCGGGCTGCTCGCCGAGACCCTCCAATTCGAGCGCGACCCCACCGTCGCCCACCGCCTCGCCGAGCGAATCAACTCCGAAGCCTTCCGAGTCAATCGGATCATCGAGGACCTCCTCGACCTATCGCGCATCGAGGGCGAGGGCTCGCCGACACGCGAGCCGATACCGATCTCACTCATCGTCGCCGACGCGATCGAGCGGATCCGCACCGCGGCCGAGCAGCACGACGTGAAGATCGACTTCGAAGAGCCGGAGAAGAACCTCGTGGTCTTCGGCGACCGCCGTCAACTGATCTCGGCGGTCCACGCGCTGCTCGAAAATGCCGTCGTCTACTCCCCGCACGACGCCAAGGTCGAAATCATGATCAACCGTGTGGAGGCGACGGTCGACGAGGAGGGCCAGAACTTCGGGCCGGTCGCTCGCATCGCCATCAAGGACGAGGGGGTCGGCATCCCCACTAAGGACCTCGAACGGATCTTCGAACGTTTCTACCGGGTCGATCCGGGCCGCGCCCGTGAGACCGGCGGGACTGGTCTGGGCCTCAGTATCGTGCGTCACGTGGCCCACAATCACGGAGGACACGTTCTCGTCGAGTCGCGCGAGGGCGAGGGATCGACCTTCACGCTCGAGTTGCCGATGAACCAGTGATGGCCAAGAAGGCCCCCTCCGATAAGCGAATGCACGTCCTCCTGGTCGAGGATGAGGAGTCCTTCATCGACGCGCTGACCATCGGACTGAACCGCGAGGGCTTCGACGTCGCGACCGCGCGCGACGGCCAGGAGGCGATGGCCCTCTTCACCAAGGGCACCTTCGACGTCGTGCTTTTGGATCTCATGCTCCCCAAGATGTCGGGACTCGACGTCTGTCGCGCCATCCGCATGCACAGTGAAGTGCCCATCATCATCGTGAGCGCCAAGGGCGAAGAGGTCGACATGGTCCTCATGCTCGAGATTGGCGCCGACGACTACGTCACCAAGCCCTATCGGCTGCGCGAGCTGGTGGCCCGCATCCGCGCGGTGTTGCGTCGACGCGAGGTCCACGAGACTGCGTTGGAGGCCGACGAGGAGATCACAATCGGCCCCATCCGGATGGACATCGACGCGCGCCGATGCTTCGTCGACGGCGATGAGATCAAGCTGCGCAAGAAGGAGTTCGCGCTGTTGCGCCTGCTCCTCGAGAATCCCGGTCGAGTCCTCACTCGCGAAGTCCTCATCGACCGCGTGTGGGGCAGCGACTACGTCGGCGACACTAAGACCCTCGACGTGCACATCAAGCGACTGCGGACCCTCATCGAGGAGGAGCCCAAGAAGCCCGCCCACATCACCACCGTTCGAGGCGTCGGGTACCGATTCGAGACTACGAAGTCCTAGCGCCGATGGTGGTCTGGCCACCCAAGTAGGGGGCTAGCGCGTCGGGCACGCGGACCGAGCCGTCGGGCTGGCGGTAGGTCTCGACCACGGCCGCCCAGGTCCTCGCCCACGCCAGCGCCGACCCATTCACGGTGTGCACGAGGGCGGTCGTTCCGTCGCTCGTACGGTAACGGACGTTCGCTCGACGGGCCTGGAAGTCACGGAACCAGCTCACCGACGAAACCTCGAGCCATCGGTCGACGCCCGGGCTGAACACCTCTAGGTCGATCGTGCGCGCCGCGGACGTGCCGAGGTCGCCGGTGCACAGGTCGAGGACACGGTAGGTGAGACCGAGCGCCTGAAGGATGCCCTCGGCGCGGCGCAGGATGTCGGCGTGCGCGGACTCGGCCTGGTCGGGCGTGCAGTAGGCGAATAGTTCGACCTTGTCGAACTCGTGCACCCGGAGCAGTCCCCGCGTGTCGCGCCCGGCGGCGCCGGCCTCGCGGCGGAAGCACGCCGACTGCGCGCTGAGGCGGACCGGCAGTCTCGCCTCGTCGAGGATCTCGCCGCGGTGCATCGAGGTAAGGGGCACCTCGGCGGTCGGAATCGCCCACAGGCCGTCGCGCTCGATGGCGTACATGTCGTCGGCCGACTTGGGCAGATGACCGGTCGACATCATCGTCTCGGTCAGGGCGAAGCTCGGCGGGCGGATCTCCTCGTAGGCGTCACGATGGCGGTCCAGCGCGAAGGCGCCGAGGGCGCGCAGCAGCCTCGCCCCGTCACCGCGGTAGAGCGGGAACATCGAGCCGGCCAGCTTCGCGCCGGACTCCATGTCGAGGATTCCCAGTTCGGTGCCGATGTCCCAGTGGGCCACACGCTGGTGCTCGGCGTAGGCGGGCGGCGCGAGCCCGTCGTCCATGCCGATCCACCATCGGCGGACCTCAACGTTGTCGCTCTCGTCGGTGCCGTCGGGCGCATCGTCCGCGGGAATGTTCGGCACCAGGAGCAGCTCCTCGCGCAACCGGCTGGCGACCCGTTCAGTCGCCGCGCTCGCCCGCCGCTCCTCGTCGCCGAGGATCCGGCTCTTCTCGGCCAACTGCTCGGCCGTCTCGAGGTCAATGTCCCGGCGGGCCTCCCCGACCAGGCGCGAGAGGAACTTGACCTCGGCCCGGAGACTCTCTGACTCCTGCATAAGCCCTCGGTGCTCGACGTCGAGCGCCACGATGGCGTCCATGGTCACCGGCGATACGCCGCGGCGCGCTAGCGCGGCCTTCACCACGCCAGGTTCGCGCCGCAGTTGGACGAGATCGATCATGCCCGTCAGCCTACCGACGAGCACGGGGCGCCCCCGTGGCAACGTCTAGGTTCAAGGGTCGTGAGCAACGCCGTCGAGGTCAGTCGTCTAGAGGTGCGCTTCGGCGATCTGCGCGCGGTCGACGACGTCTCGCTCCACGTCGCCTACGGCGACGTCGTGACGCTACTGGGGCCCAACGGCGCCGGCAAGACGACCGTCGTCGAGACGCTGCTGGGCTTCCGCGCCCCGACGGCGGGCACCGTACGCCTGCACGGGCTCAACCCGCTGCGCGACCACCGCGAGGTCGTCGCGCGAACCGGGGCGCTCTTGCAACGCGGCGGCGTCTGGTTCCCGATGACTCCGCGACAGGTGCTCAAGCTCACCTCCTCCTACTACGAGGCACCGCGCGACGTCGCCGAGCTACTGGGGCTACTCAACCTCGAGGGCTGTGGCGCCACGCCGTGGCGCCGACTCAGCGGGGGCGAGCAGCAACGAACGCTGCTTGCCCTCGCCCTCCTCGGACGACCGAGGGTTCTCGTGCTCGACGAGCCCACGACGTCAGTCGACCCCGAGGGCCGCCAGGTCATTCGCGCGCTCATCGCCACCGAGCGCGAGCGCGGCTGCGCCGTGCTGATAACGACCCACGAGCTCGTGGAGGCCGAGCGGATGGCCGATCGACTGGTCATCATGAACTACGGCCGCGTCGTCGCCCACGGGACGCTCGACGAGCTGGCCGGATCGCCCGAGATGATTCTCGAAGTGACCCGGACCGTCGACCCGGGTCCGCTCTCGTCACTCCTCGGATGCGCCGTCGTGCTCGACGGGACTCTGCGTCTGCGCTGCGCCACGACGTCCTCGCCCGAGCGCCTCGCCGTCGTCTCCGGTCACCTCGCGGGCCTCGGCGTCGAGATCGTCTCGTTGCGCACCCGGGCGTCGCTCGAGGAGCGCTACCTCGAACTGGTCGCCGACGAGTCCGTGAGGGCGCGGCCGTGAGGGCGTGGTGGGCGCAGACCCGGGCCGAGGTGCGCATGACGATCTCTCGCGGCGAGACGCTGCTGTTGACCGTCGGGATCCCGGTGCTGCTGCTCGTCTTCTTCTCATTGGCCCACGTCGTCACGACCCCCACGAAGAGCCGGATCGACTTCGTCGCGCCCGGGATCCTGGCACTCTGCGTGCTGTCCACGTCACTCGTGGCGCTCTCGATCGCCACTGGCTTCGAGCGGAGCTTCGGGGTGTTGCGACGCCTGCACGTCACGCCGCTCGGACGGCGGCGGCTCGTCGGGGCGAAGGTCGCGGGCGTCCTCGTGACTGAGGTCATCCAAGTGGCGCTGTTAGGCGTCGCCGCGCTGGTGCTGGGGTGGCATCCACGCGGTGGCGTCAACGGCGCCGCCAGTGTCGTGGGACTCCTGGTCCTCGGCTCGGCCGGCTGCGCCGGAATCGGTCTCTCACTCGCCGGCCAACTTCGCGCCGAGGTGAACCTCGCCGCGAGCAACGGGCTGTACCTCGTGCTGTTACTGGTATCGGGCATCGTCGTCCCGTTGTCGACCATGCCGCTCCCCATAGGAAGGGTCGCGGTCGGCCTGCCTCCGGGCGCGATGGCCGAGGGGCTCCATCGGGTGCTCGGCCAGGGAATCGCTCCCACGATTACCGACTGGATCGTGCTGATCGTCTGGGCGGTGCTCGCCCCGCTCGGTGCGGCACGTACCTTCCGCTTCGACTAGGCCGACCTCAGGGCCGCGATGCCCTTCGCCAACTCGTCCTTCGGGATGGCGCCGGAGTAGACCTGAATTACGACGCCATTCGCATTGACGAACACCGTCTCGGGAATACCAATGAAGTGGAAGATGCCGCTCGCGACCGACGTGGAGGGGTCGAAGGCGACCGGGAAGGTGACCCCCGCGCGAGTCACGAAACCAAGTCCGGCGCTTCGGAGATCGCCAGTGTCCACGCCGATGACCCGGACGTTGCCCTCGCGGTGGTGACTTAAGTACGCCGCCACCTTGGGCATTTCGGCCTTGCACGGCCCGCACCAGCTCGCGAAGAAGATGACCACACCGGGATGGCCGCTCACCCAGGGGGCGCTCACGCGTCCCCCGTTCAGTCCGGCCAAAGTGAAACCCTTCACCGACGTGCCGACGAGCGCGTTCGTCGGCGGCGTGTTGGTGTACCTCACGGTGCCTCCGGTGAGTATCGACACCACGACAATCAGCGCGACAGCGACCGCGGTGCCGATGCCCAGTGAGATGAACATCATCGGCGACGGGCGTCCCCGCGGAGGCCTAGTGGCTTCGGACAAGGACGTCGACCGCCATCAGGACAAAGAGCGCAGTGAGGTAGGTGATGGAGAAGTGGAAGAGCCGCATCGCCTCTGCGACGTCCGCCCGGTCGGCTCGGGCGTGGCGGTAGATGCGCAGCGCGTAGAAGGTGAACATGGCGCCGAGAACCGTCGCCGACACGGCGTAGATCCAACCGAGGTGTGCGGTGGGGCCGATGAGGATGGTCAGCGCCCACATCAGAACCGAGTACACGAGTATCTCGAGGGTGGTATGGCGGAGCGAGGTCACTACCGGCATCATGGGGACGTGAGCGGCCTCGTAGTCGTCGCGGTAGCGCACGGCGAGCGCCCAGAAGTGAGGCGGCGTCCAGATGAAGATCACGAGGAACAACAGCACCGGGGTCCAGGTGAGCGAGTTGGTCACCGCCGACCAGCCGATCAAGACGGGTACCGCGCCAGCTGCGCCACCGATGACGATGTTCTGGCGACTGCGACGCTTGAGCCAGAGCGTGTAAACCACGACGTAGAAGGCGGTCGCCGACATCGCGAGCCACGCGGAGAGCTGGTTCACCCAGAAGGCGAGCACCGCGAAGGCGACGACCTCGAGCCCGAACGCGAACACCGTGGCCGCCCGGGGGGTCATCAACCCGACCACCAGCGGGCGGCGCTTGGTTCGCTCCATGATCGCGTCGATGTCGCGGTCGATGACCATGTTCAACGCGTTCGCCCCGCCGGCGGCGAGCGTTCCACCACCGAGCGTCGCCAGGATCAGCCAGAGGCCGGGAATGCCGTTGGCCGCGACCACCATCGTCGGGATCGTCGTCACGAGCAGCAACTCAATGATCCGCGGCTTGGTCAGCGCGACGTAGCCCTTCAGGACCTCGCCGATCGAGTACGGCGCAGAGGTCGTGACTGTCATAGCGGGCACTCTACCGTCCAGTTCAATCCCTAGGCTGCTGAAGTGACTTCACCTCCCCGCCGACTCGTCACCGGTCCCATGTTCCGTTGGTTCGCTTTCACCTCGTTCCTCTCGATGATCGTGATCGTCCTTTCGGGGGCCGCCGTGAGGCTCACCGGATCGGGCTTGGGCTGCCCCGACTGGCCGACGTGCTTCCACCACCGAATCACGGGCTCGTGGAGCATCCACCCACTGATCGAGTACACCAACCGCGTCGTTACCGTGGCGCTCGTCGGCGTGACCGCGGTCACGTTCCTCGCGGCGCTGGCGCGCGAGGTCCGACGGCGCGACCTGGTCTGGCTCTCGGGGACACTGGTGCTGGGCGTGGTCGCCGACGCGGTGCTGGGCGCTTTCGTCGTCTACAGCAAGCTCAACCCCTGGTTGGTGGCCCTGCACCTGCTGCTCTCGCTCTCCATGGTCGTGGTCGGCGCGGTGCTCTACCACCGTTCGAAGTACGTCTACGGCCCGGGCGCTCGAAACGACGTGCGCGACCCCCACTTCCGCCTGATCGCCCGGCTGCTCTGGGTCCCCTTCGTGGCGCTCGTTGCGACCGGCACCCTGACCACCGGCTCGGGTCCGCACGCGGGGTCCTCCCAGGGCCAGCTCGTCGCCAAGCGGCTGCCGTTCGCCCTCTCGTCGGCGGCGTGGGTCCACTCGCTCGTCGCCGTACTCTTCATCGGGCTCGTGACCGGACTACTCGTCGCGATCTGGCGCGGGGCGGCGCCCGCGGCGCTGCAGTTGGGCGTGCGACGCCTCGTCGCCATCTCCGTGGTCCAGGCCCTCATCGGGGCCACTCAGTACCTCACCCACCTGCCGGCGCTGCTGGTCGAACTGCACGTGGCCGGCGCGGTGTCGCTCACCATCGGCGTCACCCAGTTCCACCTGCGCCAGAGCGCTCACGACCGCGAACCGGGCACGAAACGGGCGAAATCCTGAAGCACATGCTGATAATGGCCTTTGGTCCCTAGTCGGGAAGTCGATTTGCCTGTGACACTAGGGTCAGCAATAAAGCAATTCGGGAGGAAATTTATGGGTTGGCTGGGTTCGATAGTACCCCTGAACCATTTGGGGCATTACATCCACTGGCACTTCATCTTGATCAGCGTCTCGAACCTGATCGTGATCTGCCTCATGGTCGTGAGCTTCGTCGCGGCCCTCTTCCTGCCGTTCCCCGGTCGCAGCCGTCGTAAGGAGAGCCAGTGAGCACCACCGAAA
Organism: Acidimicrobiales bacterium; assembly: GCA_043782995.1. Taxonomy (GTDB): domain Bacteria; phylum Actinomycetota; class Acidimicrobiia; order Acidimicrobiales; family RAAP-2; genus RAAP-2. The sequence goes on along the minus strand of JAYVZV010000113.1, from coordinate 6,943 downwards.
TTGAACGTCAGTGGACGACGCGCCTGCGCAAGCGCGTCGAGGGCAAGCTCCCCCCGGAGAAGCTGCTCCCCGACACCCAGCCCGCCTACGTCGCGTCGTGGATCTACGTTTTCGGCGTGACGACTCTGGCGGCGCTGGTCGTGGTCATCGTGTCGGGCTGCGTCCTCGCGATCGAAGGCCCCCAGTGGTGGCACAGCTCGGACGTCGGGCACTTCGTCAACTCGACGCACCTGTGGAGCGTGGAGATCTTCTTCTTCGCCATGATCGTGCACCTCTGGGGCAAGTTCTTCATGGGCGCCTGGCGGGGCGGTCGGACCCTCACCTGGATGACCGGGTGCGTCACGTTCTTCGCCTCGATCCTGGCCGGATTCACCGGCTACGTCGCCCAGACGAACTTCGACTCGCAGTGGATCGCCACCCAGGCCAAGGACGGCATCAACGCCACGGGCGGCGGCTCATTCTTCAACGTCTTGAACCTCGGCCAGATGCTGACGTGGCACATCGTCATCCTGCCGATTGCCGCAGTCGCGCTGACCGTCATGCACGTACTGCTGGTGCGCATCAAGGGCGTCGTCCCACCCTACGAAGAAGACACGGAGATCGCCCGATGAGTAAGAAAGCCTTCCGCCCCGATGTAGACGCCCCCGAGTGGAGGGGTGGCTACAGTCCCTACGACATCATCAAGGAGGGCACGATCGCGATAGTGGTCGTCGGCCTCCTCACCATCCTCCTGTCGACGTTTTTCGGCTCGCCCGACGAGCGGGCCGTCACGATGAAGTCCTGGTCGAACGCCGACCCGGTCGACTTCGCCATGACCGCGGTGAGCGAGATGAACGGCACCTCCACGACCGCCGGTTACGGCGCGCCCTACAACACCGCCTCCGACGGCGTGGCGCTCGGTCCCTTCAAGATCGCCAAGTTCATGGGCGTCACGATCCCCATCAACACGGTCAATGACTTCATTGTCAAGCCCCTGGGGTCTTGGCCCAACCAACCGGCGCTGACCGCGGCCCTGTCGACCTGGAAGGGCGCCTCGTCGTCAGCCCAGTTGGGTTGGGTCAACAACTACACGAAGGCCTCGGCGAAACTAACGTTCGCCAACGGCCACGTGGTGGTGAACGCGACCAATGCGGGACCGGTGCCGGTGATGATCGATGACCTGACCACGATGGCCCAGTCCGGCGCCCTCGACCAGGCCCTCGTGGCCGGTGCCGGCTTCTACACCACGAACTACACCAAGCCCCTCATGTTCCTCGCCGACGGCGGCTACTTCGCCAACCTCGCCGACAAGCAGCACCTGACGGGCACGCAGTGGGGAATGATGAACGAGACGGGCCAGTACCCGGGCCAGGCGTGGCTGTGGCTCTACACCTTCTGGTACCAGATTCCGCCGTTCACCACGAGTTCGAACGCCGACATCCTGGTGTTCGCGACGATGGCGGTGCTCTCCGTCGCCCTGCTCCTTATCCCGGTGATCCCCGGCCTTCGAGCGATTCCGCGCAAGTCCAAGGTCTACCGACTGATCTGGCGCGAGCATTACAAGAACCTCAACTAGTCGACTCCTCCCTGGACGAACGCCGGGCCCTCAGCCCGGCGTTCGTCCTTTCTCACGAGCCTCGCACCGACTCCGCGCAAATCGCTGGCGCGAGACGCACCCGTAGCGAAATCCGCGGTCGCACTCTTCAGTCGTGTTGGGGAAGATCCTTTCGAACTAGCCCGAGCCGATTCGGTCGACCAACGGTTAAGTCCTTCGTGACGCACACGTCAACGGCGTGGCCGAAGCTCCTTCGGAGACGATCGGGAGTGCGCTCGGAGTGAGGGGACGCCGAGACCCGGCCGGGCGGAGCGGTGCGTTCAGCGACGTGGCTCCGCACAAGATCGCTGGTGCTCTGACGGCGGAGCACGTTTGGCCCCGCCGCTCACTGGCCACTCCGTCGAGATCGCCATGCGCTGCGCTCCGGAGCTCTCGCCGCCAATCCCCCACGACTCCAGGGGACCAGAGGCCAATGATTCCAACACATATCTTGGACACGGTCCCTCCTCTCAATATGAGGATAAATTGCCCCTTGACAAGCGACTTATACCGATGTATCGTTATAGTCATGAATAGAACAAAGGACAGACAAATGAACAACGAATTTCATGAATCACACCACGGGGAGACCCCCCGAGGACGCGGTCCGAGGGGGCGCACGAGAGGGCCGCGAAGTCACTTCGGCGGCGGCCCGTTCAGCGGGCCCGAAGAGATGTTCCGCGGAGGGTTCCCACCGCGAGGTCGGCGCCAGCGCCGAGGCGACGTGCGCGCCGCGATCCTCGTACTGCTCGAGGAGGGACCGCGCAACGGTTACCAGATCATCCAGGAGTTGAGCGAACGGTCGAACGGGGCGTGGCGTCCCAGTCCCGGCTCGGTCTATCCGGTGCTGGCCCAACTAGAGGACGAAGGGCTCATCACCGTCTCGTCGACCGAGTCCGGGCGAAGCTTCGGCCTGACCGCCGAGGGCACAACCCTCGTCTCCAAGGAGCGCGCGTCGCTGGGCAAGCCGTGGGAGACCGCCGCGGCGGGCCTCAGCGACGCCACGTCCGACCTCTTCACCACTCTGAAGCAGGTCGCGATGGCCGTTCGTCAGGTGGCCATGGCCGGCTCCGACGCGCAGAAGCAGAACGTCACCACGATCCTGGCCGACGCCCGACGGGCGATCTACCGGATCCTCGCGGAGGACGAGTCGTAAGAGAATGTGTTCCCGTGGTCTCCGAGGAGACCACGGGAACTGCCGTCCTTGGCGAGAGCCGGGCGTTGACCATCCCCCAGTCGTTTTCCCCCGTGGTCTCCTCCTTCGCCCCCGCGAGCCTGCCGGCGCCCCACCGGTGCTCTGCGAGCCGACCGCCAAAAACGCACGGATACGCACGCTGGCGTTCACCTCGGCCACGGCGTCGACCCGACGGGTGGCGCCGGCGAACGCCGGGGTCCCAGGAGGGTGCCATCGCCGTCGAGCGGCGCGAAATCCGTGGAGACGATGGGGATCGAACCCACGACCTCAGGCTTGCAAAGCCCGCGCTCTACCAACTGAGCTACATCCCCGCGAGGACTCATTCTACCAAGAGGGGTCTCACTCGGCGCGGCGCCGTCGCACCTCGCGCGCACGTTGACGGTCGACTCGCTGGATCGCTCGTTCGACGTCGGCCCAGTGCAGTGGCGTCTCCTCCACGGACTGTCCCCGCTCCTCGGCCCTGGAAAAGATAGTGAAGGAAACGGCCCACATCGGGATGTAGGCGCCGAATTTCGAGATGAAGCCGGCGAGCTGCTGGTCGAAGAGCGCCGTCATGCCCAACAGCGCACGTTGGTGGTGGAGTATGGGGTAGAGCGGGTGTCGGGCGAAGATCCATACGAACGAGATGCTCGTCACCACTAGCGCCGACACGAAGACGTAGCCGGCCCGAGCCATCGGCGACAGGTGCCTCGTGCCGGGCATAGCGGCGAGCGCCGGTATCCAGAGCACCAGCCCCACTGCGAGCACCACCAGCAGGAGGACGTCGCGACCAAGGCTCGACCGTGCGCCCCAGTCGACGGCCTGGACGGTCAACGTCGCCGTGCCGACGACCGTGACCAGCGCGACGGCCGCCCCGGGGTGGCCGACGAAGCGCATCAGCGCGTCGATCGGAGCGGGACGCGTCACTCGGGCCAAGAGCGTCGTCGGCAAGCTCATCAACAGCAGCGGCGCGACGAGCAGCATGATCACGAGGCGCTGTGCCGTCGCGACGGAGATCGAGACCGAGGCCGCCAGGTCGCCAATCGGCCACGCGACGACGACCGCCAGCGACACGAGAGCGGACAGCGCCAGCCGTCGCTCGCGCAGGGTTGAGACGAGGCGGCGATGGACGAGGAAGACCGCGACGATCACCGCCAACTCGACCGCGTGCCAGTGGAAGGGCAGCAGCTTCGTCACGTCGCTACGGTAATTCGTCCCCCGCTCGCGGCGCTCTGGAGCGCCTGGAAATCCTCGAGGGTGCGGCCCCGATAGGCCGCGGCGAAACGTGCGAGCGCGATGTCGGCGACGTCGGATTTGCCGAGGTAGCCGGCGATCTCGGCGCCGCGGCCGCTGCGGGCGTGAGCGCGCGCGAGCACCCATGCGCAAACCCGACCGTAGGTCTCGAGCAGCGACTGGTCGAGGTGCTCTACGGCGATCGAGGACTTGTTGTCGTAGAGCTGGCGAACGTAGAAGTGCCTCTCGGAGGTTGCGCCCCTCAGGGTGTCCCATCCGAGAAACACGTCCGACGTCGCCTGCATCAGGCGCTGGCCCTGCACCACCCGCTGGCCGGCCGGCAACGTCGGTTTGCGATCGAGGGCAGTGGCCACGACTGACGTCGTCGCCTCCTTGATTTGGAGGAAGAAGGGGTCGTCGGCGTCACGTCCCAAGAGCAGTACCGCGTAGCAGTCGGTCCCGACCGATCCGACCCCGACCACTTTGCGTGCAGCGTCGACCGCGGTGAACTGGGCGAGCAGCGATCGGCGGTCACTGGAGAGCGTCGCCGCGTAGCCGGTGAGGATCGCCGCCACGTCCTCCGAGGACAGGTGGCCGTCGTCGTTCAACTCCGACAGCGGCACGAGCAGCGGCGGGTCCGACACGATTCGCGGGCCGCTCTTGGTCTCAACGATGAGTTTCGCGAAAGCCTTGGCCGTGTTGGCCTCGGTCGCGCGGCCGACCACTGTCCCGACGCGGCGCAGCTCGCTCTCGGTGAAGAAGCCTCCGAGGGTCGAGATGATCGAGCCGACGTCCAACGACGCGTACCAAATGCTGAGGCGAGGCTCTGCGGCGAATCGCCGCATCGAGAGTCGGTACTCGCGTGCGGTAGCGAGGGCGATCTTCTCTTGCTGGCTGGAACTGTGGCCCAGGTGCGAGGAGGCGACAACCAACGAGGCCACGAGTCGCTTGACGTCCCACTCGAAGGGACCGACCTCGGTCTCGTCGAAGTCGTTTACGTCGAAGACCTGGTGGCGCTCTGGCGAGGAGAAGAGATTGAAGTTCGCGAGGTGGGCGTCGCCGCAGATCTGCACCTCGAGCGGGGTGCCGGGCCGGCGAGCGAGGTCCTCGGCCATCAGCAGCGCCGTTCCACGATAGAAGTCGATCGGGCTCGCGAGCATCCGGCGGTAGCGCAGAGGTACTAGTTCACCGACCCGCGATTCGCCCTGCCAGATCAGACGCCCGACGGCGTCGTAGTCGGTAGGTCGGGGGGCCAACTCTCCAAGGGACGACCGGGGATGATCCTCCCGCAGTGCTCGGCCTCGAGCCGAAACCTCGTCGAGCGTCGGCACGGAAGCGGGCATCGCCTAGCCGGCCGTCGCTGTCGATGTGCCCATGTGCTTGCCCCGGAACCGCGGCCCAGCTCTGGTCACGATGAGCAGGGCGAGGACGAGGTCCGCCACAAAGATACAGCCGGGGAAGAGCACACCGGCCGTGGTGAGCGACTTCAACGTCCACAGGGTAATCCCGCAGTTGGCAACCCCCATGAAAAAGACGCGAGGCGACTCGGTGCTCGGCGCGTGCCACGACTTGCGGATCGTCGGGAGCGCTGCGACCTGGTCGGCGACAACAAAGGAGATCAGCGCGATCGTCGGCTGGTTGACGAAGGCCCAGAAGACGAGGCCGGCCAATGAGATCAATCCGCAGACGACGTCGAAAGTCGCAATCCGCCAGACCGCGTGAGGATTGCGAAACGAGGCGACCACGATAACGCAGGGCACCAGCCCCAACATCAACGTCGTGAGCGAGGCCAGTCCGATGTGCTGTTGGATCTCAATGACGAAGGCGAGCACGCCCTCGAGTCCCCACAGCGACCACGTGACCCGGTGGGGCGAAGTGACGCCGCGCAGGGTGTCGCGAATGTAGCCCCACGCTCCGTACACCGACAGCAGCGCCGCCACGTACACGAACCGGGGATCGATCACCCGTCAAGTCTGCCCGCTGCGTCGAATCCTCCGGCGTCGTCGAAATGGCCGGGTGCCACTCTCCGGTAAACTTCGCCTTCGTGGACGCGAAAAGTTTCCTGGGCATGGAGCGCAACGGTGAGGACACGTGGGGCTTCGCGGTCACCGAGCGACTTATCACGCCGGGCAAGTTCCTCTTCGGCGGCTGTGGCCTGGCATCGGGCCTGGTCGCACTGGAGGAAGCGAGCGAGCGGCCGACGATCTGGGCGACGGCCCAGTACCTCTCGTACGCACCACTGGGGGCGACGGTCACCGTGAAGACCGATCTCGCCGTCGTCGGCCACCGGGTGACCCAGGCCCGCGCCACCACCTACGCCGAAGGTCGCGAGATCCTGACCGTGAACGCCGCGCTCGGCACTGGCGAGCTCTCGTCACCCACTCCGTGGGTCACGATGCCCGACGTCCCGGACCCGGAGGACTGCCCCCCTCGAGTCATGCCCAAGCGCTTCGCCACGTCGATCTTCAACCACCTCGAGTCGCGAATCGCCCTCGGCCGCTCGTTCGACCAGATCGACGGTACTCCGGGGTCGCCCGTGTCGGCCCTCTGGAGCCGGGTCCCCGGCCACTTCGACCCGTCGGCGGCGACGTTGGCGATCTTCGGCGACTACGTCGCTGGCGGCGTCACGCAGCCCCTCGGCTTCAATACGATGGGTCGAAGCCTCGACAATACGATTCGCATTGCGACGCTCGAGCCCACCGACTGGGTACTGTGCGAGATCCACATGCACGCGCTCGCCAAGGGCTTCGCCCAGGGAACGGCCCACATGTGGAGCCAGTCGGGGACCCTCCTCGCGACAGCCAGTCAGTCCATCGCGGCGAGGCTCTGGGACGACTCGATCCTTTAGAGCATTCACTGCTCTGGTGTAGATTGGTACCCCTGCGGGGCTATAGCTCAGTCGGTTAGAGCGCGTCACTGATAATGACGAGGTCGTAAGTTCGATTCTTACTAGCCCCACCACG
>JAYVZV010000112.1:0-3168 GCA_043782995.1 Acidimicrobiales bacterium | reverse complement strand
CAAGCACCCTTCCTTCCGCTGCCCGATCGCTCCTACTGGGACTTTCGCGTCGTGACGGCCAACGGCCCGCGGGGTACGCCGTCGCCCGAATCGATGGTGGACGCCGCCTCGTGGTCGTTGCGCCAGCCGGTGGAAAGGTAGGTGGTCGGGGTGGGGCGCGTGCTGCTGTTGAACGCGACCTTCGAACCGCTCCAACTCGTGAGCGAGCGTCGTGCGGTGGTGCTGATGCTGGCCGGCCGCGCCGAGCCGATAGCGACCTCCGACAACCCGAGCGTCTGCCGATCGGCCACCGTGGTCGTCGAGATTCCCGCCATCGTGCGACTGCACGAGATGGTAAAGCTCCCGTCGAGGGTCCGGACCCCGCCGTTGACGCGACGGTCCCTCTTGCTGCGTGACAGCTACCGCTGCGCCTACTGCCTCGAGCACGCCGACACGATCGATCACGTGGTACCGCGAAGCCGGGGCGGGGGGCACGTATGGACCAACGTCGTGGCCGCGTGCCGACGGCACAACATGCAAAAGGGCGACCGGTTGCTCGAGGAGATCGGTTGGCGGATGCACTTTGAACCGCGGATCCCCGACGGGCCGTGGTGGCGCTGGCGACACGTGCCGGACCCTGATCCCCTTTGGGCGCCGTACCTGCCGCGCGCCTCGTGAGCGAGGCAATCGCCGACCTCTACGATTACCCGGCGCTGCGCCAGTCCGGGGCCACAATGTTCGAGGTCGCCCTAGTCCACCCGACGCTCGTACTGGGCGGCAACCAGTCGATTGACGTGCTGGACCGCGACCGCGTAGGTGACACACCGGTCCGGCGACGCCGGGGCGGCGGGGGACTGGTTCTTCTCCAGCCCGGCGACCTCTGGGTCGATTGGTGGATTCCCACCCAAGACCCCCGGTGGTCCCCCGACGTCCGCGCAAGTTCAGTTATCGCGGGCCGGTGGTGGGAGTCGGTGCTCGAGGGGCGCGCCCCAGGCGTGATCTCAGTCCACGAGGGACCCCTGGCGGGCGATCCGATGCACCGACTGGTCTGCTTCGCGGGACGGGGGCCCGGCGAGGTCTTCGTCGACGGCCGCAAGGCCGTGGGCTTGACTCAGTGGCGTGTCCGCGAGGGGACCTTCATTTCGACGGTGGTGCACGCGCACCCTTCGAGCGATGTACTCCGATACCTTCGCACTGTTCCCGACGGTATTGCGGCGGCTATCGATCACCTCACTCTCCCCGAGCTCTCCGTGCCCGGACCGGAGCTGGTCGAGGCTCTCGCTCGGGTGAGCGGGCCGTGGCGGCGTCACCCCCGGCACCTGACCGACTAGCTCTTCCCTTCTCTCGTCCGAGGTCAACCCATCGTGCGGGGCGCCCCAGCGGCTCGACGCCCAAGATTCTGTGCAGAAGCGCCGGGATTTGCGTCGTTGTGGGGTGAAGTGGTGTATTGTGTCACGAAATGGGGGAAAGTGGTGAACCCATGGAAGGACAGAGATGCTCGGGTTTGTCGGTCAGTATCAGCACTCGCTGGACGTGAAGGGCCGCCTGATCCTGCCCGCGAAATTTCGCGGTGAGTTCGAGCGGGGCGGTCACCTCAGTCCGAACACCGAGGGTTGCATTGCTCTATGGACGCCGGGCGAGTTCGCTCGTCAGAGCGACGAGCGACTTGAGCAGAGCCGAAACGGGGGTGCGCTCGAGCGTCAGCAAGTCCGCTACTGGGCGGCGAACTCTTCGGATGTGGAGTTCGACAAGCAGGGTCGATTCGCCATGCCGCCGGCCATCCGCGACTACGGGCAGCTCGTCGGCGACGTGCTAGTCGTCGGTGCGCTTGACCATATCGAGTTGTGGAACCCGGCCACCTACGCCGAGCAGGTGAACGCCGCCGAAGAGATTTTTAAGCAGGGCAGCAACTAGTGCAACGAGTGCAACAGGGGTACCGGTCGCGGACCATGCGCAGCCTGGCAATCGCCAAGACGGGCAGAGAATCCTCCTCCGCCCTCTCTTCCGTCTTGGCGATTGAAAGGCTGCAGATGGCCCAGGATCAATTCCACACACCGGTGCTCGTAGTTGAGATCACCGAGTTATTTACCAGCCTGCCGGCTGGGGTGGTCATCGACGCGACGTTGGGCGGCGCGGGGCACGCCTCGGCGCTGCTTGCAGCGGCCCGCCAGCTCCGGATCCTCGGCATCGACCGTGACCCCGACGCGCGAGCAGCCGCCGCGCGGCGCCTCGAGGGGTTCGCGGAGCGCTTCGAGATCGTGGACGCCACCTTCGCGACGATGTCTCAGGTGGTTCGTGACCACCGGGACTTCGTGCGAGGTGACCCGATCGTCGGGGTTCTGATGGACCTCGGCGTCTCGTCACACCAGTTGGACGATCCGACGCGGGGATTCTCCTTCCGCGCCGACGCTCCACTCGACATGCGGATGGACCCCACTCACGGTGAGACGGCGTCCGCGTTCCTGAGTCACGTCGACCAGCACGAGTTTGTGCGACTGCTACGCGTCAACGGCGAGAACCGATTCGCAGGTTCAATCGCGAAGTCAGTCTTGGCGCGTCAACCGACAACTACCGGCGAGCTCACCGAGGCCGTGGAGCGCGCAGTGCCCATGGCCGCGCGCCGTCGTGGCCACGTCGCGACGAGGGTGTTCCAGGCTCTGCGAATCGCGGTGAACTCAGAAGAGGAGCAACTCGCCGTCGGCCTCGAGGCCGCCCTCGACGTGCTCGCCCCCAACGGCGTTCTTGCGGTGATCTCCTACCACTCGGGCGAGGACCGCGTGGTCAAAGCGGTGCTTCACGAGGCCGCCACTGGGGGCTGCCACTGCCCATTGGAGTTGGGATGCGTGTGCGGCGCCGTACCCCGTGTCTCGGTGTTCAAGGCCAGTGCGCGGCTGGCCAGCAAAACGGAGATCGCGGACAATCCACGGGCACGCTCGGCCCGGCTGCGCATGGCCCGGAAGTTGACGTCGTGACCGTCATCAGCTTCCCGCGTCGCGTCGACACCCGCCGGCCCCGCCGTCCCCGATCCCGTCCGACGACCCGTCGGCCGTCGCACGAGGCGGTGGCGCCCCGCCGCCGGGTAATCACCTCGACCTGGCGTGGCGCGTCCGCGTTGCGCAAGTCGGCGATGATTGTGGTCGTGGCACTCACCTTGTCCCTGGCGGGCAGCATGGTCGTCGCGAACCGGCA
>JAYVZV010000111.1:0-9537 GCA_043782995.1 Acidimicrobiales bacterium | reverse complement strand
ATGACGATCTTCTCAACGACGTGCGGACCCACGGCGGCCAACGACGACGGACCACTCTCACTAAGCAAAAGAGGAACGGATATGCCGACGACCATCAGGCCGGCCGCCGCCGATATCGCGAGGGTCCGGCCCCGTCCGAAGTGTGCGTAGTGCCGACGGATCGGAGGAACCGGCGTTTCGTTCGAGGCCGTTGAGGCCCCGGCCAGGATTCGGTCGGTCGCCCCAGGCGACACCGCGAAGCTCTCGGCCACGTCGTGCAGCACATCGGTCAGGGTCCCCTCGTCAATCATGTTCATTGGTATCTCTCCTTGCTCGGAGCATTGGCGCTCTCCTCGTCTCGTTGAAGAGCGGGGTGTGCGGCCAGTCGACGCCGGGCCTCGTGGAGTCGAGACTTCACCGTGCCCGGCTGACGACTGATCGCGACGGCGATCTCACGCTCGCTGAGATCTGAGTAGTACCGCAGGACGACGACGATACGAAGGTGGGCCGGAAGGCCCCTCAGCGCCTCGAGGACATCGTTCGCCTGGGCGATTCGACCCATGGGGTCGTCGTTTGCGACCAAGGTGGCCAGACCGTCCTCACCGGAACGTCGGTCCCGGTGGGGGATCTCCTTTCGGAGCTTCGTGTTGCAGGTGTTCACGACGACCCGGTAGAGCCAGGGCTTGAAGCTCGACGTGGCCGCCAGCGAGTCGCGGAACTTCCATGCCCGCAGGTACGCCTCTTGCACCGCGTCCTCGGCGTCAGAGCGATTGCCGAGGATCAGGTACGCCGTTCGAACCGAGCCCGCGTAGCCCTCCTCGAGCCATCTCGCCAATTCGTCCATCTCGTCAGAACCGCTCACGGGACCGATCCTTGTCGACTGTCGGATGAAGGCATTTTGCGGCACATCGATAGAGACGCGCCGAACGGCCAAAAGGTTCGCGAAAACGACGCGAGCGCGCCGATTGACCGCCCTTCGCCGTCGGATTACCAATCCTGGGCCTCACCCTCGCCACGGGTACTCTTCGGCCGAGACGACATTCACGTGCTGCGAGCGGCCAGGCATCGGATCGACGGGAGCCACCGGCCGGTCGCTGTTCGCTTCATGGCTCCCGCGACGAATACGGTCCTGGGCGAGGTGCGCGAAGCGGTGTATCGCTGGTCGGAGTTCACGCACGAGTGCGGAGTCCCCTTGTCGCACAGCTTTCACATCGCGCGCGACCTCGAGGCGTTCTCGATCTACGAGTCTTGAGGCCCTGGAGCGCCCACACCTCGCTACGCGCGCGGCGAGGAGCCCTGTTCGTTGCGCCCACGCACGACCCGCATTAGGAAGTCCCGGGCCTCCTGGCTCGATAGATTCAGAAGTGTCGATCCGGCCGTGATCACTTGTCCGACCGACGCAGACCAGTAGACCGCCGTGAGGGCCTTCGCGTCGACGTCCTCGTCAATCCATCCCAGGTGCTTGGCGCCCTCGATCACCGTGATCCAGCGGTCGAACTGGACGTCGAGTAGTTCGCAGAAGTGACTCTGGGAAAAAGGGTCAGACCAGATATCGTGAAGCAGGTTCAAGATACCCCACTTCTGATCGAGCTGACCGGACGACCACGCCAGCACGATGTTCTCCTCGACGGCCGCCCAGAAGGCCTCCTGGTCCTCGTGAGCCAACGCCGTCTCAACGCGCGAGAGCACCAGATGGTGCGGCTCGACCAACGCGAAGTAGTTGGACATCTGCGCCTCGGCAATCAATTGAGTGCGTGAGTCGAAAAAGTCCTCGACCGTAGTCACGTCCACGCCGGAGCGTTCGGCCACCTCGGCGACCTGTATTCCCTTGCTCCCCGACGCCCTCACCATGTCGGAGGCGACCTCGATGATGTGCTGACGGGCGAAGGGATTCACGATTTCCACGACCCACACCATATAGTGCGCGGTCGCGTCGGTCGAATCAGCGGGTCGACAGATTGCGCACACTCGCCGTCGAACGCTAACGTCGCCGGAACGGGCGAGAAGTCGAGAACCACCTCAATCGCCGTGAGCGCCCCGGTCAGCTCGGTCGATAGGCCGGGCGACGTCAACCAAAGGACCCGTCAGGTAGCCCGCATCCGATTGTTGCGTGGATCGTGGGTCACTTGCGCCAGTCCCAACGCCTCGAGAAGTGGTGGCAGGTACATGCCGAATCGACCGCGGTAGCCCTTACGCAGCCCGTACCATCCACCGACGGGATTCGTGGGCGCCCGACCCCACGCCTCCACGGTGCCGTCGGCCGCGGCCTTGTTCTCGTCGGCCGCTCCCAGCGCGACCCAGTCACCCTGCTCCACGAGCCAGGTGTGAAGGTCGTCGATGGCCGACAGATGGTACTTGAGCGTCGTCGAACCGACGACGCAGACGAGTGACGGCGGATCGCCGTCGGAGTCGCGGTACATCTCGTAGGCCGACGAGCCCGGTGGCGTCGTCAGTTTCCAAGGGTCCGATTTAGTGCCCTTCGCCAAGGTCCTCCTCTGATCGACAATGCCGTGTGACCTTCGATTCCCGACGATCGATCGACCTTAGGTCGCGATCCGGTCTCTCAAAGTGGCGACGCCCTCTCCCGAGAGCGCCGCGAGCCCGGCCGGTCGACCGGTCATCGCCAGCAGCAGCGACTGGACGGGACCGTTGACTTCGGGTCCTGTGCCGGTGGACCACGTCATGTCGGTCGCGTTGAGCTTGAGCCCCGCGATCCGTTTTTTGCTCGGGACCGGAAACGTCGACTCCTTGAACATCTCGAGGCACGCTATTCGAGCCTCGCCCGCCGAGTCGTCGGTGATACCCAGCGGGAATCGAATGTCGTAACCGTGAATGATCACCTCACCGAGCATCGCCACGGTCGGCGCGGGCGGCTTGTTGGTCGTCGAGGTGCGCGCTCGCAGCCTGGCGATAATCTGGGCCGGGCTCAACTTACCCACCTCGTGCAGGTCGCGGTCAATCATGGCGTTGAACCGGAAGCCGCTCTTCACGAATCCCGAGAGGAACATCGCGGGGGTCTGCTCACTGGACTTCATGATGTGCGCGGCCGCCAAGTGCACGTTCCACCCCTTCACCAACGACGGAGCGGCCCACTGCTCGGGGGTCAGGCCCTCAAGCATGTCGGCCAACCTCGTCCGTTCAGCGTGGATCAACTGCCAAGTGTGCTCATCAGAGCTCATCGCGTCCTCTTCCCTTTGGTGCATCGTCGACACCTCGAAGTTATACACGCTCTACCACGCCTCCATCACGGGGTGGCCCGCGTGGCCACCGGATGCGACGAGCAACATTTTCTCGAGGTAGTGGTTCCAAATGCGCGAATGGTCGCTCGTGGCTTCCTCGGCCGGTCCGCCCGGCACGAGCCGAACGCGGGTAGTGACGTCCCGGGCGTCCGGGTGGTCGCCACTGTCGTCGAACCGGCAGGTACCTGGTGGTTGGACTCGTCCCCACCGAAAGTCAAGACCACCTTCTCGTCAGGGACGACCTCGCTGAACTCCCCCGGACCAGATAAGTGGCGTCGACCAAAATCTTGTAGTAGCTACTCCGTCGTGGACTGAGTGCGCCCTCGGTCCCGCGCCAGGGTCGTTGTAGCTCAAGGACTTTCATCAGCGCAGACACCTTTGACCGCTGCACGGGGACCAGGACCTCGCATCATGTCAGCTCTCTCTCATTGCTCCGGCAATTGTCAAGCGACCACGGCGCTGGTTGCTTAGAATCGGGACTGAGCGACGCCGGGCGTCCGTCGAACGTCGCTAAGCCGAGGAAAGTGGGACCGATGAACTCTCGCATTGTCACTTCGATTGCTGCCGTTGGCATTGCCGTCGGCGGCGTCGCATTGGCGTCCGGAGCCGCGGAGGCGAGCAGTTCGCGGATCGCCGCACCGGCCTGCACCGCGGTACAACTGAATGTGAAGACCGGACCGGCGAATGGCGCGGCCGGCACGACCTACTACAACCTGCGGTTCTTCAATCATGGGGCCACCGCCTGCACCCTGGCGGGGATCCCGTCGGCGCAGCCAGTCGTCACCGCCGCCCATTCGGCGGTCGGCGGGCCCTCGGTGAAGGAGAACCAGGGCGGTCGGGGCAAGATGGTCACCCTCGCCGCCTATCACGGCGTTGCCAACGCTGAGCTCGCCGTCGTCGAAGCCGGGAACATTGGACCCGCGCAGTGCGGACCGAAGAACGTGAACGGGGTCGTCGTAGCGATCGGTGCGATGAAGTTTTACTTCCGGCTCCCGATCCAGCCGGTCTGCAAGAAACTGGCGAGCACCCGCATCCTCGGCTTCTCCCCCGGTCTCTAGCGCGGCCACACCTCGCTGAGAGTCCTGGCCCTTCGACGCCGTCTATGGTCGTTGCCTACCGGCGCGCACCACCACGCCTCATGTACCCACGACGACGGCTCTCCTCCCCCGACGACGGTACCGGTTACTGGGACCACGAACTGCGTGACGACGCTCACCGGCAAGACCGATTGCCTTAGTCCGATTCGAAGTCCCTGCGACGGCCTCGAGCGGACGCGCACCCGTGGCATTCAATGAATTGTTCGTTATTTTGTGAACTCTTTGCTCGTGTATTGACTTTCGAATGAGAAGGTTCGCTTTCGAACCGAAAACGATCGAGGTGAGTCCAGGAGGAGCGATGGAACTGCTGCGCTCAATATCCTCGTGGGCGACGACTGGCGTCGTGACCGTGGGAGTTGCCGCGGGGATTGTCGGGCCGAACATCGGGTCCGCCCCGCCGACCCCCGCGGCCGTCACCGCCGTAAAATCGCCGGTAATGACTGCGCCCAAGGGTCACGTGGCGCATCACCCGGTCACCGAGCGTGCGGCGTCGATTACCGGGCCGTCGAACACTCGAACTCGCGCCCAGCACCAGCCGCGTTGGTCTGCTCCGTCCCCGCTCAATCTCCCTACCATCTCCATCCCCAGTACTGCGTCGACGACGACCTCACATCCGCCCGAGACGACCACGATGGCCGTCACCCCGACGACCGTGGCGTCGGTGATCTTCGTCGCGCCGCCCCCGGTCACGACGACGATGCCCCCGGTGCCAACGACTCTTCCGCCGGTAACCACCACCACCAGTCAACCGGGCGGCAGTGACGACTCTGGGGACACGTAGGTCGTGACGACGAGCCGAACCAAGGTCCACTAATGGGATTCGCGCCCCCCACGCCAGTCGTCCCTCGACGTCGTCAGTTCAATCGACTGCGCCAACTCTCCCAGGTCATTTTCCTCAGCTCCGGGCTCCTCTCAGCTTTCATGGTCAACTACTTCGCGAATGTCGACAAGGCGGCCCACGCGGCGACCTCGACGAGGGTCGCGTCCGTGACCAGCTCCACCGTGCCCGGCGCGGCCGGGACGGGGACGTCGTCCGGTTCGGCAAGTTCCGGCGCCACGCCGGGCGGCACGACCACGTCGTCGGGTATCTCATCGTCGAACCGTGGCGCCCCGTCCGCGGGCTCGGCGACCTCGTCGCGACAGTCCTCCTCTCACTCCACCGCGAACCCGACGGGTGGTTCATCAACGAGAGTGGTGACGACGAGGGACTCGAAGTCCGGCGGATCGACAATCCGTGACTCGACTACCAACGGTTCAACGTCGGTCGGATCGCCCAGTCCCACGGGGCCGACGACGAGCGTGGCTGCAGGTTCGAATCCTCCGTCACCCTCCCCCGCACCTACCCCCACCACACCAATGCCGGTGGCAACGACGACTGTCTACGTCCCACCAACGACCGTGCCCGTGACCACGACGACCGTCTGCACGACCACTCCGTCGGGCAAGACGGTATGCCACTAGCCAAAGGGATCGGGCAGTTCCTCAACCAGTACCTCGTCAATCGAGGTCGTCGGCCTCGGAACGGTCACTCGGCGAAAATGCGCACCGGCATTCCGTAGAGGCGAGCGCGACGAAAGTCCAATACCGCGATCTGGGCGCGCCGACGCGCGACCTCGTCCATATCGAGGTCGGCCAACAGGACCTCCGGCCCAAGGCTGAGGGCCTCGGCGATCACCACCCCCCACGGGTCCACGATGAGCGAATGGCCGTACGTGTCGATCCCCTCGGGTGTGGAACCGACCTGGGCCGCCGCGACAACGTAGGCGTGGTTCTCGATGGCGCGCGAGCGGACGAGCAGGTCCCAGTGAGCGCGACCGGTGGAGGCATTGAACGCCGCCGGGATCGCCAGCACCTGGGCCCCGCTGGCCACGAGCTCCCGGTACATCTCGGGAAAGCGGACGTCGAAGCAGATCGAGAGGCCGAGGCGCCAACCGGGAAGTTGGGCGACCGCTAGCTCGTCTCCCGGGACAATAACGTCGGACTCGCGATGCACGATGGCGCCGGGCACGTCCACGTCAAAGAGGTGCGCTTTACGGTAGGTGGCGACAATCGCCCCCGCGCGGTCGATGACGACGCTGGTGTTGAACGCCTTCCGGGGATCTGGCGTCCTCTCGAGGAGGCTTCCGAGGTGCACCGTCACTCCGAGCGATCGCGCGACCTCTCCCATACGGTCGGTCGTCGGACCGGGGACGGTCTCGGCCGCCGACTCGAAGCCCTGGGCCGGTCCGAGGTAGTTGAAGTACTCGGGCAGTTGCACGTAGGTGGCACCCTGGTCGGCCGCTTCGTGAACCAGGCGAATCGCCGACTCTACGTTGCGTTGCGAATCAGCGCCCGACGAGAGCTGCACCGCCGCGACCCGCACCGTGTTGCTCACCTCGCCCCTTTCCGTCTCTCCGCAACCTATCGTTCGGCCGCCCGTCGCGACATCTGCCTCGGTTGATCGGAGCGCCAAATGAGAATCACCCCGACGCGTCGATCGCGCCCGGCCCGACGTTCGACTCCGAGTCTCGGTGTTACGCTCACTGCCGGAGGTCGGTCATGCGAAGCATCCGGGTAGTCGCGGTGGCGACCGTACTCTCGACCTACTGCCTCATCGTGCTCGGCAGCACCGTACGGGTCACCGATTCCGGCATGGGCTGTCCCGGATGGCCGCTCTGCAGCGGCCGGTACGGTCCGATTGACAGATTCAGTCCCCTGATGGAACAGTCCCACCGGTACCTCGCGACCGTCGTCACGGTTCTCATCTTCTCGCTGGCGGTGCTCATCTGGCGTGCCGGGGTCAAGGCACAGTTCCTGCGCTGGCCCGTTGGACTCTCGGTGGCGGCAATTGTGGTCCAAGTCTTGCTCGGCGCGGTGACGGTCCTCGCCAAGAATGCCGGCTGGACGGTCGCCCTTCACTTGATCTTGGCGATGCTTTTCCTGGCCGTCGTCACCGTCACCGCGATTGGCTCGTTCGCGGGGACCGGCCAGTCGTGGATCGCGCCACATCGGGTCTCGTTGCGAGCTTGGGGCGCCCTCACGGGGCTCTTCCTCGTGATCGTCTCGGGGTCACTGGTCGTCGACGGCGGCGCCGGGTCGGCGTGCCGGTCGTGGCTCGCCTGTGCGGGCAGCCCGGCCTCGAATGGGCTCGTCACGTTGCAGCTCGTCCACCGAGCGATGGTCCTCGTCGGTGCCACGCTGATCCTTTCGTACCTCTTCACACTGTTTCGCGCGCCCACTCGCGCTCCCGCGACGCGAGAGTTGGCGATCATCGGGACCTGCCTACTAGGCCTCCAGGTCCTCGTGGGCATCCTCAACTCGTCGCTGGGCGCACCGGCCGGAGTCGCCGACGTGCACCTCGCGATTGCCACGGCGCTGTGGGTCGTGGTAGTGGCCTTGGTCGACATCGCCGACTTCGCCGACGACGTCGATGTCGACGTCGTCGTACCGGGAGGGCCGAGCAACGTCGCAGTGATGGCCGAGGGACGACGGGAGTGAATGGACTCGTCGGAGAGTACGAAGGACCTAGACCTCGGACTCGGACGCGAAGGGGCCCATCGTCTCACCGAAGCGGCCGTCCACCAGTATCAGCTGGTTCTTCAGGTCAAGCGGCTTGATCCGGTAATCCCTCGCTCCGGCGTCGATGAATCGTCACCGCTGGCTCGGCGTGGCGTCGACCAAGAACTTCACCACCGGGAGTGCCACGACGGTCGGTCCCTTGTGGCGAAGCCTGGTAGCGCCACCGGCGTCGCGACGGTTCGGACGCGCTCCTCGGTCCCTGTTCGGCGCGAATAGTCATCGTGCCCCTCTGACGTGCCGGGTCCACCCGCGACATCGTGGAAGGACCGGACGTCAGAGTTCAGAAGTACCCGGACTGGGGAACCGATGGCGCGCCATGTTTCACTTGCGAGAGATCCAACTTGTCAGTCGTGCCCAACTCAGTGGGTCCCCCGCATTCTTCACTGTGGCATCAGGCCCTCGACGAAGACCCGGCCTTCGCCGTAGACGTCGGCGAGAAACGCTTCGAGGGCGTGGACTCTTTGGGCGATGCCGCGCGAGATCAGGTCCCACTCGAGCGCGCCGAGCAATCGCGGGACCACGTCGAGGGGGAACGGGCGCTCCTCGCCGCTGTTGGCGAACGTCACGCCACGGTCGGTGAAGGTGCGCGCCAGCCCCCCTTCGCGTGGCGTTGTGATAATGAACACTGCAAATCCCCGAAGCGCCCAACCCGTTCGGCGTTTGGGGAGTATTGAGTTGATTCAGTGTCTCAGAGGTGCCTTGCTGCACAATCAGATGGGTGATGCTATGGGTACAGTTGGGGTAGATAGAGGTGTCGCGATGAACGAGACGCAGTCGGTCGGCAACGGACCGGACACGGAAGTAGTCAAGAAGAAGGAGACACCCGTCTGGCGAGCCGTCCCTTTTGTGCTGGGCGTCGTCGCTATCGTTGCCGTCGGCCTCTTTATAGGACTTCGTCCACCGGGTAGCTCAACCGTCTCGGTTCGGCTCCTCGGGCATCACTTCGTCGTGGCTCACGGCGGGCTCTCTGCCAGAATCACTCTGATACTCCTGCTACTCGTCGGTATTTTGTTGCCCGCTTGGGCCATCATTCACGTAACCCGAACTCCGAAGTCCACCTTCACATCACTTGGTCGGTCCAAGGGTAGGTGGGTCGCTTCGATGATCGTCTTGTTTCTCATCGGCGACGCTTCGTTCTTGCTGGTCCCTATCTACTACCTACTGCGCGTTCGGCCTCAACTCAACCGGGAGCAGGCAGGCGAGCACTTCTAACTCAACCCGGTGTCTGGTCTGTCCCTTCGGACGCGCGAACCAATCACGGCCAAGCCGTTCTCACCTGGACTACGGCCTGAGGCTGTACACCCTCTCGCCGGCCAGGTTGTAGGTCACCGGGTCGGCCAACTGCCGGGCCTTCTTCGGCCGCCCCACGCTCGCCACCAACTCCTGGCGTATCAGTTCGGCCCACGCCTCAGCGTTGTCGCGGCGGTTGATGCGCAGTCGGACGAGGTCCAGCATCTGGTTCATTCTCTCGCGGTTGCGGAAGGTCCACTTTCGCCGCTTCGTGCACTGGCGAATGGCGTCAATGGCCCTATCCAGCGCCCCGGTTGAGTAGTGGGCCGGAATGCTGGCACGTCGTCACAGGGTCGGACGCTCCCGCCACGTCGACTGCGCTCCTCGGGCGACCGGGTCGAGAGGACCGCTCGAGGTTGCGACCCAGAGCATGG
>JAYVZV010000110.1:0-3184 GCA_043782995.1 Acidimicrobiales bacterium | reverse complement strand
CCCAACCGGCCACATCGTCATCGACGCGAATGACCACGAGGTCGCCCGTGCGTACACGTCTTGACTGAGCTACGTTCGAGTCATATGAGTAGTAAAGGCCGACAGAATCGTCGTAGCCTTGATTGGCAGACCACGATCGTTCGCTATCTGACTTTGTCGTGAAGACCCACGCTCGTTCAGCAATTGAGGCCATAAGTTGTGAGCATAGGCTCGTGATTCTATATTCAATGGGTCACAATGGCTGGTGGTCAATTCGCTTATTCGACGAGCCTTGTGGTCATCTCGAATGACGTACTCTGAGAATCCCTTTCAATTCTCTGTTGCTGCGACCGTTGCGGATCACGAGGAGGCTTAAGGAAGATGAAATTCGTGACAACGAAGTCTGGCGGCCAATTCGCCTGGTCCATGGACCTCGTCGTGGAAAGTATGAATCCAGTTTTGGTGTCAAGCATGGGATAAGGCGTGAGATTTTTCGCAACACAGAACCACTAAAAAGTTCCAAAACTTTCTGTGTCACTGGTGGGCCGCCCGGGTCTCGATCCCGGCACCTTGGGATTAAAAGTCCCCTGCTCTACCCGATGAGCTAGCGGCCCGGTGGATGGCGAAATGCATTGAGAAATGCTTAGCCACCGGAGTTCACACATTAGCCCAGGTGATTTGCCAGTGATTACCCATTGCAACCTCAAAAGCGGCGATCTCGCCGCCCTAATGGTGACGAGATCGCCGCACTAAAAGTTCACAAGGTAACTCGCCGGCGAGGCGGGTTGGGCTCAGTTCGCCAGTTCGAGCGCCGACTCCATGAGATCCGCTTCTCCGCCGTGTATCAATCGGTCCACGATTTTCCAGCCGGTCTGGAAGTACCACGACTTGGCTGTCCACCTCGCTCGGTCTAGACGACATGCTCGCGCTGATAATCGCCATACTCGGCCAGATCGAGCTGTGGAGTAACTCGATCATTCGACCGCACGCCCCCGCGGCCGTACTCTTTTACCTCGTCATGGCCGGCGGCGTCGAATTTCGGCGGCGAAGCCCGCTCGCCGCCCCCGTAGCGACGACGCTCGCCGGCAACATTGCCTTTCTGGTCGGTGTGCCCCTGAATCAGATGCTCGTTCCAGTGATCGCCTTCCCCATCGTCGCCTATTCACTTGGCGCTCACACTCCGCGTCAAATGGCCATTGGTGGGCTGATTCTCGTATTGGGATTGGTGTGGGCTGGTATCGCGTACAGATCTCAAGAGACGGGGCTCGGCGACTATCTCTTCTCCGGGCTGCAGTTGTGTGCGGCGTGGGGAGCTGGTCGAGCAGTCCGTTACCGATTGCACCAGGCTGTCGATGCTGAACGTCGGACCGTGGAGATGGAGTATCGCGGCATCGACCTCGTGCGCGATGCCGTCTCGTCCGAAGGGGTTCGCATTGCGCGAGAACTGCACGACATCGTGTCGCACGGACTCAGTCCCATGGTCATCCAATCAGGAGCAGCTGAACAGGTGATCGCCTCGGATCAGACCAGTGAGATCGTCGCCGTCCGTTCAATCGGCGAAGTAGGGCGTGCCGCTCTCACCGAGATGCAGCGACTGCTGAATGTGTTGCGTCTTGATGGCGAAGAGGACGATCCTGAGCCGCGGCCCTCGCTCGCTCAACTGGACAGCCTCGTCGAGCGGATGCGTATTGCTGGACTTCGGGTCGAAATGCAGATCGACGGACTGGAATTGGAGTTGCCTCTAGGGATTCAACTCTGTGTCTACCGGCTGGTGCAGGAGGCGTTGACCAATTCGTTGAAGCACAGCAGCAATTCGGGGACCGTCATTCGACTCAGGTACTGCACGGAATCCCTCGAAGTCGAGGTGGTCGACGAGGGAGGCAGAGGGTCGGATCCACTGACGCCCGGGGGCACGGTCTGATTGGCATGCGCGAACGCGTGTCCCTTTACGGCGGTGAGCTATCCGCCGACGCAACGTTGGATGGCGGCTTCGTAGTGCGGGCCGCAATCCCGGTCACTAACTTATGACGATTCGAGTCGTGGTCGTCGACGATCAAGCACTTGTGCGGAGCGGCATTCGAATGATCGTCGAATCCGAAGGCGATATTGCAGTGGTGGCCGAGGCGGAGGATGGTGTCGCAGCCGTACGAGAGGTCGAGCGCCTCGAACCTGATGTCGTGTTGATGGACGATCGTATGCCAGAGCTAGATGGCATTGAGGCCACACGCCTTCTCGCCGCGGCCAAGAGCCCCTCGAAGGTGATCATGCTCACCACATTCGACCAAGACGAGCACGTGTACGAGGCTCTTCGAGTTGGTGCCAGTGGATTCCTCTTGAAGTCATCGCCGCCGGCGAGGATTCTCGAAGGCGTGCGCCTCGCTGCAGCGGGCGAGGGCTTCTTCGCGCCCACAGTGATGAAGCGGCTCGTTGAGCACTATGTCAAGGGTCCGATGTTGAGCGACGAGGTTCCCCGGGAGTTGGCGTCGTTGACGGAGCGCGAACGGGACGTCCTTCGTCAAGTTTGTATCGGCCACTCCAATGCCGAGATCGCTGAACTGCTCTTCGTCTCAGAGGCGACGGTCAAGACCCATATCTCGCACCTACTCTTCAAGCTTGGCTTGCGAGATCGGGTGCAGGCCGTCATCGTGGCGTACGAGAGCGGATTCGTCAATCCTTCGCGCTGAGTCGCTGCACACTTCTTAATCGGTGATCGTTCGGGACGTGGAGGACTTCCGGCAGAGTCCTGGCGGAGCACTTCGCATGAGTGCGCCATGGTCGAGAATCCATCCCAGAATTCGCGGTTCGGCGTCGCATCCGCTCTTCTAGAGGCCGAGGGAGAGCGGATTTCTCCATTCGCCAGCGGCCCTGGCTAGGTACCTTTCAGTCTGCGTCTCCCACTTCAATCTCGAAATACGAACTTTTGGCGAGCTGCACGGAGCAATCGCGACCGACTTTGGAGGCTCGTGATTGATTCCGACGCAGCCTACTCAAGGTGTCCCTGAGATCGGGTCTGGAGGTGTCGTTCTCTCAATGGATCTATTCCGCACCACCACCTCATCACGACAAGCGCGCCACCAATGATCGACATCGTTCTGGGGCTCATGCGGGGAATCCTCTTCACGCCCGAGATCAACGCTGTTGCAATGGCCAACATCCCGGTGTCCCCGATCGAGCCAACCCGGTGGAGGCGCTCGGTCTCGTCCTC
>JAYVZV010000109.1:0-3186 GCA_043782995.1 Acidimicrobiales bacterium | reverse complement strand
CACTGGAGGAGGCCGACCTCCGCTCCGAAACCACCGACGCGCCGCTTAACTACGTCGTCGTGGGCGGAGGACCGACTGGCGTCGAGACCTCGGGCGCGCTGTCGGAGCTGATCCACATCGCCATCAAGCGCGATGGGCTGCGTCTCGATGGCTCGAGGGTCCGGGTGCTGCTCGTCGACCTGGCGCCGCGTCTCTTGACGGCCTTCCCGGAGTCCGCGAGCCGCTACGCGAAGAACGAGCTCGAGTCCCTCGGCGTTGAGATCCAGTTCGGGCGCTCGGTCGTTGAAGTGGAAGAACACGCGATCCGTTTTGACGACGGCGAGCGGCTCGAAACGGCGGCGGTGATCTGGGCGGCCGGCGTCACGGCGAGCGGGACCCTCGCGGAGGATTTGCAGGCGACGCCCGGACCGGGCGGGCGCGCCCGGGTCGGTCCCGACCTGCGCCTCGTCGAGAGTGAGAACGTCTGGGCCGTCGGCGACGCGGCGGCGGTGCCTATTTCGGTCGGCGAGTACTGCCCGCAACTGGCGCCGGTGGCGATCCAGTCGGGTCGGCACTGCGCCACCCAGATCATGCACGTGCTGAACGGGGAGCCGACGGACCCGTTCACGTACCGCAACAAGGGCATCATGGCGACGATCGGCCGCCACGCCGCGGTGGCGAAGCTGCCCCACGGCGGAGTGATCAAGGGGACGGCCGGGTGGCTCGCCTGGCTGGGCCTGCACCTCTGGTACTTGATCGGGTTTCGCAATCGGATCCGGGTCCTGATCAATTGGACGTGGCGTTACTTCGACTGGCCGTCGGGTCCGCGCCTGATCGTCGCCGACGCCGAGACGGCCGACTGAAGGGACGCGTCGTCTAATAGTCCGGTAGCTGGAAGTCCAGGTTCGGCCCGTCGGTGCCGCCGTCGATCTCGAGGACCTTGCCAGTCATGAAGCTGCCCGCCGGCGACGCGAGGTAGACCACGCCCGCGGCGATGTCCTCGACGTCGCCGATACGGTGCAGCGGCGTCATGTCCTCCATCATCTGTTTCAACTCCGGCGTCGTCATCACGATCTCCAGCGCCGACGTGGCCGTCGAGCCGGCCGCGATCGCGTTGACGCGAATGCGCGGCGCGAGGTCCTTCGAGACGAGCCGCGTGTAGTGGGCCAGGGCCGCCTTGGTCGAGCCGTAGGCGGCGAAGCCCCGTCCGGCGACGCGGCCCATGACCGACGTGATGTTGATGATCGAGCCGCCGTCGTTTGCGAGCATCGTCGGCACCGCCGCGAGGTTGAGCGCGTGGGCCGTGGCGACGTTGAAGTGAAAGGCCTCCTCGAGGTACTCGACCGTCGTGTCGAGGAAGGGCAGAGGGATGGTCCCACCCACATTGTTGACCACGACGTCGATGCGCCCGAACTCGGCCAGGGCAACCCCGGCCAGCGCGGCGACCGCGTCGAGGTCCATGAGATCGCACGCCACAGCGACGGCCCGGTGGCCGGTCGCCTCGACGGCGTCGGCGACCGCGTTGAGGTCCGAGGCGGTGCGCGACGCAATGACGACGTCGGCGCCGCACTGCGCGAGGGCCACCGCACTGGCCGCGCCGATGCCCCGCCCGGCGCCCGTGACGATCGCCACGTGGCCGTCGATTCGAAATCGGTCGAGTATCACGGTGTCTCCTGCCTTCGCTTCGGCCCCTCGTCTGGCCGCTGTTCTAGCACGGCCGCAGTGCGGCGCTCGAGGCTCCCCGCCAGTTACGCGAGCCGAGCCTCGAGGTCGTCCACCGCGGTGGCGAGCCGGGCCGGCAGGCGGTCGCCGAACTGGGCGAAGTGCCGGCGAATCAGGGGCACTTCGTCGCGCCACTCCTCGACGTGGACCGTCAAGAGCTCCGCCATGTCCTCGGCCGAGATGTTCAGTCCGTCGACGTCGATGGCGCTGAGCGTCGGGACGAAGCCGATCGGGGTCTCCACGGCGTCGCCCCGCCCGGCCGTGCGCTCGAAGACCCACTCGAGCACGCGGCTATTCTCGCCGTAGCCCGGCCAGAGCCACTTGCCGCCCTCGCCCTTGCGGAACCAGTTGACGTAGAAGATCTTGGGGAGCTTCGACTCGTCGAAACGTTCGGAGAAGCTCAGCCAGTGCGCGAAGTAGTCGGCCATGTTATAGCCGCAGAAGGGCAGCATCGCGAAGGGGTCACGCCGGAGGTTTCCCACGGCACCGGCCGCCGCGGCGGTGGTCTCGGAGGACATTATTGCGCCGAGGAAGACCCCGTGGGCCCAGTCGCGCGACTGGAACACCAGCGGGATGACGCTGGCGCGCCGTCCGCCGAGCAGGATCGCGTCGATGGGCACGCCGGCGGGGTCCTCCCACTCCGGGGCAATGGCCGGGTCCTGGCTGGCCGGGGCGGTGAAGCGAGAGTTCGGGTGGGCGGCCGGTGTGCCCGCCGCCGCGTCCCACGGCTTTCCCTTCCAGTCGATGAGGCCTACGGGCGGCTCGCCCATGCCCTCCCACCAGACGTCGCCGTCGGGGGTCAGCGCGGTGTTGGTGAAGATGGTGTTGGCCTCGATGGAGTACATCGCGTTGGGGTTGGTGTGCATGTTGGTGCCCGGGGCGACACCGAAGAAACCGGCCTCGGGGTTGATCGCGTAGAGACGGCCGTCGGGGCCGGGCTTCATCCAGCAGATGTCGTCGCCGACCGTCTCGACCTTCCAGCCGGGCAGGGTCGGCACGAGCATGGCGAGGTTCGTCTTGCCACAGGCGCTCGGGAAGGCCCCGGCGACGAAGCGCGACTCGCCGGCGGGGTTGGTGAGCTTGAGGATCAGCATGTGCTCGGCCAGCCAGCCCGCGTTGCGTGCGAGAACTGAGGCGATGCGCAGCGCGAAGCACTTCTTGCCCAACAGCGCGTTGCCGCCATAACCCGAACCGTACGAGATGATCTCCTCGCTCTCGGGGAAGTGGACGATGTACTTGTTCTCGGCGTCGCAGGGCCACGTGACGTCGGCCTGGCCCTCGGCGAGCGGCATGCCGACGGAGTGCAGGCACGGTACGAAGTGCCCGTCGTCGCCGAGTACCTCGAGGGCGCCCCGGCCCATTCGGGTCATGATGCGCATCGAGACGGCGACGTAGGCCGAGTCGGAGATCTCGACGCCGATGTGCGAGATTGCCGAGCCGAGCGGCCCCATCGAGAAGGGGATGACGTACATCGTGCGGCCCTTC
>JAYVZV010000108.1:0-3199 GCA_043782995.1 Acidimicrobiales bacterium | reverse complement strand
GCTGAACGTGGACACGGAAGCGGCTGAAGAAAAGCTCGCCTCGGTCCTGCCGTAGCGATGTCGGTCGCGGCCGTGGTGGTGGCCGCCGGCCAGGGTCTCCGGTTCGGAGGACCCAAGCAGTTCGCTCCCCTGCACGACGACACCGTCACGGCCCACAGCGTCCGGGCGGCGCGCTCGGTCGCCTCGCGGGTTGTGCTGGTCGTGCCCCTCGGCTACGACGGTACCGGTGAGGGCGCCGACCTGGTGGTGATCGGGGGCCCGACGAGGGCCGCTTCGGTCCGCGCCGGGCTGGAGCACTGCGCGGAGGCCGACATCGTCGTGGTGCACGATGCCGCGCGCCCACTCGCGACCCCCTCGCTCTTTCGCGCGGTGGTCGACGCGGTGCTGGCCGGCGCCGACGGCGCCGTGCCCGGTCTCGCCATCACCGACTCGGTGAAGCGAGTCGTGCGCGACGGCCTGTCGACGGTGGTCGGCGCGACCGTGCTGCGAGACGAGTTGGTCACGGTTCAGACGCCCCAAGCATTCACTCGCGAATCGCTCTCGCGCGCTCACGCGCGCGGCGAGGAGGCGACCGACGACGCCGCCCTGGTCGAGGCGCAGGGTGGCCGGGTCGTCGTGGTTCCGGGCGAGATCACCAACACGAAGATCACGCTGCCCGGTGACCTGGACGCGGTCGCTGCCCGACGAGAGGTGGGGCAGTGAGGATCGGACACGGCATCGACGTCCACCGCGTCAGCGAGGATCCGACGCGCGAGCTGTGGCTGGGACTGGTCAAGGTGCCCCACGCGCCGGGGCTCGAGGGCCACTCCGACGCCGACGTGGCCACCCACGCGCTCTGTGACGCCCTGCTCGGTGCGGCGAACCTGGGCGACCTCGGGCGCCACTTCCCCGACACCGACGTCGAGTTCGCCGGAACGTCGTCGCGCCGCCTGCTGCTCTCGACCGTGGAGCTCGTGGCCGCTCAAGGACTGCGAGTCCTCTCGGCCGACATCACGATAATCGCGCAGCGCCCGCAGCTGGCCGAGTACATGCCCGAGATGTCCGAGCAGCTCTCGTCCATCGTCGGTGCCCTCGTCACGGTGAAGGCGACGACGGCGGAGGGCCTCGGCGCGCTCGGGCGCGTCGAGGGCATCGGCGCAAGCGCCGTCGCACTGTTGGAGGAGAGCCAATGAGCCCCCGTCCCGCGCCCCGACGGGGGTCGCCGGGTGGACGCCCGCGCCAGGGCGGCCGACCGATGACGGGCGGACAGGTCGGCGGGCCTCGCCGAGCACCGAGCGCCCGCGAGAAGGAGGGACTCGGGGGAGAGCAGGTCGAGGGTCGCCACGCGGTGCTCGAGCTCTTGAAGGCCCGCCGGCGAACGGTGCAGAAGGTCTACATCGCCGACGCGCAGGACTCGTCGGACATCCTCGACGCCATTGAGTTCGAGGCCCAGCGCCAGAGAGTCCCGGTGCAGGTGGTCTCGATGGCCCGATTGGACCGCGAGGCGCGCACCGAGGGCCACCAAGGGGTTATGGCCGTCGCGTCACGACTCGAAACGGTCGGACTGGACGAGTTATTGAAGGCCGCGCGACCGTTCCTCCTGGTCTGTGACGGGGTCACCGATCCGCGCAACCTCGGCGCGATGCTGCGTAGCGCCGACGGGGCTGGCGTGACGGGCGTCGTGGTGCCGCGCCACCGATCCGCGAGGATCTCACCGTCGGTGACGAAGACCGCGGCCGGCGCCATCGAGTACCTGAGGTTCTGTGACGTGGGCGGTGTCCCCGCGGCGCTCGAGCAACTCAACAAGGTCGGTGTGCTCACCGTGGGGCTCGCCGGCGAGTCCACGGACTCGATCTACGACCTCGATCTCGGTTCGGTGCCCGTCGCGCTCGTCGTCGGTGGCGAAGAAAAGGGACTTTCTGTGTTGACTCGCAAGAGGTGCGCGGCCGTTGTGTCGATACCCCAGTTGGGCAAGATCAGCTCTTTGAACGCCGGTGTCGCGGTGTCGGTGGCCGCCTTTGAGGTCGCACGACAGCGAGGCCGTCACTCGTAGGGCTGCATCCAAGTTGGGTCTTTGTGCCCTAGGTCGATGACGAGACACCGCTCATACAATGCGGATGTAGTTGAGACGAGGCAGCGATTTTTATTCATTTGGGCTTTGTTCCATTTGACGTTCCGCTGCTTCAACCGAGGCACGATTGCTCCCATCGGAGTCGACTTCGCTGTAAGTACGTTTGTTTGCCCAAGCGCACATTCCTCTAAACAAAGGAATTCCAATGCGCCACATGCCATTCAGTAATCGCGTGTTCTTTTCACGTGGCTCGAAATCATGAAGCGCAGCCATTGTTGGAGTTCAACCTCTATCGCACGATCAATTGTTATATTTGTTTTCGCTTCAACCTCTGTTCTTTTTGCAGTTCCTGCGGGTGCGATTCTTTCGCTCAATACGGTGACGTTCTTTGAGAATGCAAGCGGAATTGACTCTGTTAGCAGTTACCAAGTGGCCAGTGTTGCGACCAATTTGAGGACACTGGCCAGCTTCAACCCTGCGTTTTCGAACGTAGGTGAAGTCTTTGTTGATTGGACAACCGCTGCAAATGGAAGTGGCACGCACTTCGCTGACGCAGCGACTTACTCATTTGCCAGCGATGTTTCCCTGTATGCCCAGTGGAGATTGTTGCCTGTATTCAATACGGTCACATTCTTCGAAAATAGAACACTGTCGGATTCGGTAAGTGCATATCAAGCTCTAAGCGCGCCATCTCAGCTCACGCTGTTTTCTAGCCTGACACCTGCGTTTTCAAGAGCCGGATATTCGTTTGCCGATTGGACAACCGCTGCAAATGGAAGTGGCACGCACTTCGCAGACGGGGCCGCATTCGATTTTGCTAGTGGCATGTCACTATTTGCTCAATGGATAGCAACGCCGAACTACACAACTAACTTCGCTCCAAATGGCGGAATTGGGAGCATTGCTCTTCAAAGTGGCTTTGAGGGATCAGTTTTTGCGTTGCCTACCAGTTCAGGCTTGTCATATGAGGGGCATTCGTTCACCGGCTGGAATACCGCAGCAAACGGAACCGGCACTAACGCGATTCCAGGCACAACCTACGTTCTGACAGGCAATCAGACTCTCTACGCGCAATGGATTCCCAACGTTTTCACCGTGACTCTGCTTCCTGACGGAGGCATTGGAACTCCGGCGAATTTGGGGTACACC
>JAYVZV010000107.1:0-9659 GCA_043782995.1 Acidimicrobiales bacterium | reverse complement strand
CAGCACCACCCGAGGCGGACGGTCCCGTGACCGAGCCCGACGCTGCACCGGCCCACGCCTAGATCAATCAGCTGAATCTCAAAGAGGAGAACAAGGTGGCAATCACCGCGAAAGACGTACAAGCGCTGCGCCAGGCCACGGGGGTGGGGATCCTCGACGCCAAGAAGGCGCTGGAGGCCAACGACGGCGACATGGAGGCCTCCGTCCAGTGGCTGCGCGTGCAGGGGAAGGCCTCGGCCGCCAAGCGCGCCGATCGCGAGGCCGGCGAGGGTGCCGTGGCCGTGGTGCGCGACGGCAATGTCGCGGCCATCGTCGAGCTGCGCTGCGAGACGGACTTCGTTGCCAAGTCCGAGGAGTTCGTGTCATTGGCGGACGAGATTGCCGCGCGCGTGTGCGCCGACGGCGAAGGGGCGACGGCTCAGTTCCAGGACAACATCGACAAAATGCTTACGACCCTGAAGGAGAACATCTCCATCGGAAGGGTCTATCGATTGGTCGCCGGTGCGGACGAGGTCGTCGACACCTACTGGCACCCGCAGGCCGGGCGAGGTGTCAACGCCGTCGCCATCGTCGTCAAGGGCGCGACCCAGGAGGTCGCCCACGAGATCGCCGTGCATATCGCCTTCGCCAAGCCCCTCTTCCTCGCGCGCGAGGACGTCCCGGCCGCCGAGGTCGCGGCCGAGCGCAAGACCGTCGAGGAGATCTCGCGCAACGAGGGTAAGCCCGACGCGGCGCTGCCCAAGATCATCGAGGGTCGCCTGAACGGCTGGTTCAAGGACCGCGTGCTGCTCGAGCAGCCATACGTGAAGGACGAGAAGCAGTCGATCTCCCAGTTCCTCAACGGCGCGACCGTCACGGCGTACGCTCAAGTGGTCATCGGGGGATAATCATCACAGTGCGTCGAGTCGTCTTGAAGCTGTCCGGTGAGGCCCTCGCCTCGGCCGCCAGCGATGAAACCATCGATGCCTCGACTGTCGACTTCTTGGCCCACGAGATCGCCCGCGCAATGGAGCGCGGCGGCCTCGAGCTGGCGGTCGTCGTCGGCGGGGGCAACATCTGGCGCGGCGCCACCGGCGCCATGGCCGGGATGAACCGCGCGAACTCCGACCTCATGGGCATGCTGGGCACGGTCATCAACGCCCTGGCTCTCCAGGACGCTATTGAGAACCACGGCCGCCCGACCCGGGTGATGTCCGCGATTGGTATGGATCAGGTCGCCGAGCCCTACATCCGTCGCCGGGCGGTGCGCCACCTCGAGAAGGGCCGCGTCGTCATCTTTGCCGCCGGCATGGGTAACCCGTACTTCACGACCGACACCCCGGCCGCTCAGCGCGCCGCCGAGATCGAGGCCGACATCGTGCTGAAGGGGACCCACGGGGGCGTGGACGGGGTCTACTCCGAGGACCCGCGGGTCAACGCTCAGGCCACGAAGTTCGAGGAGATCTCCTTCGACGAGGTGATTGCTCGAGACCTGCGCGTGATGGACATGACTGCCATCACCTTCTGCAAGGACAACCACATGCCGCTTCGCGTCTTCGACCTGATGGCCGAGGGGAATCTCGGTCGCGCGCTCGACGGTCAAGCCGTAGGTACGCTGGTTAGGTAATGGACAACGAACTGGTTGACCTGGTTATGGCGGACACGCGTGATCGCATGGCGCGCGCCATCGAACACGTGAAGGCCGAGTTCGCCACCGTGCGCACCGGACGGGCCTCCTCGTCACTCATTGAACACCTCCTAGTCGACTACTACGGTGCCGACACGCCGCTCCAGCAGCTCGCTAATTTTTCCGTGCCCGAGCCGCGCCTCCTCGTCGTCTCGCCCTTCGACAAGGGCGCGATGGCCGCCATCGAGAAGGCGATTGCCAACGCCGACCTCGGACTTAATCCCTCCAACGACGGCAACGTCATTCGGCTCACCTTCCCCTCACTTACCGAGGAGCGGCGCAAGGCCTTCGTGAAGCTGGTGCGCACTAAGGCCGAGGAGGGCAAGGTGGCGCTGCGCGGCGTGCGACGCCACGCCCGCCAGGAGCTGGAGATCCTCGAGAAGGAGGAGGGGCTCTCGAGCGACGAGATCGAGCGCCTGGAGAAGGTCCTCGACAAGATGACCCAGGAAGAGGTGGGCGTCGTCGACGTCCTGCTCGCGCACAAGGAGCAGGAACTTCTTGAAGTCTGACGACGAATTCTCCTTTGTGGATCCGACGGGCGAGGTGCCCATCATCTCCACGTCCGATTCGCGAGTGACGATCACCGGCGCCGAGCTCGCGGCCGAGGCGGCCGACGCCCCCGTGATCGACCCGACGACGCTGCTGCCGCACTGGACCGACGCCCCGACCGGACAAGTGCCGATCGTCGTCGCGCGCGAGGCCGCCGAAAACGACGACCCGTGGTCGGCCATCCCCGCCCCGGCCTGGCGCGAGGGGGAGGCCGACTGGGTCGCCCACGAGGATCAGTTCGACGCCTCGATCCTGGCCGGTGACGACCGCGAGGACACTGCGCGCCCGTGGGAGTTCACGCTGCCCGAGGACGTCGTCGCCGACCCCGAGATCCTCGAAGAGGCGCCCCGCCCCGAGCCCCAACGCGTCCAGCGCACCCGCCGCTCGGTGACGTCCAACCCCCTCGCCGGTCGGGCCGTTCGCCACGGTGCCGACCGCAACGTCTCGCGCGCGACGCTGACGGGCGTCCTGCTCGCCGTCGCGGTCGGCACCGTCTTCTTCGCCGGCGTCGTGCCGGTGGCGGCGATGGTGCTCGTCGTGCTCGCTCTCGCGAGCGCCGAGGCCTACGCGGGATTTCGTTCCGTCGGGGCCCATCCGGCCAGCGTGCTCGGCATCGTCGCGGTGCTGACCCTCGGCTTCTCGACCTATCAGAAAGGTCTCGCCGCCTACGGCGCGGTGAGCGTGCTGCTACTCGTGTGCGGCTTCATCTGGTACCTGAACGCCCACTCGGTCGACGTACTCGACGGCCTCGGCGCCACGATGTTCGTCTACGGCTGGATTGGGCTGCTCGGTTCGTACGCGATACTCATGATCTCGCCGGGGACGTACTCCTCGAACCACGGCATCGCCTACCTCTACGGCGCGGTCTTGTTGACGGTCGCCAACGACTCCGGGGCCCTCTTTGCCGGTCGGCGCTTCGGCAAGCAGCCACTCAACAAGGCTCTCTCGCCCAACAAGACCCGCGGCGGTGCAATCGGCGGCGCGCTGTTGACGCTCTTCGTCGGCGTCACAATCCTGCCCCTGATGAGCCCCTGGACGAGGACTCACGGTCTCGAGGTCGCGGCCGCCCTCTCCGTCGTGGTGCCCCTCGGCGACCTCTTCGAGTCCATGGTGAAGCGCACCCTCGGCGTGAAGGACCTCGGGCGGATCCTGCCCGGCCACGGAGGCCTCATCGACCGGATCGACGGACTTTTGTTCGCGCTACCGACGGTGTTCTACCTCACTCACGTCCTCAAACTGGGTTAACGGTCGATGAAGAGCGTCGCGCTCTTGGGTGCCACCGGCTCCATTGGTCTCCAGACGATCGACGTGCTGCGCCGCGAGCCCGAGGCGTTCGAACTCGTCGCGCTGTCGGGCGGAGAGCAGTTGTCCGAGCTGGCGGCCCTCGCGCGCGAGTTCGCGGTGGCGCGTATTGGCGTGATCAGCGAAGGGCATCGCGAGGCCCTCGGCGACCTCGTCGGGCCCCACGTCGAGATCGTCGTCGGCGACGAGGGGCTGGCGTCGCTCTCCTCGGAAGCGGACATCGTGGTCAACGCGGTGCTCGGCTTCGCCGGGCTGCCCGTCACCCTTGCGGCGCTGTCGGCCGGCAAGCGGCTCGCCCTCGCTAACAAGGAGTCGCTCGTCGCGGCGGCGCCCCTCGTAGGCGCGGTGCGCTGGACCCCCGGAGCGACGATGCTGCCGATCGACTCCGAGCACTGCGCGATCCACCAGTGCCTCGCGAGCTCCTCGGCGAAGGAGGGCTACCCCGACGTACGCCGGCTGCTGCTGACGGCCTCGGGCGGGCCGTTTCGAGGCTGGAGTCACGACCAGCTGCGCCGCGTCACGAAGCACGACGCCCTCCAGCACCCCACGTGGTCGATGGGCGCGAAGATCACGATCGACTCCTCCACGCTGATGAACAAGGGGCTCGAGGTGCTCGAAGCCTCGGCGCTCTTCGGCGTCGGGGTCGATCGCGTCGAAGTGGTCGTGCACCCCCAGTCGATCGTGCACTCGATGGTCGAGTACGTCGACGGCTCGGTCCTCGCTCAGCTCTCGCGCCCCGACATGCGACTGCCCATTGCTTACTGCCTGGGCCTGCCCGAGCGGCTCGACCACGCCTGGGGGCAGTTGGACTTCACGGCGGCGCTCGAGCTGACCTTCGAGCCGCCGGACGTGGACGCCTTCCCGGCCCTCACCCTCGCCTACGAGGCGGCCCGCCTCGGGGGCGCGGCCCCGGCGTGGCTCTCGGCCGCCAACGAGGTAGCCGTGGCGGCATTCCTGGCCGACCGGATCGCCTGGCACGAGATCGTGGGCGTGGTGGCGCGGGTGATGGACGGCTACGTGGCCGACCCGCTGGCGACCTTGGCGGACCTGGTGGAGAACGATGCGCTGGCCCGGCGCCGGGCGCACGGTATCGTCGGCCAGTAGCCATGGAAGCCGTCCCCTCCGCTCGCCGGCCGTTGATCACCCTCCTCGTGGGGATTGTCGTGACGGTCGCACTCCTCACCTGGTGGGTGGGTTGGGCGCTGCCGGTCGTCGTCTTCGCGGTCATCCTCATGGTGATGGTCCACGAGTTCGGGCACTTCATCACCGCCAAACGCGCCGGCATGAAGGTGACCGACTTCTTCGTCGGCTTCGGGCCGGTGCTCTGGTCTACCACCGTCGGCGAGACCCGCTACGGGGTGCGGGCCATACTCGCCGGGGGCTACGTCAAGGTGCCCGGTATGACCTGGACGGACCAGATCGAGCCCGACGAGGAGTCGCGCACCTACCGGTCGGCCAGCTACCCGCGCAAGGTCCTGTTCGCCTCCGCCGGCTCGCTCATGCACCTGGTGATGGCCCTCGCGCTCGCGTGGGCCTCGCTGGCCTTCGTCGGACTGCCGTCGGCGAACCACGTCGGGGTCTACGCCTTCACGTCGTGGCAGGGCCACACGGCCAACGCCGCGCAGCTGGCCGGAATTCGCCTGAACGACCGGATCGTGAGGGTCGACTCCACGGTCGTCACCAGCGACGCCCAGCTGGTGAATTTCGTCCACCACCACGCCGGGCAGCGCCTGACGCTCTACGTGGAGCGCCGCGGCCGGTTCTTGACTCTGCACGCGACGCCGGTCGACGGGCGCACCCTCAAGGTCGGCGGATCGCCGCTCGCCTCGGGGGCCCAGCCGGTGGGATACCTCGGGATCTCGCTGATCGACCAGACCGCGCGCCAGTCGTGGCTCGCGGCCGTTCCCCACTCGTTCACCGTGGTCGGCTCGTTGATCGCCACGGCCGCGCAAGCGATGGTCCACGTCTTCTCACCGGGCCAGTTCTCGAGCCTCATCCACCAGGTCGCGTCGCCGGCCGCGGCCGCCAACCGGACGAATCAGCTGAACCGGCCCGAGTCGATCGTGGGCGTCGTGCGCATCGCGGTCCAGAGCACCTCGGCCGGCCCGGGGACCCTGCTCGCGATCTTCATGGCGGTCAACATCTTCGTGGGGATCCTCAACATGGTGCCGATGCTGCCCCTCGACGGCGGCTACGTGGCAATCGCGACCTACGAGCGGCTCCGCAGCCGTCGCGGGACGCGCTACCACGCCGACGTGAACCGCCTCGCCCCGGTCGTCTACGCCTTCATGACCGTGCTGCTGGTGCTCTTCGCCTGCACCCTCTACCTCGACATCGCCCACCCGATCGCCAACCCCTTCCACTAGCGCTCGGGGTCCTTGCGCCGCACGGCAGAATGGTGGGGTGGACGTCACCGCCAGTGCCCTCAGCCCTCGTCGGGTGACCCGCCAGATTGCCGTCGGCTCGGTGAAGGTCGGCGGCGATGCGCCGATCTCGGTCCAGTCGATGACCACGACGAAGACGGCCGACGTCGAGGGGACCCTCGCGCAGATCTATGCGCTGGCGGCCAACGGCGCCGACATCGTTCGCTGCACCTGCAACGACCAGGGAGCGGCCGAGGGCCTGGCCCAGATTGTGCCGCGCTCGCCGGTGCCCATCGTCGCCGACATCCACTTCCACGTCGAGATGGCCCTCGCCGCGCTCGAGGCCGGCGTCCAGGGACTGCGACTCAACCCGGGCAACCTGCGCAAGCCCGCCGAGATCCGTCTCGTCGCCGCCGAGGCCCGTGACCGCGGCGTGCCCATTCGCATTGGCGTCAACGCCGGCAGCCTGCACCCCGACATCTACGAGCGCTTCGGCGGCGCGACGCCCGAGGCCCTCGTAGAGTCGGCGCGCCTCGAGCTCGCCTACTTCGAGGAGGTCGGCTTCTCGGACGTGAAGATCTCGGTGAAGGCCTCGTCGGTCGCCCTGATGATCGCCGCCTACCGGCTGGCGTCAGAGACCTTCGACCACCCCTTGCACCTCGGGGTCACCGAGGCCGGGCCGTTGCCTGGCGGATTGTTGAAGGGCACGGCGGGCATCGCGACTCTGCTGGCCGAGGGGATCGGTGACACGCTGCGCTACTCGCTTACCGCCGACCCCGTCGAGGAGGCCAAGGCCGGCCGAACCCTCCTAGAGGTTCTCGGTCTGCGGGAGCGAAAGGGCCTCGACCTGATCGCCTGTCCGAGCTGCGGGCGCGCCGAGGTAGACGTCATCAAAGTGGCCAACGAGGCCCAGACCGCCCTCGAGGCGCTCAACCTGCCGATCCAGGTCGCCGTCATGGGATGTGTCGTCAACGGTCCCGGCGAGGCGCGCCACGCCGACCTCGGGATTGCGGCGGGCAAGAAGCGCGGCCACCTCTTCATCCGGGGCCAGATCATCCGCGTCGTGCCCGAGGACGAGATGGTGGAGGCCCTCGTCGAGGAGGCGAAGAAGATCGTCGCCGAGGGCCTCGAGGCCCGACTCGCGGCGCGCGACGTCTCGGCCGAAGCCGAGGCGCTTGCCGACCGCGCCGCACTGCTGGACGACCGCGGCGCCGACGCCAACCACGCCACCGAGCGCATCGCGAACATCCGCCGTCGGACGGGGGCCTGACGGGCCGTTCGCTAGGCTGAGCCCACGTTTCAAAGGAGAGTCGTGGCTTCACCGAGTGTCTTGACCCCGCAGGCCGAGGACTTCCCCCGCTGGTACCAGGACGTCGTGGCCAAGGCCGAGATGGCCGACAACGGCCCGGTGCGCGGCACGATGGTTATCCGCCCCTACGGCTACGCCATCTGGGAACGGATGCAGGCCGAGATGGACGCCCGGATCAAGGGAACCGGCGCCCAGAACGCCTACTTTCCGCTCTTCATTCCCGAGAGCTACTTCCACCGCGAGGCCGAGCACGTCGAGGGTTTCAGCCCCGAGCTCGCGGTCGTCACAATCGCCGGCGGCGAGGAGCTGGCCGAGCCCATTGTCGTGCGCCCGACCTCCGAGACGGTGATTGGCGAGTTCATGGCCAAGTGGATCCAGAGCTACCGCGACCTGCCGCTTCTGCTCAATCAGTGGTCCAACGTGGTGCGCTGGGAGCTGCGCCCGCGGCTCTTCCTGCGCAGCTCGGAGTTCCTCTGGCAGGAGGGCCACACCGCGCACGCCACCTACGAGGACGCCGCCGCCTACGCGTTGCGCATCCATCTCGAGGTCTATAACGACTTTCTGGAGAAGGTCCTGGCGGTGCCGACGTACCTGGGGATCAAGCCGCCCAGCGAGCGCTTCGCCGGGGCGATCAACACCATGACCGCCGAGGGCATGATGCGCGACGGCAAGGCTCTGCAGATGGCGACCAGTCACGAGCTGGGCCAGAACTTCGCCCGGGCCTTCAACGTCTACTACCAGAACGAGGACGGTCAGGCCGCGCTCTGCCACACCACCTCGTGGGGGGCGTCGACGCGCCTCGTCGGCGGGCTGATCATGGCCCACGGCGACGACGCCGGGCTCGTCGTCCCCCCGAATCTCGCACCGATCCAGGTGGTCGTCGTCGCCGTGCGCGACGAGCCCGAGGTAAACGGGGCCTGTGGGCGGGTCGCGGTGGCCTTAAAGGCAGCCGGTTGCCGCGTCCAGGTCGACCACGGGCGCGGCAGCTTCGGGCGGCGCGTCACCGACTGGGAGATCAAGGGCGTTCCGCTGCGCGTCGAGGTCGGCCCGCGCGATCTGGCGGAGGGACTGGTCACCCTGGTACGTCGCGACGACGGCGCGAAGATCCAAGTGAACGTCGACGAGGTCGCGGCCCAGGCGCCGCCAATCCTCGCCGCGATGCAGTCCGACATCTTCGAGGGCGCCAAGCGGCGCCTAGCCGATTCGACCGTGGACGTGACTACCGTCGCCGAGGCCGCGGAGGCCGCACAGTCGGGCTTCGCGCGACTTCCCTGGTCGGCGGTGGGGGAGGCCGGCGAGGCGCTCTTGAGGACCGAAGCGATCACGGTGCGCTGTCTGCAGCGCGCCGACGGCTCGATGCCGGTCTCGGACCTCGAGGACGGACTCGACTGCATCGTGGCCAAGTCGTACTAGGGATCCGTCGCGGGGTCTAAGGCGTGGGAGATCTCACTGTTCCGGGACCGATATTCGAGATTGTGACCGGGCTCTCGGACTGCTACAATTGCTACCTACAGTCCGCTCAGGACGTTTGGACTCGTTAAAGCGCGGGCCTCTGGCCCGCGCTTTCTCTCTGTCTGAACGACCTGTCGACACAGAGAGGAGACGGCCGTGGAACTCGAGACCCCCCTGCGCTCCCTCCTCTCGGACCTCGGACTGGACCTCTACGACCTCGAGATGGCCAAGGGGACGCTGAACGTCGTCGTCAACCGGGCCGGTGGGGTGGACCTCGAGAGCCTGACGCGGGCCAACCGGGCCGTCTCGGAGTGGCTCGACGAGCACGATCCGATCGCCGGGCGCTTCACGCTCGACGTTTCGAGCCCGGGCCTGGAGCGCAAACTGCGCACGACCGCCCACTTCGCCACCACCGTCGGCGAGGTCGTGACGCTGCGCGAGTTGCGCGACGCCGAGCCCACCCGGCGCCTCGAGGGGACCGTCGTCGCCGTCGAGGACGACTGTGTCACGCTCGACGACGCCGAGCACGGCCGGGTCCGCGTGCCCGTCGAGCGGATCGAACGCGCGCGCACCGTCTTTAAGTGGGGCGCCGAGGCCAAGCCCACGCCCTCGCGCGGGAAAGCATCTTCGAGCAAGGAAGGTCCGTGATGGCGAACTTCGAATTCCTAGAGGCCCTGGGTCAGATTGCCCGCGATCAGAACATCGACGAGGGCGAGCTCTTGGTCGCGCTCGCCAACGCGCTGCTCGCCGCCTACAAGCGCCGTCCCGATTCCGCCGAGGACGCCGAGGTCGAGATTAACCCCGAGACGGGCGAGATCAAGGTGTGGGGCCTCGAGCTCGACATCGAGGGCAACGTCACGCGCGAGTGGGACGCCACCCCCGAGGACTTCGGTCGCATTGCCGCCCAAACCGCCAAGCAGGTCCTGATGCAGCTGATCCGCGACATCCAGCGACGCCAGATGTACGAGGAGTTCGCGAACCGCGAGGGCGACATCGTCTCGGGCACGGTCCAGCAGAA
>JAYVZV010000106.1:0-9669 GCA_043782995.1 Acidimicrobiales bacterium | reverse complement strand
TCCAGGAGCTGGCCGACTCGGTGGTCGCGTTGAGCAATGGTCACGTGACGGGCATTCTCGACAAGGCGAGCGCCACGCACGGAAAGATGCTGAGTCTTATCGGTGGTGAAGAGGCGCGGGCAATCGAGACCGCGGAGCAGGGGTTCGCGGGGACGGCGCCTCATGAAGCGCACCGCAAGGGTGACGTGCTGCTCGAGGTCCGCAACCTCTCCGGCTCCAGGGTCCAGGACGTCAGTTTCAGCGTCCACGCCGGAGAGATCATTGGGATCGGCGGCTTGGCGGGTGCCGGTCGCAGCGAGTTGCTGCGCTTGATCTTCGGGCTCCAGCCAACGACGGAGGGGGACTGCTACATGGATGGCAAGTCGCTCGGCAAATCGATTCGCACTCGCTTCAACCATCGAATCGGCTACGTCGCGGAACTGCGCGACGCCAATATCTTGAAGGGCCTCTCGGTGATCCAGAACGCCACCATTAGCGGTATCGGCGCCACGAGGAGGCTCGGACTCCTCGCCAATTCTGCCTGGGAGAAGAAGTCGGCCAAAGAGGTCGGCGAGAGCATATCGCTGGTGGGACGTCTTTCGTCCGCGATCGACACTCTTTCTGGAGGCAATCAGCAGAAGGTTCTTCTGGGCCGACTCATGATCCAGAACTCTGAGGTCCTCTTGCTCGACGAGCCCACGGCGGGCGTGGACCTGGTCGCGCGCGCCGAGATCCACGACGTGATGCGAAAGCTGGCCGGACAAGGCAAGGCCGTCGTCGTGTCGAGCGTCGAGACCGACGAGTTGACCGCCATCTGCGACCGGGTGCTGATTTTGATCGAGGGAAAGCTGGCTCGCGAACTGCGCGCACCGTTCACCCAGGAAGAACTGGTGAACGCCTTCTTTCATCCCGAGTACGCGGCGAGTTGAGATCGGTGGAGCACGCATGGTCTTTGACGCGCTGACGGTCGACGAGGTCCGGCTCGCGCTCGACCACGTCGTCGATTCACTTCGGTCGCCGCAGGAAAACCTGGACGAGGCGCAGCGCGCGCAGTTACGATCGGTCACCAGCATCGAGCGCTACTTGCGAGTCGAGAGAGATCTGCACCAGCGACTCGTCACTGCAGTGCGCGACCAATTGACCGTCATTCTCGACGGGGTCGGTACGAGCGAAGGTCGCGACTGGGCCCGGCGGACCGCCGCGGTGCTCGACAGCGCGCAGCTGGGCGAGGTCGTCGCGGAGTTGCTTGATGATCTGGCGCGACGAGCTTCCCACGACGGATTGATCAACCGGATTCACGCAGTATTGCGTGAGGCCGTGGAACGAGAAAACGTGGCGATGGCCGAGGCACCACGGTGAGTTCGCGTGACTGAGACCACCATCGAAGTCGATTCGGCGCGCGCGACGGTGCTCGACGTCATGCAAAGGGCCGGGTCGGTGAGCGCCACGGCAACGGTGGGCAATCTCGTCGCGATTGCGAGTGGATTCTCGCGCCAGATGTTCCGCGCGGACGTCGCCGACCCGCAAGGTGCTGACTTCGGCGTCGTCGTGTGCGTTCGAGGCGCGGACTCCTTATTGTCCTCGAGCCTCGAACAGGAGTACGGAATCTACGAGCTGCTGGGTGACGTCGACGTGGCGACGCCGAGGGTGCACGGAAAGTGCACCGATCCGACCAACCCCTTGGGCGGGGTCTTCTTCGTGATGGACCGCCTGGCCGGTGAGGCACCCAACGTCTGGCGAGTGAGCGAGCGTGATCGGTTGGAGGAAAACTGGCGCACGTCGAGGGGAGTCGCCACCGACATGGTGTCGATGCTCGCGGCCATCCACCAAACCGACGTCGCACCCTTCGCCGGCTTCGTCAAGAAGCTGAGCTTCGAGCAGGTGGTGGCGTCGTGGAAGAAGTCCTACGAAGAGGTCCGCCTCGTTCGTGACCCGGTCGTTGACGAGGCGTACCGGTGGGTGCTCGAGCGAGCTCCCGATCCCATTGGCGAGCAACTCGTGCACGGCGACTACCGCATCGGGAACTGCCTCGTGGAAGAGGGTCGCGTGACCGGGGTGCTCGACTGGGAGTTGGCCTATCTGGGTGACCCTCGATTTGACCTCGGCTACCTGGCCCTGGTGTACAGCGCCGGGAAGCTCTTCAAATCAGGCTCGCTGCTGATGGGCGCATTCGCCGAGCGCCAGTGGTTCTGGGACCGGTACGCGGCCCTGACCGGTACCGCAGTCGACCCAGAGGCGGTCCGGACGTTTTCAGTCCTGAGTGCCCTCATGCTGGTTGCGAACCTGTCCTCGGGCGTGCACACCTTCGCTCGGCGCGGAGCGAACGATTTACGCATGCTGTGGAGTCGACTCCCGATCATGAGCATTCGCGAGGACCTCATCCACATGATGGGTTGGCCCACCGCGGGCGCGTCATGAAGAGCCGGGAACCACGATGTTAGCGACGGGTCTCGAGGGACGGGTCTGCCTCGTTACGGGGGCCGCGAAGGGCATCGGACTCGCTACAGCGGAACTGCTCGC
Organism: Acidimicrobiales bacterium; assembly: GCA_043782995.1. GTDB lineage: Bacteria > Actinomycetota > Acidimicrobiia > Acidimicrobiales > RAAP-2 > RAAP-2. Next base: position 7,170 of record JAYVZV010000106.1, on the reverse strand, counting down.
CGCTGAAGGCGCCCGTTTGGTGCTGTGTGACAACGACACCGCAGCGCTCGAGCAGGCGCCCGAGGGTCTACGCCACGCCGCCGACGTCAGCAGTCGGGCCGACGTTGACGGCCTCTTCTCCGCGGTGCGCCAGGCGTTCGGTCGCCTCGACGTGCTGATCCACTGTGCGGGGATCTACCGGGTTACGCCCCTGCCGGAGGTCACCGACGACGAGTGGGACTTAGTACTGGACGTGAATTTGCGCAGCTGCTTCCTGCTGACCCAGCACGCGATTGCCCTCATGAGCGAGCATCACGACGGGCGAATCGTGCTGTTCGGTTCTTTCGCCGCGCGTACCGGAGGTCTGCGTGCCGGCGTGCACTACGCCGCCTCCAAGGCCGGTATCGAGGGCGTGACCCGCAACCTCGCCCAGTACGCAGGACCCTTGGGCGTGCGGGTGAACTGCATCCACCCCGGTTTCACCGAAACGAGCATGGTCTCGATCCTTAACGACGAGGCGCGACGCGAGGCCCAGCAGCGCACGCCGTTGCGCCGGCTCTGCGCGCCCGCCGAGCAGGCCGCGATGGCCGTCGTTCTGGCGTCGGACATTTCGAGCTACGTCCACGGCGTGACACTCGACGTCAACGGCGGGATGTACATGGCATGAGCACGACACCCGCTCGTCGAGAGGGTCACGGTGCGCACCGTGCATGACCACGTCGGCGACCGCAGTATCTACGACCTACTCGAAGAGCGCGCCGCGAGCTACCCCGACCGAACGTTCGTAGTGTTCGAGAATCGTGCCGGGACGGTCACGGAGCTCACCTACCGCACCTTCTTTGAATTGGTCGAGCGCTGCGCTCAGGGGCTGAGCGTCGCCGGAGTGCGCATCGGTGACTTCGTCCTGGTGCACCTGACGAACTGCCCGGAGTTCCTAGTGAGCATCTTCGCGAACGCCAAACTCGGAGCGGTACTGGTTCCCTCGAACGTGGCCAACACGGCGCCTGAACTGCAGCATCTCGTCAAGGTGGCGAGTCCGGTCCTGGTGGTCACCGAGGAGAAGTACCTCTCGACGGTGCTCGAGGGCGTGAAGTTGAGTGCTCGGCCAGTGACGGTCGTGCTGGCCCGAGGTGACCTCGACGGCGCGGGCACGTTCGCCGAACTGCTCGGCGCGACCGGTGACTCACCACGACCGCGTGTTTCGGGCGACGACCTGTTCGAACTCATCTTCACCTCGGGCACAGCGAGCAAGCCCAAAGCCGTCATGCTCACCCACGCGAACTGTCTCCAGGCCGGGATGCACGCCGTCAACTGCCTTTGGCTGGACGAGAATGAGCGATGCCTCACCGCTTTGCCACTCTTTCACGTCAACGCGCAGGCCATGTCGTTGTTCGCCGCCCTCACCGTCGCTGGAACACTCGTCTTGCTCGAGGAGTTTCGCGCGTCCAAGTTCTGGGTTCAGGTGCGCACGCACCAGGCCACCCAGACGTGTCTGGTCGCGATGCAATTACGCACGATCCTGACCCAGGCGGCGAACGTTGACGACCGTGATCACCGCGTTCGTAGATTGTTCTACGCGATCAACGTAAGTGACGCCGAGAAGGAGCGCTTCGAAGGACGCTTCGACGTGACACTGATCAACGGCTACGGGTGCAGTGAAGCGATGACACTCCTCACGTGTTCGCCGGTGCTCGGATCGCGACGCTGGCCCTCGATTGGCCGACCGGCGGTCGGGCGCCGGATACTGCTGATTACCGAGGAAGGTCGTGAGGCCGTCGCGGGCGAAGTGGGTGAGGTCGTGGTCGAAGGGACGCCCGGGCGCGACATCATGCTCGGCTACTACGGCGACGACGAGGAAACGAAGAAGGCGTTACGCGACGGCCGTTTCTACACCGGGGACAGCGCCTACGCCGACGACGCCGGCTTCTTCTTTTTCGTGGATCGCAAGAAGAACATGATCAAGCGTGCGGGTGAGAACGTCGCGGCGGCTGAAGTCGAGGCCGTTATCGTCGAGCATCCCGACGTGCTCGAAGCGTGCGTGTTGGGGGTGCCCGACGCCATCCGCGACGAGGCCGTGGTGGCGGTGGTCGTCGCCGAGCAGTCCAGCGGACTCACGAGCGAGCAGGTCATCGAGCACTGCGCGAACCGACTCTCAAAGTTCAAGGTCCCCAGCGTCGTGCTCTTCGTGCCCGAGCTGCCCAAGACCTCGATCGGCAAGGTGCAGCGTGACCAGATCGTCAAGATGGTCGGCGAACTCATGGCTCAGGGGGTCGCTAATGGATGATCTGGCCCGACACCTCGATGAACGAGCGTGCGAGAAACTCATCACGCGCTACGTCCGCTTCGTCGATTTCGGTGAGGCGAGCCGTCTGGCTGACCTGTTTACGCCGAGCGGTGTCTGGGAGGCCGATGACGTCGTGTTAGAGGGCCAGGACGCCATCCGCGCCCATTTCGCGCGGCGCGAGGCGCTGGTGCGACGCGTCTCACGTCACTACTGCACCAACGTGAGCGTCGATGTTCTCTCCTCCCAAGTGGCGAAGGGTCTCGCGTACTTCCTTAATTTCCGACACGATCGTGGCGAGGGTGACCTCCGTCTGCCGGTGCCGGCCGGGTTGCCCAAGTACGGCGGTGAGTACCACTGCCAATTCGTGCGCACTCCCGACGGATGGCGTTTCGAACGCCTTCACGTCGACGTCACGTTCCTACGACCGCCGAGTGCCATCGCCGAAGTTACGAAATGATCGCCCTCCCGAAAGTGAAAGGTTGGATTCAGTGCAAGTGCTAGAGAATCTGTCAATTGAAAAGCGAGACGGTGCGCACGTCTTCGTCTGTACGGGCTGTGACACCGCCTTCGGTTCGGCGCGCGAGAACTACAAGCGCAGTTGCGTCTATCGCGAGCGGCCCATCGCCGACGTCGGACGCCTCTTCGATGATTCACGTAAGTTCGTCGACGCCGACATCGTGTATCGCGAGTTCATGTGCGCGAACTGCGGTCGCCTGTTCGATACCGAGATCATGCGCAAGGGTGAAGAGCCGGTGCACGACATTCAACTACCCCTGGAGGACTGACCCATGCCGTACATTGCTGGAATTGACATTGGTGGTACGTTCACCGACTGCGTCATCGTTGACGACGAAGGTCGCCTGTTCCCCGGCAAGGCGCCCACCACGCCCGACGACCGCTCGCAGGGTTTCTTAGATAGCCTCGCCTCGGCCGCGGATCGTGCCGGGATGAGTCTCGCGCAACTCCTGGCCGGGACGGAGCGCGTTCTGCACGGCACGACGGTGGCGGTCAACGCCATGGTCGAGCGCAAGGGTGCCAAGGTCGGTCTGATCACGACGCGTGGGCACGGCGACGTGATCTTGATGATGCGCGGCAACGGTCGAACCGCGGGCCTGCCGATTGAGACGATGCTGAACGTCGCCGAGTCGTCCAAGCCCGTTCCGCTCGTGCCACGCACTCTCATACGCCAAGTGGACGAGCGCGTCGACTTCGCCGGCGACGTGGTGGTGTCGTTGGACGAGCGCCAGGTGCGCGACGCTGTTCATTCACTCATTGCCGACGGCGTCGAGTCGATCTGCGTGTCGTACCTCTGGTCCTTTAAGAACATGGCACACGAGTTACGAACGATCGAGATCATCGGCGAGATCGCGCCCGACATGTTCGCGACCCGTGCGAGCGCGCTCATCCCCAAGTGGGGCGAGTACGAGCGTACGGTCGGAGCGGTGATCAACAGCTACGTGGGTCCCGTCACGCGGCGGTACCTGAAGGCCACGTCGGACCGCCTGGCGGCGAACAACTACGACAAGCCGTTTTTGATCATGCAGTCCACCGGTGGCCTCGCCCCCGTGGACGAATGCGCGAACGCCCCGCTGTTGACGGTCGGATCGGGACCGGTCGGTGGTCTCGAGGGCGCCCGATTCCTCGCTCGCGAGATGGGCATCCCCAATATCATCACGGCGGACATGGGCGGTACGACCTTCGACGTCGGACTGATCGTCGACGGTCAGACGGTGAAGTCGACGTCCAGCATCATCGGTCAGTACCAGTACTCCTTGCCCGTCGTCGACGTGCAATCCATCGGCAGTGGCGGGGGCAGCATCGCCTGGTTCGATGAAATGAGCGGCGTCATGCGCGTCGGCCCGGAGAGCGCCGGCGCCATGCCCGGTCCAGCCTGTTACGGGCGTGGCGGCACGCAGGCGACGATTACGGATGCCAACGTGGTCTTAGGCTTCGTCAACCCGGACCACTTTCTAGGTGGCGACCTGACACTGGACGCGGAGGCGGCGCACCGAGTGGTCGGCGACGTCGCGAAACGGCTGGGTATGACCAATCACGAGGCGGCGGCCGGTATCGTCACAATCGCCGAGTTCCACATGGCTGATCTCATTCGGCGCATGTCGGTGCAGCGAGGCCTCGACCCGCGCGAGTTCGTCTTGCTCGCCTACGGCGGTGCCGGTCCGCTGCACGCCGCAACGATCGCGCGCGAGTTGGGAATCGCGAGCGTCATCGTGCCCTTGGGCGACGTGGCCGGCGCGTGGTCGGCACTCGGCGTGGCGACGGCCGACGTGCTACGCGTGCTCGAGCGAAGCCAGATCATGTACGAACCCTTCGACGCCAACCAGCTCAACGAGGGTTACGCCGCGCTGGAAGATGACGCGCGCACGTACCTGACCGCGCAGGGCTTCGACGACGGGCACATTGAACTTCGCCGCTTCGCCGCGATGCAGTACGGCTGGCAGGTGCACCAGGTGGAGGTACCGGTGCGCGCTGGCGACTTCGCGAGTGACGACATGGAGAAGTTGATCGAGAGTTTCGAGAACCAGTACGCACGAATGTACGGCAAGGGCGCGGGCTTCCGACAGGCCGGCGTGCAGGTGATCAACCTGCGCCTCGAGGCGGTCGGTCTGACACCGAAGCCCGTGTTGAGCTCGCACAAATCCAAGGGTGACGCCCCCGGCACGGCGCAGAATTCTCGCGACGTCTACTGGCCGGGAATCCACCAGTCCCTCGCGACCACGATCTATCGCGGTACCGATCTCCGCGACGGGCAGGAACTCACGGGTCCGACGATCGTCGAGCAGGATTTCACCACCGTGGTGATTCATCCTGGCGAGTCGGCGGTCGTGGACAAGTACGGCAACATCGTTATCAACGTGACACCAGCAAAGGCGGTCTGACATGCGTAACAATTCCATTCCTTGGGACGGGGTCAACAACTCGTACATCCCCGACGAGCACATCACCATCCACCCGAGCGTCCAACTGCACACGGAGGTGGCCGACGACGTCGATCCGGTGACCTACGAGGTGATTCGTTACAACCTGTGGTCGGTCAACGAAGAGCACGGCGACACGATCGTCAAGGTGTCGGGATCGCCGATCGCGGTCTTCGGTCACGACTTCAATCCGTCGATTCTCACCGAAGACGGCGGTTTCGTGTACTTCGGGCCTTACCTGCAATTCCACGCGGGCATGCTCGACGTCAACGTCAAGTGGACCTTGGAGAACCGCAGCGAGAATCCGGGCATCAACGAAGGGGACATGTTCATGGCGAACGACCCGTGGGTGGGCACCACGCACCAACCCGATACCGCCATGATGTACCCAATCTTCTGGGAGGGCAAGATCTTCGCCTGGGTTGGCAGCATGCTGCACCTGGCCGACGTGGGCGGCTCCACACCGGGCAGCTTCTGTCCCGACGCCGCCGATATCTACCAGGATCCGATTCCTACGCCGCCGCTCAAGCTGGTGGAGCGCGGGGTGATCCGTAAGGACATCGAGGACTCCTTCGTGCGTCGCTCGCGCCTGCCGGCATTGGTGCGTCTCGACCTACGAGCCGTCATCGCCGGCAACCACGTGGCGGGCGGTCGTATACAGGATCTCTTGCGTCGCTACGGAGCGGGTGTCGTCAAGGCGGTCATGCACAAGATCTCCGAAGACGGCGAGGTCCGCTACCTGGACCGACTGCGCACCTGCGCGGACGGCGTGTGGACCGACGTCAGCTACCTGGAGGTCGCCAAGACCGGTGACCGTCAGACGTACAAGTCGGTGCTCACGATGGAGAAGAAAGGTGACACGCTGATCTTTCGCAACGAGGGGACCGCGGCGCAATCGGGCGCGATCAACATGACCTACGCCGCCTTTCGCGGTGGCGTCTTGACCGGGATCAACGCCTACTTCCTCTATGACGCGCTGTACGCGATCGGGGGTGCGGTCAAGCACGTCGAGTTCGAGCTCGAGCCCGGTACCTTCACGTGCGCGACGCCCCCGGCGGCGTGCAGTCTCGCCGGCGCCATCGGCGTGCACCTCATTATCGGACAAGCGCAGACCGCACTGGCCAAGATGATGATGACCAGTCCCGTCATGGCGCCGCGCTTGATGGCCCAAGGCGGCGCGTCACAGTGGCCCGGCGCGACGTGCTCGGGCATCGACCAGCGCGGCACCGCGTTCGGTGGCTTCATGCTCGACCCCATGGGTGGCGGCCTGGGCGCGTTCGCGAGCCGCGACGGCATCGACACCGGCGGACTGTGGTTCGACGCGAAGGGATCGATGCCCAACGTCGAGCAAGTCGAGAACACCCTGCCCCTCTTGTACCTGTACCGAAAGGAAGTGCCGGACTCGGGCGGGGCAGGACGCTTCCGGGGAGGCAACGCCGGCGAATGGGCGTTCGTCGCGCACAAGACCAACCAGGTGCTGCACGCATCCTCGGCGTGTGGCTGCGCGGTGCCGACGGCACACGGACTCTCGGGCGGCGACCCGGGCGCGCCGAACCAGTACCGCTTCATGGGCGGCACCGACATCCAGCAGATGTTGGCGGGCGGTCGTCTGCCCGACGACATCAGCGACGTGAAGGGTGAACCACAGCCGATTCAACCCAAGCAGATCAATATCGTCCAGACCATCGATGACGTCTACGCCATTCGCTGGGCCGGATCAGCGGGTTACGGCGATCCGCTCGAGCGTGATCCCGACCTGGTCTCCGAGGACGTCATTCAAGGTCGAGTGACGATTGGAACGGCCGAGTCGATCTACGGAGTCTTGCTCGACGAGCACAACGAACCGGACCGCGAGGGGACGGCGCGATTGCGCGAGAAGTTGGTGGCCGAGCGATTGGCCGCCGCCAAGCCGTACGACTTTGTGTAGTTAGTGATTCGGGTCGATGTCGCGAGCCAACTCGCGACATCGAC
>JAYVZV010000105.1:0-3221 GCA_043782995.1 Acidimicrobiales bacterium | reverse complement strand
CGGCCGTGAAGGCGACGCTCGACTCGCTCAACCGCTTCCTCTCCACCCTCGAGGGCCGTCACTAGCTCACGCGACGACCGAGCGTGCGTCTCCATCCCGCGCAGCGCCTTTCGCAGAACTCCTAGACGGCGTCGAAGGTCCGACCGCGCAGATCGCCGATTCCGGCGGTGCGTAAAGTCCCGCTCAGGGACTGGGCCATGGTCGCCCCGGCGAGCGCGCCACCACGCGGCAGGACGAGGAGGGTGTCGAGCACGCCGCGCGCGAGCACGAGCCCTCCCGTGCGGGTGGAGCGAGCGACCTCGGCGACCTCGGCGACGTCGGCGAGGCGCGACAGGCGCACGACCGGGTTCTCGTAGTGGGTGCGACCGAACGACCGCAGGTCGCGCAACATCTGAAGGGTCTCTCGCCCGATGCGCACCGACGAGCCGGCGATGTCGTCCCACTCAACCGGGATCGGCGTGACGCGGAGATCCAACTGGTCAGCGAGGTAGAGCATCTCGGCGTCGTAGATGAACCGGTCGTAGAAGCCGAGCAGGCCGAGCACCCTGGCCGGGCCCAGCTGGAAGCCCTTGCACCCGCACTGCGTATCGCGCAGCGTCGTGCCGGTGTAGTGGCGCACGACCCGATTGAAGAGCCTGCCGGCGATAGTGCGAACGGGGGAGTCGTAGTCGATATGGCCCTCCTGGACCCGCGAGCCGGGCGCGAGCGGGTTCGAGTCGAGGGCGGCGAGGATCTTGGGGAAGTGGGCGGGACGGATTGACATGTCGGCGTCGGTGACGATGACGTGCGGACCCCGGGCCAGCGTGATACCGAGGCGCACGGCGGCGCCCTTGCCTCGGTTCGTCGGCTGCTGGACGAAGACGGCGTGGGGCAAGTGTCCGTAGACGGCGTGGGCCGTGTGCATCGTGGCGTCGAGCGAGCCGTCGTCGACGACGATCACCTCCGTGCGCTCGGGACCTAGCTGCGCGAGCACCGCCTCCAGGCGCTCAAAGCCCGCCGCCAGGCGTTTCTCTTCGTTGAAGGCCGGCACGACGATCGAGGTGGCGATGATGTTCGGTTCGTGATCGGCCATGTCGTCCAGACGTGAGATTGACTGCAGGCAATTACCGTAGTGCCCGTAATCGTGAATTGAACCGGGGCCGTGCCGTGGTCGTCGCCCGCCGGCGCAGTGGTAAGTCCTCCTTGAGCCCGCGACGGCTCGGTCAGCGGGGAATGGCCCCTACGTCGTCCACCAAGGGCCGGCCGATCATTTCGGCGGAGTGGTTTTCCTTTCCGCGAGACTTCGCAGGCGTAGTTAAGCAATTGTTGCTATATTGTCGGAAAATTGATATTTAGTCAACGAGACCGGCGAGGTGGGTACATTTCGCCAAGTGAGGCGCGAACATGCAACGGCGTTGGACGAAGGGGCCGGTAGCGACGTTGACGTCGAGATGGCGAACGGCCCACGACCGCTCGGGGGTCGGGCCCACGGCGTCGACGCGACTGCTCCGATGGGGTGTTGCCGCAATAGTCCTGATGGCGCCGGTCACCGTCGTCGCCGTCTCGTCGGGATCGGCCGAATCGACTACGGAGAGCTCCGCGGGCTACGTCACCTTCGCTCCGCCGGCCACGGGCGCCAACGGTGCCTACGCCGACAGCGTCACCTACCCGGTCCCGTACTCCCTACCGGGCGTCCGCGACAACGTGGTGGGTGACACGTTCAACTTCACCATCGCGGGGGCCAACTCCGCACACTGTTCGATGAGTTCGTCGGGTGCGGGCTTCGCCTACTCCAGCACCGGCTCGTGCACCCTCTCGGTTACGGGGGTACTCGGTGCGGGCGACAGCGACGACAGTTCGAACGGGGGCAACTCCGGGGGGCGTGAAGCGAACGGCGCTGACGACGGCGCCGCCACGGGCACCTTGACCCTCACGGTCAAGAAGTCCAACCAGTCCATCTCGGCGACCTCGCTGTCGGGCACGGTCAGTACCCCCGTCACCCTCGCGGCGAGCGGCTATTCGGGCACCGGGGCCGTCAGCTTCGCGCTCGTCGGTGGAGGCACGGCGAGCGGCTGCGCGGTCAACGGCTCGGGCCAACTGACCTCGACCAGTGCGGGCACCTGCCTCGTGACGGCCACCATCGCCGCCGACCCGTACTACAACGCGGCGACCTCGTCCCCGGCCAGCATCACGCTGGCCCGCAAAGGACAGAAGATCGACGCCTCCTCACTCTCGGGCCCCTTCGGCGCGACGATCACCCTTAAAGCAACGGGCTACTCCGGCGCCGGCAACGTCACCTTCGCCGTAGTTGGCGGCGGCACGGCCAGCGGCTGCTCAGTCAGCGGAGGCGACAAGTTGAACTCGTCGAGTCCCGGCACCTGCCGCGTGACGGCCTCGATCGCGGCCGATTCCTCCTACAGCGCTGCCACCTCGGCTAGCGCGACCATCACTCTGATCGCCCCGACCCCCGTCCACGTGCCGCCACCCACCACGACCACCTCGACGACCACGACCACCACCACGACGATCAAGACCACGACCACCACCACCACTACGACGCTTCCGCCGATCCCACCGGTCCACATTAAGTCGAGTCCGCCGCCGGCGACCATCTCGATCAGCGTCGGTCCGTTCGCCGAGGGCTCGTATTCGCTCAGCAAGAAGCTGGTGAAGCAGGTCGCGGACCTGGCCCGCGTCGTGAAGAGTCGACGCTACAAGTCAGTTGACCTCGCGGGCTACACCGACAACGTGTTCTCGCCCGTGTTCAACCAGACGCTCAATCAGAGCCGGGCGTCGGTCGTCGAGGCGCTGCTGGTAGCCGACCTCTCCGCGCTGGGTGATTCAAAAGTCACGATCACCATAGTGGTGGGCGGACCGCTGATCGTCACCGCCTCCAACGCGACCGCCAAGGGCCGGGCCGCGAACCGACGAGTTATCGCAACGCTTAAGGCCGGTTAGCCGACGCCATGGACGGGGAGGGGGGACTGCTGCATCGTCGACTCTCGTGTGCCGCGGTCCGTCTCGTCATGCTCGCGCTCAGCGTGGTCGCGCCGTTAGTGGTCCTGGTCCTCGTACCGGCCGGTCCGGCCTCCTCGACGACGTCGGGGCCGACGCCCGGCACGGTCTACGTGACCAGCCTCGCCGTCAATACGGTCACCGCGATTAATCCCGTGACTCACCGGATCGCCGTGGTCGCTGGAGCGGGCCGACTCAACGGTCCCCTCGGCATCGCGATTGCCCCC
>JAYVZV010000104.1:0-3288 GCA_043782995.1 Acidimicrobiales bacterium | reverse complement strand
ACTACGGCGCGAGCGGAGTTGCCACGGGATTGCCAGATGTTCAGTGGAACCTCAAGACTCCCGCGGGACGGCGCCAACCACATAGCGCAGCGCAATTCCCTTCGTGGGAACACTGTCGGCGGCCCGGCGCCGCTTCAACGAGCCCGGTCAACCCTTCACGTAGGAAAGCTTCTCGGACACCTGGCCATCACGGACCCGAAAGACGTCCACGCCGCGCACGTGGCCGGTCGACCACGTGTAGCGCCACAGCTGCACGACTCGGTCACCCGCGGCGAAGGCCTCCTCCGCGTCGAAGTGAGCGTTCAGGTCGTCGAAGATCGGCTGCCACGCCCGACGTACTGACTCGCGCCCGACGTACCTTGTCCCGTCGGGCGCGGGATCAGTGTTGTCAAAGACGCAGTCCTCGGTAGTCAGCGCCATGGCCGCGTCCAAGTCGTGGTCGGACCACGCCGCGCCGAAGAGGTTGACGACCTCCAGTGGATCGGTCACTGGCTCGGGCGCTGTGCGTAGTGGCTGGCACCGAACCAGTCGACGGTCACGGCGGGCTCGTCGCCGACCACCCACGCGTCGTGACCACTCGGCAGCGACGTCACGTCACCGGGGCCGGCCACGAACTCCGTGCCGTCGTCCATCAAGATGGCCAGGTGCCCGCTGACGTGGTACTGGAAGTGGGGGGCCTCACAGCTGTCGGTGTTGACGATTGGCTTCAAGTCGTTCGACCAGCGCCAACCGGGCTCGAAGACCAATCGGCCTACTTCAACCTCTCCGACGTTGAGGATCTCGGCTCGACCGTTCGGGAACTCCCGCGTCTCGTCCGGAGAGTTGAAACTTCGATGCTCAGTGCTTTGCATTTTTCCCCCGCTATGGTCGTGGCGTCGAACTGACGGCCACGTCGGCTAAACTAACCTACTAGTAGATAAGTGTCAAGCGGAAGAGCGACATGGTCAAGCAACGCCAGCCCCAAGACGCCGATACCGCGACGCGGATTCTGGACGTGGCGCAGCGGCTCGTGCAAACGAGGGGATTCAACGGCTTCAGCTACGCAGACATCGCCGGTGAACTTCAGATTTCCACTGCCTCGCTCCACTATCACTTCTCCGGCAAGGCAACGCTGGGAGTCGCCCTGATAGTGCGTTACGCCGACCGGTTCGCTCGGGCGCTGACGAGCCTCGACACCAGCCTCACCGAGGCACCGGACAAGATCATCGGCTACGAGAATCTCTACCTGGAGGTCCTTCGAGACGAGCGAATGTGCCTCTGCGGCATACTCGCCGCCGAGAACGAGACACTCGACGCTGCCATGCGTGACGCCATCAACGAGTACTTCAACTTCAACGAGCGCTGGCTGGCTGGCGTTTTGGAACAGGGGCGACGGGACGGGACTCTCGGGTTCGATGGTCTCGCCAGTGATGAGGCACGGTTGGTGCTCTCCGGCTTGCAGGGCGCGATGCTCGTGGCCCGTTCTTACGGCGACGTCGCGAGATTTGAGGCCGTCGCCGCAAAACTAATGGGGGAGCTGACGCGGGACCGTCGGTCGATGGTCTTGCCGGAGTATTCAGCACCGGGCTGACCGTTCGTCGTCGTCGCGAGTGTGCCGGGCCCGGTTGATTCGCGAGGCCGGGGAGTGCCCTGGGACCGAAGTGGCCCGGTTTACCCTTCGCGCACGACTACAAGGGTTCTTTGGTGAGAAGCGCGGGCCCGTACTTGAGTGTTGCCACCTGCCCCTGGCGGTCCGCACCGAAGGTGATGGTTTCGCCGTAGTGTCCAAAGTCATCGCCTTCGGCGACGAGGAATCGTTGCGGCCCTTGGGGCACCAGTCGCGCCGCCACGGAGAGCGGTGATGGTTCCTTCAGATCGACGAGGAAGAGGGAGCCGTTGATGCGCGCCACCAGCAGGTCGTCTCCGCACATTCGGTAGCATCCGACGAACGGAGCGAGCGTTCCGCGCGAGTGCCACTTGGTTGACGCCTCGGCGTCGGCCCAGCGCCGTTTGACCTGGGCGGCCAAGTGGAAGAGCAGGTTGAGCGACTCGGCGGCGAGCGATGAGTTCGCGTTGGTGTGGACGGCGCCGGCTATCTTCTCAATCGGTGCAAAGCCAATCTTGGTCACGAAGCCGGGATAGCCGCCGCTGTGGCCCAGGATCATTGTGCCGTCTACGTGCCACGACATCCAGCCGTGACCGAAATGGGGCTCCTCGTCTCGGAGCCACTGGGTTCGCTGCATTTCGCGCTTGGAGTACTCACTGAGCAGGTGCCGGTCGCCGGGGAAGTGGGCCGCTAGATACTCATGGAGGTTCGGCACGGTCGAGACCAGTCCGGCGGCCGGCGTCACCGCGCGGGCGGCGAATTGCTCTGCCGTGACGATCGGCTCGTTCGGGCGCCCAAGTTGGTAGCTGGTGGCGAGGTTCGGTCGAGCGGCGGGCACAAGGTCGGGGTAAGTGTCTCGAGAGCCAGTGGACGTAGGACCTCGCGGCGCAGTAGCGCCGAGTACGAGCGTCCGCTGGCGTGCTCAGCGATCTCGCCGAGCATCTAGAAGGCGACGTTCGAATACCAGATGAGGACACTTTTGCCGAGAAGTTGCGCACCCTCCTTTGGTATCGAAGGTATGCGGTGAGTTGATGAATGCTGACTCTCACGTCAACTTGCCCTCCGAGTCGTCAACTTGAGGCAGTTTCAACACCGTGGAGCGGGCATCCCCGCACCGTTATTGGCGTACTTTGGACTGACTGGCCCCATGATTTCTATGCCGGAAGGATGGCGCGACAATGACGAGATTCACAGAACTGGTCGGCTGCCAGCTTCCACTTCAACTGGCCGGAATGGGAGGGGTGGGTACCACCGAGCTGGCGGCGGCTGTCGTCGGTGCTGGAGGCTGCGGGATGGTGCCGGACGGTGTCGCACCGGCTTTGGGAACGTGCGGAGTCAATTTCCTCATGCCGTTCAACCCATCGCTCGAACACGTTCGAGAGGTCGGAGGACGGACGGGCTTGGTGGAATTCTTCTATGCAAATCCACGCCGCGACGTCGTCGACGCTGCCCACGCCGTGAGTGCACTCGTCGGATGGCAGGTCGGGTCGATGGAAGAAGCCGTCGCCGCTGAGGCTGCCGGGTGCGATTTCGTTGTCGCCCAGGGCAGCGAAGCCGGAGGTCATATTCGAGGTAAGCAATCGTTGGATGAACTACTGCCCAAAGTCCTGGCCGCGGTGACCGTGCCGGTGGTCGCAGCGGGTGGTGTGGCCACCGCCGAGCGCTTTGGTTCCCTCATTCGTGCAGGCGCCGATGCAGTCCGG
>JAYVZV010000103.1:0-9919 GCA_043782995.1 Acidimicrobiales bacterium | reverse complement strand
GTCTTCTCGGGGCCCTTCAATCGAGCCATGAAGACCCGCTCAATCACGATCCCCACGACGAACAGCGTGGGGATCGTGATCAAGAGGCCGACGAAGAGGTCGATGCCCAGGTGGACCGAGAGGGCGTAGCTCAAGTAGGCGCCGAGGATTACGAGAATCCCTTGAGCCACGTTGATGATGTCCATGACCCCAAAGATCAGGGTCAGTCCCGTGGCCATGAGGGCGTAGACCGAACCGGTCAGAATCCCATCCTTGGCTGCGTTGAGCAGAGCGATCCCGTTCAAGGGCTATTTGCCCCAGGCCGGCTTCGGGTATACCGCCTTGACCGACTTGGGGTCAGAAACCGGATTGATCTGGACGAACTTCGACCCCGCCGTACCTTGCCACTGGAAGGTGTAGGACAGCATCTGGAAGTTCTGGCCCGCCTTGTTGAACAAGGCGTTGCCCTGGACGGTCTTCATCATGACACCCGAGTGCAGGTACTTGATGATCTTGGCGTTGTCCACACCACCGGTCGCGACAATCGCCTGCGCGGCGATCTGGCCCACGGAGTAGGCCTCGGCGATGTCGGCGTTGACGCCCGCGGCGTTGCCTCCATACTTCTTGATGTACTCGGCGACCATCTTCTGGGAGGCCGGCAACGACGAGCCGCCGTACCACGAGTTCGGCACCATCACGCCGTCCGCGTTGGCCTTGCCCACGGCCTTTAAGAACGCCGCGCCCTGGTCCGGACCGGCGGTAGCAATCATCGCTTTGGGGTTGTAGCCCGACTGCTCGAACGCCTGCATGAACGAGGACACCGTCGGGACGTCGACCGAACCGAGGACCACGACCTGGGCCTTCGCCGCCGCGACCGCGTCGGCGATGGGGGTGAAGTCGGTCACTTCGGCGGGGAAGACCTTGTTGTAGACCGTCTTGATGCCGGCCTTCTGCATAATGGCCTGGGCGACCGGCAGCTGGGGCTGGGTGAACGGGTCGTTCGACGTCACGTACGCCGCGGTCTTCGGTCGCTGGCCCTTGGGCAACGACGAGATCCAGGTGGCGAACGGCACCAGGGCGTTGGCCACGGGCAGCGTCACGTCAAAGACGTTGGTCAGCCCGGCGCTGAAGACCGACGGGGCGCCACCGGCGCCCTCGATCATGGCGTAGCCGAAGCGTGAGGCGGCCTTGGCCGCCGGGATGGTCAGCAGCGAGGAGAACGGCCCGAAGACCAGATTGACGTGCTTGACCGAGATCAGATTCTGGATGTTGGTCTGCACCTGGTCCGCCTTGGAGGCGTCCGAGACGAACGTGAGCACGACTTTGTGCCCGAGGAGCCCGCCGGCCCGGTTGACGTCAGCCGCCCAGAGCCGGTAGCCCTGCTGGAAGGCAATGCCGTCAGCCGAAAAGTCGCCGGTCAGTGAGAGCGAGATGCCGATGTTGATGGGCGCGCCCTTGGCGAGCACGCTCGATGTGGCGCCACTCGTGGTCACCATCGTCACTACTGATGAGACTGCAAGCGAACTCACAGCAAGCGTGCGGAAGAGTTTCCCGTTTCTGTTCATGTTTCCCCCCTGCGGTTGTTGAACCTTGAAAGACCCCCAAATACTTGCGATTCCAAGGTGATCGCTCGGTGAGCGATTTCGTAACCCTAACGACAGGGCCGTGAACCGTCAAGCGCAGATGTGTGCAAAAAGCCTCATTTTCCATGAAAAGAGTTCAGTTCGTCCCTTAAACGTTTTTAGGCGATCGCCCTATCGACAACGAGTGATCCTCCGTTACCATCGCCTTCACGACTGTCGTGCGAGGAGGAACATGACCGACGTCCTGCTCGAAGCGGCCATCGCCAACTGGGAGCCCCGATTCACCGTGAATGGCGTAGACGCGAACGACTACGCGCGAATCACGCGAAGTCTTGAGAGTTGGGACGAGTGGTGTGCGGCGTGGTGCGCGGGGGCCGAAGTGCACGTCGAACTCGGCGACGAGGCTTTGGCCGACGGACGCCACCTCAGCGCCGGCGAGGCCTACGCTCGCGCGGCGACGTACTTCCACTTCGGCAAATTCCTCTTTGTTCACGACCCTGATCAGGCCAAAGCAGCCCACGCGCGGGCCGTGCAGTCCCTCGACCTGGCGACCCCGCTCTTCTCGCCCCCCGGCCAACGCGTGGAGATCCCCTTTGAGGGATCGACACTGGTGGGGTTATTTCGACCCCCGCCGGCCCTCGGCCCGCACGCGACCGTGCTGCTGATACCGGGACTCGACTCGACCAAGGACGAACTGCGCGAGGTCGAGCGGGCCTTCCTCGAGCGGGGTATGGCCACGTTCGCCCTCGACGGGCCGGGCCAGGGTGAAGCCGAGTGGACGTTGCCGATTCGACCCGACTGGGACGTAGTCGGCGAAGCGGTCCTCGCCCGACTGGCCCAGATGCCCGAGGTTGACGCGACGCGCGTCGGCGTCTGGGGGGTCAGTCTCGGTGGCTTCTACGCCGCGCGGCTCGCCAGCTCCGACCTGCCGATTCGAGCCACGGTCGCCCTCGCCGGGCCCTATAACCTCGGCGCGTCGTGGCACGGCCTCAATCCCCTGACCCGTCGAGCCTTCGAAGCCCGGTCGTTCTGCGCATCCCCCGAGGAGGCCGAGCGGCGGGCCTGGGACATGACCCTCGAGGGACACGCGTCAAAGATCACCGCGCCATTGCTCGTCATCATGGGTAAGAAGGACCGACTGTTTCCCTGGAGCGACGGGGTGCGACTCGCCGAAGAGGCGATCGGCGATGCGTCGGTCGTGCTACTCGACGAGGGCAACCACGGCTGTGCCAACGTCGTCTACCGCCATCGTCCCCTCAGCGCGGACTGGATGGCCGACCGCCTCTCGGTCGTTGCCCAGTAATGTCGGGCCTCTTGACCATTTTGAAATCGGAGTCCCGCGATCATGGTTGACGTCACAATGCCCCAGTTGGGCGAAACCGTCGCGGACGGCACGGTCACGAAGTGGTTGAAGCACGTGGGAGACGTGATCACTCGGGGTGAACCCCTCTTCGAGGTCTCGACCGACAAGGTCGACACCGAAATTCCGGCACCGGCGGACGGTGTGCTGACCGCCATCTTCGTCGACGAGGGCGCCACCGTCGACGTCGGGACGCGACTCGCCGTTATTGGCGCCCCGGGTGATCCCTTCGAGCAGTCCGCACCCCGCGTCGTCGCGAGCGGCCCGACGCCCTCGGCTCCAACGGGCGCACCCGTTGCACGCCAAGAACGGACCCGCGACGAGAAGCTCTCGCCCGTCGTGCGCCGTCTGCTCGCCGAGCACGACCTCGACGCAGCTCGGTTGGTCGGCACCGGTCCTGCGGGACGCGTCACCCGAGACGACGTCCTCGCCGCCGTCGCCGCGATCACCGCCCCCGGCGCGACCGGCAGCTCCCCCCTCTCGCCCGTCGTGCGCCGACTGCTGAGCGAACACCGTCTCGATCCGTTGACTATCTCACGAACCGGACCGGGTGGTCGCCTCACTCGAGGCGACGTCGAGGCGGCGATTGCCTCGAGTACAAGGCCCTTCGTCGAGTCAGCGACCGGCGACGAGGTCATTCCCTTTACGAAGATCCGTCGTCTCACCGCCGAACACATGGTCCGGTCTAAGGCCACCTCCGCCCACACCCTGATGGTGAAGGAGGTCGACTACGAGCGCGTCGACATCGTCCGTCGGCGATTCGGACCGGCGTTCAAGGAGAGTGAGGGATTCAGCCTCACCTACCTGCCCTTCAACGCCCTCGCCGCGCTCGAAGCGCTTCGGGAGTTCCCACACCTCAACGCCTCGATCGGTGACGACGAGCTGATCGTTCACCACGACCGGAACCTCGGCATCGCCGTCGACCTCGACGGCGATGGACTGGTGGTGCCGGTCATCCGTCACGCCGATGGCTACGACCTTCGCGCACTCGCGCGACGCATCCGTGATCTCTCGACGGCCGCTCGAACCAAGAAGCTCACCGTCGACGACATGGCGGGCGGGACGATCACCATCACGAATCCGGGGCCCTTCGGCACCCTGTTGACGGGCGCAATCATCAATCAGCCCCAAGTCGCGATCATCTCGACCGACGGCATCACTCGCAGGCCGGTGGTCGTCACCGACGAGAACGGAGGGGAGTCCGTCGCCATTCACTCGGTGGGCAACCTGGCCCTCACCTTCGACCACCGCGCGATCGACGGCGCCTACGCGGCACGATTCCTGCACCGGATGGCCGAGGTCCTCAATACCCGCGACTGGGCCAGCGAGTTCTAGGTCCCCGTCGTCGGCGCACGGATAGTCTTCGGTCGTGAAGACGCGCGACAAGATTCTTGACGCCGCGGCGCTCGAGATCGAGCGCAACGGCATGACGCAGTTCCGCGTGAAGCGTGTCGCCTCCGAAGCCGAGGTCTCCGTCGCCCTGCTCTACAGCTACTTCGACGATCGCGAGGACCTGATCGCTTCGACGATGGTTCACCAGTATCGCCAGATCCTCGTCGGTACGGCCGAAATCTTCACCAAACCGTTGCGCGACGTCGAGACGACCGAGGACCTTCGCGCTGCGTTGAAGACCATCATCGCCGACGCCCAGACCCCCGAGAGGACCGAAGCCCGAAACCACCGCATCGAGGGAATGTCCTTCGCCCAACACAACCCTGCGGCCCTCGCCGGTATCGCCGACGCGAAGCGCGAGACGAGCACGCTCATACTGAGTTGTGTCCAGCCCCTGGTGGACAAGAACCTGCTGGCCGACGGCATGAGCGGCATCGCCTTCGCGCGAATCTGGTACGCGCTGTTCTTCGGCCAGATCGCCCTCGAGGGCGAGCACGCGCTGTCGATCGACGAGGACGACTGGCTCCAAGCCCTGCACGTGCTCGCCAACGCGGCCATCCGCGCCGAGGTCAGTGACCTCTCGATCCAGCGAAGGGCGACGTCGCGCCACTAGGGCGTAAGTGGACCCGGTCGGCCAGAAGGATCAACCCTTGAATCGCGCGCGCGAGCTCTCCAACTCAACTAGAGCCTCGGACCTTCCCACGTAGTTCTCGACCGTCACCCATTTGCCCTCGTCAAGGTCCTTGTAGACGGTGAAGAAGTGGCGAATCCGGTCAAGGTCGCGCTGAGGCACGTCGCCGATGTCCGTCGCCGACTTCCACCGGGGGTCGTAGTCGGGCACGGTGATCAACTTGGCGTCCTCGCCCTTCTCGTCGGTCATGATGCACATCCCCAGGATCCTTGACTTGATGAGGCATCCCGGGAACGTCGGAAACTCGGTCAACACGAGGGCGTCCAGCGGATCCCCGTCGCCGCCGAGGGTGTCGGGGATGAAGCCGTACTCGGCGGGGTAGCCCATCGAGACAACGAGGTGGCGGTCGAGCATGATCGTGTGGTTTTCGTGGTCGTACTCGTACTTGTTGCGGCTGTCGCGGGGGATCTCGACGATGACGTTGACCGTGTCGATGGACAAGTCGGCTCCTTGTTCGAACTGAGGCGCCGGACGGCGCGTTCGGGCCCAATCGTAGCCACCCGCGTGACGGCGGCCGGGGCCAGATGGTGCCTTTCGTCTCCGCCTCGGCCCGAACGGTGCCCTAGACCCGAGCGTAGACTTTGCCGTCGGACGATCGACGAATCGTCGAACGAGGAGGACCTGATGGAACGCATAGGCGTAGTGGGATGTGGCCTGATGGGCTCGGGCATCGCCGAGATCGCCGCGCGCGCCGGCGCCGACGTCATCGTCGTCGAGCGCGACGCCGAAGCGGTCGCCATGGGGCTCTCGCGCATCGAGAAATCCCTCTCGCGAGCCGTCGCCTCCGGCAAGCTCCCCGAGGACGAGGCCAATCGGGCCCGCGGCAACCTGACCTTCAGCGAGGACTTCGCGACGCTCGCGGACCGCGAGCTAGTCATCGAGGCCGTCGCCGAGGACGAGGCCACCAAGGTCGCCGTATTCGAGACGCTCGACGCCGTCGTGCTCGACCCTCACGCCATCCTCGCCACCAACACCTCGTCGATCCCGATCATCAAGCTGGCCATGGCCACAAAGCGTCCCGAGCAGGTCATCGGCATGCACTTCTTCAACCCGGTGCCGGTGCTTCGCCTAGTCGAGGTGATCTCCTCGCTGCTGACCAGCTCCGACACGACGGCGCGGGTCCACGCCTACGCGAGCGAGTCACTCGGAAAGCAGGTCATCACATCGAAGGACCGGGCCGGCTTCGTCGTGAACGCCCTCTTGATCCCCTACCTCCTCTCCGCGATCCGGATGCTTGAGACGGGCTTCGCGAGCGCCGAGGACATCGACACCGGAATGGTTCTCGGTTGCGCCCACCCTCTCGGGCCGTTGGCGCTGACCGACCTGATTGGACTCGACACGACCCTGGCGGTCGCCGAGTCGCTCTACGAGGAGTTCAAGGAGTCCCACCTCGCGCCTCCCCCCTTGCTGTCGCGAATGACCCAAGCCGGCCTGCTCGGCCGCAAGTCGGGCCAGGGCTTCTACTCCTACAAGTCCTAGAGCTCGACGCGGCGGTCTTCCCGCACCTGTTTACGCAACGGTGAGGCAGGCGCTCGGGCCTCCCCTGCCACCTCATTTCCGTGACGTCCGAGAGGAAGTCCTCTTGCGCGTCAGTGACCCGAGCGCTCTCAACGACACGAGGTCGACTACGTGGTCGTCGCTCGTTACACGCAGGTCCTCTAGACCGACCACTTCGCCGAACTGCGAGGGAGGGCGATCAATATCCGCGACTCAGTCCCGGATTCAATGGCGCGAGGCCGAAGACTGCGTCGCCCTCGGCGGCCAGCGGACGGTGATTGTCTCTCAGTAGCTCAGGTCACGGGATTGCGCACCGCGAACTTGACTTCGCGGAACGAACCGCTCGCCATGACGTCAGCCACGCACTCAACCGCGTCATAGACGTCCACGAAGCGGAGGTACAGCGGTGCGAAGCCGAAGCGGCAGATGTCGGGCGCCCGGAAGTCTCCGACGACCCCGCGTTCGATCAGAGCCTGGATGATGCCGTACCCCTCGTCGTGGCGCAGCGACACCTGGCTGCCGCGCCGCCGGTGCTCGAGCGGGGTCACTAGCTCGAAGACTCCCGGCATCCGCTCTTGCACCAATTGGATGAACAGGTCGGTCAAGGCGAGACTCTTCGCTCGCACCTGGTCAATCGTGACGTGATCCCACACGTCGAGCGCGCCGTCGAGAGCGGCGAGGGCGATCATCGGCGGTGACGAGGTGACGAAGGACTGCACTCCCGGGGCCGGCTCGTAGTCCGGCTCGAAGTCAAACGGGCGGGCGTGCCCGAGCCAGCCCGGGATCGGGTTCTCGAGAACCCCCTGCCAGGACTCGCGGATGTACGCGAACCCCGGTCCGCCCGGGCCGCTATTGAGATACTTGTAGGTGCAGCCAGCGGCGAAGTCGACGTCGGCGTCGGTCACGTCGAGCGGCAGCGCTCCGGCGGAGTGCGCGAGGTCCCAGAGCATCAGGGCACCGACCGCGTGCACCTGGGCGGTGATCCCCTTCAGGTCGAGTGACTCGCCAGTGCGGTAATCGACCTGGGTCAACTCGACGAGGGCGACGTCGTCACTGAGTTCCTCTTCGAGCTTGTGGCGGTCGATGGTCTTGACGGTGATCGGCCGCCCCGCGTGGGCGCACACCGCCCGGATGACGTAGATGTCCGAGTGGAAGTTCGCTCGGTCGGTCAGCACGACGTGGCGGTCCGGCCGCTGGGCCAGGGCCGCGCCCACGAGCTTGGCGAGCAGGATGGTGAGGGTGTCGGCCACGACCACTTCACCGGGGCCTGCCCCGATCAGGGGCGCGATCCGGTCGCCGAGCCTCGTCGGCGCCGCCATCCAGCCGGCGTCGTTCCAACTTCGCACGAGTCCCCGTCCCCACTCGTCGTCGAGGACCGCAATGACGCGAGTGCGAACTGCCGTGGAGACCGGCCCGAGCGAGTTCCCGTCGAGGTAGATCTCGTGATCGTCGAGCGTGAACTCCCTTCGAATCGCTGCCAATTCGTCGCGGACGTCAAGCCCCTCGCACTCATCGCGGGTGATCAACTAGACCTCTCTTCCCTTCGAGCCCGGCACGATTCGCGCCAGGAACCAAATTACGCGATGGACTAGGCGCGGGTGATCGGCTTGTACTTCAGGCGATGGGGCTGATCGGCGTCGGTGCCGAGGCGCTTGTGACGCTCGGCCTCGTAGTCCGAGAAGTTGCCCTCGAACCACCGCACCACGGCGTCGCCCTCGAAGGCGAGCACGTGTGTCGAGATGCGGTCGAGGAACCAGCGATCGTGGCTGATCACGACGGCGCAGCCGGGGAAGGTCAGCAGCGCGTCCTCGAGGGCACGCAGGGTGTCGACGTCGAGGTCGTTGGTGGGTTCGTCGAGCAACAGTACGTTACCCCCGCCGCGCAGCACCTTGGCCAGCTGGACGCGGTTGCGCTCCCCGCCGGAGAGCTCGCCGACCTTCTTCTGTTGGTCGCTACCCTTGAAGCCGAAGCTCGCCACGTAGGCCCGGGCGTGGATCTCGCGGTTGCCGACCACCATCTGCTCGAGTCCCCCGCTGACCTCGTCGTAAACGGTGGCGCCGGCATCAAGGTTGTCGCGGGACTGGTCGACGTAGGCGAACGAGACCGTCGCGCCAATCTCGATGGTGCCCCCGTCGGGCTTCTCGTCGCCGATCAACATCCGAAAGAGGGTCGTCTTGCCGGCACCGTTGGGGCCGATGACGCCGACGATTCCCCCCGGGGGCAGTAAGAACGACAGATCCTCGACGAGCAGGCGGTCGTCGTAGCCCTTGACGATGCCCGTGGCGTTGACGACGACGTCGCCGAGGCGCGGTCCGGGCGGGATCGCGATCTCGAGCCGCTCGGCCCGGCGGTCGGCCGACTCGGACTCCGCGACCAGTTCGTGGAAGGCACTGAGTCGGGCCTTTCCTTTGCTCTGGCGCGCTCGGGGCGACATGCGGATCCACTCGAGCTCACGTTCCAGCGAGGCCTGGCGGGCCTTGTCGGACTTCTCCTCCAGGGCGAGGCGGGCCTGCTTCTGCTCCAGCCACGACGAGTAGTTCCCCTCCCACGGGATGCCCCGGCCGCGGTCGAGTTCGAGAATCCACGAGGCCGCGTTGTCGAGGAAGTAGCGGTCGTGGGTAATGGCGACGACGGTGCCGGCGTAGTCGACGAGCGTGCGCTCGAGCCACGCGACCGACTCGGCGTCGAGGTGGTTCGTCGGCTCGTCGAGGAGCAGCAAATCGGGGGACGAGAGCAGTAGGCGGCATAGCGCGACACGCCGTCGCTCGCCGCCGGAGAGCGACGTGACATCGCGGTCGCCCTCGGGCAGGCGGAGCGCGTCCATCGCGCGGTCGAGGGTCGCGTCGAGCGACCAGATGTCGTGCCGGTCGATCTGCTCTTGCACCGTTCCTTGCTCGGCGAGCAGCGCGTCGAAGTCGGCGTCGGGCTCGGCGAAGGCTGCGGAAATCGCGTTGAAGCGGTCGAGCAGGTCGCGGAGCGGCCGCACCCCGTCCTCGACGTTGCTGCGCACGTCCTTGGTCTCGTCGAGCGGTGGCTCCTGCTGGAGGAAGCCAACTGATGCACCAGGAGCAAGGTCTGCCGAGCCGCTCGACGGCTCCTCGAGTCCGGCCATGATCCGCAGGAGTGTCGACTTGCCGGCCCCGTTGGGGCCGAGGACGCCGATCTTCGCCCCCGGCAGGAACGACAGCGAGATGCCCGCGAGCACCTGTCGATCCGGGCCGTAGAACTTGTCGACCCGATACATGGAATAGACGTATTCAGCCAAGGGGCAAACCGTAGCGGCGAGCCGGCCAACGCCGCACACTTGTCGGTCCAGCTTCGCATGTGCTGTCCAAATCCGTCTCGGCGTAGTCTTTCGCCGTGGACGAGATCGGCCTGTTCCCGCTGGGGGTCGTGTTGTTGCCGACCGAGCGAATC
>JAYVZV010000102.1:0-29748 GCA_043782995.1 Acidimicrobiales bacterium | reverse complement strand
CTCGTCGTCGAATACGACGGCGGCAAGCTCTATCTGCCGGTCTACAGGCTCAATCAGATCCAGAAGTACGCCGCGGGCGAGAGCTCGGCGCCGAAGATCGACCGCCTCGGCGGGAGCACTTTTGCGAGGACGAAGGCGCGCGCCAAGAAGGCCGTGCGTCAGATGGCCGATGAGCTGCTCCGTCTCTATGCCGAGCGCCAGGCCCAGCATCGCCCCGCGCTCCCGCCCATCGATGACGAGTACCGCGCCTTCGAGGCCACGTTCCCCTTCGACGAGACGCCCGATCAAGCGAAGGCCATCGACGCGGTGAATGGAGACCTGGACGGCGAGCGCCCCATGGACCGCCTGGTCTGCGGCGACGTGGGCTTCGGCAAGACCGAGGTCGCCGTGCGCGCCGCGTTTCGCGCCGCGATGGCGGGCAAGCAGGTGGCGCTCTTGTGCCCCACGACTGTGCTCGCGCAGCAGCATTTTCGCACCTTCGAGGCGCGCCTGGGCACCTACCCCGTGCGGGTGCGCGCCCTCTCGCGCTTCCAGAGCGACAAGGAGTCGAAGGAGACGTTGCTCGGTCTCAAGGAGGGGAAGATCGACGTCGTCATCGGCACGCACCGCTTGCTCTCGAAGGACGTGCACTTCAAGGATCTGGGTCTGCTCATCGTGGACGAGGAGCAGCGCTTCGGCGTCACGCACAAGGAGGCCATCAAGGCTCGCTCGATCGGCGTGGACGTCCTGACGCTCTCGGCCAGTCCGATCCCACGCACCCTCGAGATGGCCTTCGTGGGCATCCGCGACCTCTCGATGATCACGACGCCGCCGGCCGATCGCCGTCCGATCTTGACCCACGTCGGGGAGTACGACGAGCCGGCCGTCGTGGAGGCGGTGCGCCGCGAACTCCTTCGCGAGGGCCAGGTCTTCTTCGTGCACAACCGCGTCTCGGACATCGACCAGGTCGCGCGCCGTCTCGGCCAGCTGGTCCCCGATGCGCGCATTGCGGTCGCTCACGGCCAGATGGACGAGGGGACCCTCGAGCGGGTGATGATCGACTTCTGGGAGCGCCGGTTCGACCTGCTGGTGTGTACCACCATCGTCGAGTCGGGCATCGACCTACCCTCGGTGAACACGCTCATCGTCGACCGGGCCGAGCGGCTCGGACTCGGACAGCTCCACCAGCTGCGCGGCCGGGTCGGGCGCAGCGGCCAGCGCGCCTACGCCTACCTCTTCCACCCGGCCGATCAGGTCCTCTCCGAGACCGCCTTCGAGCGGCTGCGCACGATCGGCGACAACACCGCGCTCGGCAGCGGCTTCAAGATTGCCATGCGCGACTTGGAGATCCGCGGCGCGGGGAACCTGCTCGGCCACGACCAGTCGGGCCCGGTGGCGGCCGTTGGCTACGACCTGTACGTTCAGCTGGTCGCCGAGGCGGTCGCTGACGCGAAGGGCTTCGTCGTGCCCGAAGTTGTCCAGGTCAACCTCGACGTGCCCGGCGAGGCGCACCTGCCCAAGGACTACGTCACGGCCGACGACGCGCGTCTCGAGGCCTACCGTCGCCTCGCCGACGTCACCTCGGGCGCCGAGCTCGCCGACTTGCGCGACGAGTGGAGCGACCGCTATGGCGCGCTGCCCGCGCCGGCGCTCGGGCTGCTGGAGCTCGCCGAACTGCGCCTCGCGTGCCTCGACCTCGGGGTGCGGTCGGTCGTGGTGATGCCGGCGAGAGTGGGAATCAGGTCCAAGCCGGTGGTGCGGATCGGGCCGCTCGAACTCTCGCTCAGCCAGCAGTTGCGACTGCGCCGACGGCACGGTTCGCGAGCCTTCGACGAGGGCTCGAAGGAGTTGCGACTCGAGGTCTCTCCGTCCGAGGCGACGCCCGAGAGACTGACCGAACTGCTGGCCGAACTGGTCTCGGTGCCGGCGGACGCCGACGCGTAACTAGGTAGCATTGTGAGGTGCGTCGCCTCGTAGCCCTGTTCGTCATCGCTCTGCTCGGGGCCACGCTGTTCGGGGCCAGCAACCACTCCTCGGGCCTCGCGGTCAGTGGCGCCACCGTCTCGCCCTCGACGATGCGCGCCGAGCTGGGCGTCATCGCCACCGACACCAACGTCCAGTGCCACCTCGCCGCGCTCAATCCCGTGAGTTTCGCGCCGGGGGCCGGCGGGGCTTCCATCTCGGCCTCGGGCGCCTCGGCCTGGACGAACCTGCGCGTCGAGGGCCTCGCGATCGACCAGTACGTGCGCCGCCACTTCCCCTTCCACCCGAGTGGCGCGTCACTGGCCCTGGCGCGCACCTCGCTCGAGACCGAGATGACCCAGGCGGCGCTGCGCCGTCAGTACCGCTGCCCGGGCACCTCGGCCCAGGCTCTCGACGCCATGCCGGCCGAGATGCGCTCCGCCGAGGTCGAGGCCCAGGCCGCCTCGGTCTACCTGCTCAGCCAGCTCAACTCCACCATTGCCATCAACAACGCGTCGCTGCGGGCGTACTACCAGTCGCACCTGTCGTCCTACCAGACCATCTGTGTGAGCGTCGCGGTCGTCGCGCCCGCTCGAGTCAGCGCCTTCCTAGTCGCCCAGAAGGCTGGGGGGTCGGTCGCGACCCTCGCGCGCACGTTCTCGGTCGACGTCTCGGCCGCGCGCGGCGGCTCCGACGGCTGCTTCGGCCCGTCGAGCCAGTACTTCGCCGGAGTGCGCTCCGACACCGTGTCGACGGCGCTCAACTCGTTCCCGACGACTCCGCTCTCCATCCAGTACCACGGCGGGACCTACGCCTTCTTCGTCGCCCCGACGAAGCGCACCACGACCCCCTTCGCCCAGGCCGAGAGCGTCGTCCTCGCCGACGTGCAGAACGTCAACGCGGCCAAGGCCACCTCCGTCAAGGCCAGCATCCTCTACGCGGCCGCCGTCGCGATCGACCCGTCCTTTGGCCAATGGGGCCTCCAGTCGACCGGGCCGTCGGTCTTCGCCCCCTCGACGCCACGTACCGCCGACGTCGGTCCGGCTCGCTCGATCACGGCACTGTCGGCGGCCCGCGCCACCCCCTATAAGTGATCCCGGTCGTGCGCGTCGTCGGTCTCGGGCCGGGCGACGCCGAACTCCTGACCGAGCGTACGCGGCGCCTCCTCGTTGAGTCGCCGGTCGTGCGACTGCGCACGCGGGTCCACCCGGCGGCCGCTTTCCTCAACGCGACGCCGAGCTACGACGACCTCTACGAGAGCGCGGTGAGCTTCGAGGCCCTCTACGGCGCGATCGTCGCGGACCTCGTGGTCCTGGCGACGAACTCGCCCAACGGCGAGGTCGTGTACGCCGTACCCGGTTCGCCGGTCGTCGCCGAGCGCACGGTGGAGCTTTTGCGCGCGCGAGACGACGTCGCCACCGTATGCGAGCCGGCCGTCTCGGTGATCGACGTCGCGTGCGCCGTCATGGGCCGAGATCCCCTCACCGGGCTGCGAGTGTTGGACGCGCTGGAGGCGGTCACGCCTCTGCGCGGACCGGGTCCGTTGCTAGTCCTTCAGACCTACTCCTCGGAAGTGCTCGCAATGGTCGCCGACCGGCTGCCCGCGGAGACGGTCGTGACGGTGCTGCACCACCTGGGCCTGGCCGACGAGGTCGTGGTCGAGTTGGCGGCCAGTCAGCTGGTCTCGTTCGAGGAGGTGGACCACCTGACGTCGCTCTGGATCGACGGGCTGCGCACCGCGGGCGAGGCCCTAGACGACCTCGTGGACTTCACGGCGCGCCTGCGCGCGGAGTGCCCGTGGGACCAGGAGCAGTCGCACGCCTCGTTGACTCGCCACCTCCTCGAAGAGGCCTACGAGGCGCTCGACGCCCTCGAGGAGCTGGTGCGCGTCGAGGGGGCCGGCGCCGACGACGGCGCGGCGACGGCCCACGTCGAAGAGGAGCTGGGCGACTTGCTCTTTCAGATCGTCTTTCACGCCCAGCTTGGCGACGAGGAGGGACGGTTCAACCTCGCGACCGTTGCCGACGGCGTGCGCGACAAACTGATCGGTCGCCACCCCCACGTCTTTGGCGACGTGCAGGTCAGCGGGTCCGAGGAAGTGGCCGCGCGCTGGGAGGTGCTAAAGCGCGACGAGAAGGGCCGTGCGAGCATCACCGACGGCATCGCCTGGCAACTTCCGGCGCTGACGCTCTATATGAAGCTGGTGCGCAAGGCGGTGCTGGTAGACCTCGCGCCCTCGAGCGCCGAGGTGGCGCGTCGCTCGGCGATCGAGGCGCTGGCGGGCCTCGACCTTGAGCGTGACGGCGCGTCCGACGCCGAGTCGTCCTCGGACGTGGCCGAGGGGTGGGGTGACGCACTGAGCTCGCTGGTGTCGGCGGCGCGCTTGGCCGGCGTCGACCTCGAGGGCGTGCTGCGGACGCGAGCCCTGCGTTTGCGCGACGAGATCCAGGCCGTCGAGGCGCAGTCCGGGGATCTTTGAACGACGAACAGTAATGTGGGCCGCGGGGATAGAGGAGAGACGTCATGAGCGCGATTGAAGTCGTCCGAGGCCGTCAGGTGCTCGACTCCCGAGGCAATCCCACCGTCGAGGCCGAGGTCCACCTCGAGTCCGGCACCTTCGGACGCGCGGCGTCGCCCTCGGGGGCGTCGACGGGGGCCCACGAGGCCGTTGAGCTGCGCGACGGCGGCGACGCCTGGGGCGGCAAGGGCGTGCGAACGGCCGTGGCCTACGTGAACGGCGAGATCAACGCCGAACTCGAAGGTTACGACGCCCAGGACCAACGGGCGGTCGACTTCGCGATGATCGATCTCGACGGTACCGAGAACAAGGGCCGGCTCGGAGCGAACGCGATCCTCGCGGTGTCGCTGGCGGCCGCCAAGGCGGCCGCCATGGAGTGCGAGCTGCCCCTCTTTCAGTACATCGGCGGCGTGAACGCCCACGTGCTGCCCGTGCCGATGATGAACGTGATCAATGGCGGGATGCACGCCAAGAACTCAATCGACTTCCAGGAGTTCATGGTGATGCCCATCGGCGCCGCGACGTTCTCCGAAGCGCTGCAGTGGGGAACCGAGACGTACCACGCGCTGAAAGACGTGCTCGTGAAGCGCGGCCTCGCCACGGGCGTCGGCGACGAGGGCGGCTTCGCGCCCAACCTGCCCGACAACGAGACCGCCGTCAAGGTGCTCGTCGAGGCGATCGAGGCGACCGGCCGCACGCCGGGACGCGACGTCGCGATCGCCCTGGACCCGGCGACCTCGGAGATCTACCGTGACGGGTCCTATCACCTCGACGGCGAGGGACGGGTGCTCTCCAGCCTGGAACTGGTCGACTACTGGGACGACCTGTGCGCGCGCTACCCGATCGTCTCGTTGGAGGACGGCATGGCCGAGGACGATTGGGACGGGTGGGCCGCCTTGACGAAGCGACTGGGCAGTCGCCTTCAGCTCGTCGGCGACGACATCTTCGTCACGAACCCGGCCCTGTTGCAGAAGGGGATCGACGCCGGGGTGGCGAACTCGATCCTCGTGAAGCTGAACCAGATTGGCACGCTGAGCGAGACGCTGGACACGGTGAGCTTGGCGAGCCTGAACCGCTACCGCTCGGTGATCTCGCACCGTTCCGGCGAGACCGAGGACGTCACGATCGCCGACCTCGCGGTCGCGACCAACGCCGGGCAGATAAAAACCGGCGCGCCGGCCCGATCGGACCGAGTGGCCAAGTACAATCAGTTGTTGAGACTAGAGGAACAGCTCGGGGATCAGGCTCGATTCCTGGGCGCAACGTCATTGTCGGGGGCGGCAGGTGTCAGCTACACATAGCGTCGTAACTCGTGAGCGCCATCACTGGATGACGCCCCTCGCCCTCGTGACCGCTGGCGCCATGCTCGTCGGCTGGTTCCCGCTGGCGGCGTTGTGGCACCAGCAGAGCCAACTTGACGCGACCGCCGCGCAGATCGCCACCATCAGGCATCAGCAGGCGGCCTTGCTGCTCCAGGCCCAGTCCATCGACACGAAGTCCGCCGCGACCCAGCTCGCGCGCGAGCAGTACCAGCTGGTCGCTCCCGGACAGAGCCTCATCCAGGTGCTGCCCGGCGACGGGACGGGCATCGTCTCGCAGAGCACCGGAGACCCCGGACTCCAGCCGTTGGTCGCTCCGTCGTCGGTCTCGACGCTCGTAACGAATCAGTCACCGACGGGACCGACCCGCTCGCCCTCGAAGGCCTTCTTCTCGCGCCTGCTGCGCACCCTCGAGTTCTGGCGTTGACCTTCCGCGACGCCTCGTCCGAGGACCTCGTCGCGCTCGAGAGGATCCTCGGACGGAGGCTCGCCGGGCGATGCGCGGTCGTGGTACGACGTCCGGACGGTCGCCCCGTCGTCATCGAGAACGAGCCGCACCTGCGTGACGGCACGCCCATGCCCACGCTCTTCTGGCTGGTCGACCCCGAGCTGCACGGCGCGGTCAGTCGACTCGAGGGGAGCGGTGGCGTGCACCGTTTCGAGGCGTTGGTCGACGGCGGTCACCTCCAGCGGGCCCACGATGAGTACGCCCTACGACGCGCGCGAGCGACCGTGCGCACCGACGTCGCCCAGGCGCAGGGGGGCGTCGGTGGCACGAGGGTCGGGGTCAAGTGCCTGCACGCGCACCTCGCCAACTACCTCGTCGGCGCCGACGACCCCGTCGGGGCGCTGGTCGCAGAGTCCGTCGGTGTGCCGGCACTCGAGATCGTGTCCGTGCGTGACGGTCCCGTCGCCGCCATCGACTGCGGCAGCAACTCGACCCGCCTATTGATCGTCGACGCGGTGGGCGAGACGGTGCGCCGCGAGATGCGCATCACGCGCCTCAGCCAGGGCGTCGACGCCTCGGGCACCTTGTCCGCTGAAGCCCAATGGCGCACCTACGAGGTGCTGGCGCTCTATCGCTCGATGATGGACGACGCCGGCGTCACCCGCGGGCTGCTGGTCGCCACGTCGGCCGTGCGCGACGCGTCGAACGGCGACAACTTTCTCGCCGAGGCCCGTCGGATTACCGGCGTCGAGGCGAGGATCCTGTCGGGCACCGAGGAGGCCGCCCTGTCCTACGCGGGGGCGACGGCCGGGCTGACCCCGGATCCCCGTCCCACGCTGATCGTCGACGTCGGGGGAGGCTCCACGGAGTTGGCCGTTCACGTCGACGGCGTCCTGCACAGCTTCTCGATGCAACTGGGCTGCGTGCGCGTCACCGAGCGGGCCCTCGGGCGCGACGTGGTCGACGGGGTGCGCGCCGCCGCCGCGAGCACGATGATCGGTCACGAGCTCGACGAGGCGTGGGCGGGGGAGCCGGTCTTCGCCCAACTGGTCGGACGGATTCGCATGGTCGGACTCGCCGGCACCGTCTCGACCCTCGCCCAGTTAGACGCCGGACTCGCCGTCTACGACCGCGATGCAGTGCACCTGCGGCGCCTCAGTCGCGAGTGCGTTCGGTACTGGCGCGACCTCTTGGCCGCTGAGCCACCCGCGGCCCGCCTCGCCCGACCGGGCCTTGTCGCCGGGCGCGAGGACGTGCTCCACGCGGGGCTCTACGTGCTCTACGCCGTGATGGAGCGTCTGGGTACCGACGAGCTGCTGTGCTCGGAGAACGACATCCTCGACGGCATCACCGCCTCGATCCAACGCTCTGACGGCATCGCTCGTGACCTGCCACGATAGGGGGGTGAGGCTTCCGAGATGGTAACGACGCGCAGCTCGGTCCACTCCCCAATCTCCCTGCACGGCCGTCGGGTCGTGCTTCGCACCATGAACGAGCAGGACTACGAGGGCTGGTACGAGGTGCGCACTCGCTGCCGGGACTGGCTGCTCAAGTGGGAGCCCCGCTCGGCGCACTCGACGCACCTCGCCGACGACCAGCGCAGCTTCGTCGGTCGATGTGCGATTCGCGAGCGCGAGCGACAGATGGGCACGGGCTTCGGCTTCGGGATCTTCCACCAGGGCCGGTTCGTGGGCGAGGTGACGCTCTCCTCGATCCAGCGCGGTCCGCTGCAGTCGGCCTACGTCGGGTACTGGATCGACCAGGCGGTGGCCGGTCAGGGCCTGATGCCCGAGGCCGTGGTGACTCTCCTGCAGTACGCGTTCGAGTCGCTGCACCTGCACCGGATCGAAATCAACATCATCCCGCGCAACGTCGCCTCACTGCGCGTCGTCGAGAAGCTCGGAGTGCGCTACGAGGGGATCGCCGAGCGTTACCTCGAGATCGACGGGGCGTGGGAGGACCACGCCCGTTACGCGATCACGGCCGAGGAGTGGGGCGACCGCGCGCCCGAGCTCGTTGCCAACTGGCTGCTGCCTCAGTAGCTCGGACGCGGTCTAGGGCCGTGCCGCGCCGATCAGGCCGGCGGTGAAGATCGGCGCGAAGCTGACGTTCGTGCCGGTGTAGGGCGCCGCGATGATCGTGCTCGAGCCCCAGGGGCCCGAGCCCGCGTACATGACGACGTGGTCTACTGCGTGGTCGCCGTCGAGGTTGTAGTAAAAGAGCAGGTCGCCCGGTTGCAGGGCGTTCAGGGGCACGTGGACCATCGCGGGCCACTGGGACTGGGTCGTGCGCGGGATCTTGATCCCGGCCTTGGCCCAAGCCCACTGGACGAGCCCCGAGCAGTCGAAGCCGACGCCCGGCGTCTCGCCACCCCACACGTAGGGCACTCCAATCTGGCCCTCGACGTAGTGCAGCGCCGCGAGGCCCTGGGCGGAGCTGCCGACCTGGGCGATGTTGACTTTGGTGACCACCGCCTGGATCGCGGTCGTGACGGCGTTGGCCGCCGACGTGCCTCCGACCGATGCCGCGGCGGCGACGGCCTTCTGCTCGCCGGCGACGTCGCGGCGGTGCGCGGCCTCGACGCCGGCCTGGATCTCGTAGGCGATGATCTCGGTGCGCAGAGAGTGGGTGACCGAGGCGAGCGTCGCGCGAGTGGAGTTGACGTTGCGGATGTTTTCGGCGAGCAGACTCGACATCGCGATGGTCTGCTGGCGGGCCTTGACGCGCTGGGCCGACTCGAGCGTGATGGTCGCGTCGAGGGACTTTCGCTGGCTCTCGTAGTCGTTCTTGATCCGGTCGAGGTTGCCGACGACCTGCGCCTCGTAGACCTTGCGAGCGTCGCTCTTGGTGGCGCTCTGGTCGAACAGCGCGAGCACCTGCGCGTCGGCGGCGCCCAGGACGTAGGCCTTGACGACCGCGGTCACGAGCTGTTGGGAGGTGACGACGACCGCGGCGCGCTTGGTCGCCTCCCCGGCCTGGAGCGCGACGATGTTGGCGTTCAGCTGCGCGAGCTGGACCTTGGCCGCGTCGTAGGCGTTGGCGGTGACCTCGCTCTTCTTGGACTGCTCCGAGAGTAGCGTCGAGAGTCGGGCGATCTGGGCGCGGGTCTGGGCGATCGTCTGGGCCGGGGCGCCCGTCGGCACGAGCATCACCGAGCCGAGCGCGAGCGCCAGTATCACGAGGGGGGCTGATCGAGTCGTGCCCCGACGACGCACGCGAATCATGAAGCAAGCCTAGTTACCTAAGTTGGAGTATTCGGGAGATACTTGAACCCCGTGCATTAATGTTGCATTGCGACACGTCGGCGCGGGGGCGTAGCCCAATTGGCAGAGGCAGGGCGCTTAAACCGCCTCCAGTGAGGGTTCGAATCCCTCCGCCCCCACGTCGAAGTCTCTGCCAATCCAATCTTTAGTAGCGTTGACTCCGTGGCTAAGAGCGCAGCAGGCAAATGGGTGAGCAGGGTCGGGGCGTCGGGCGGCGGCAAGGCCTACAAGAAGTCCCGTCCGGGCAACTACTACGGGGCGCTGGTCGTCATCGTTGTGCTGGGCCTCGCCTCGACGGTCTTCGCTCGCTACGACTACCAGCATCCGGCGAGCGCCGTCACCGGCACACCGCCCCGGATTGGCACCACCTGGTTCGCGGCCCTCTCCATCGAGGTCTGCGGCAAGAACCTTCCGTTCCTTGCCGCGAACCCCTCGGCGACGGGCGGCTTCACCATCCAGCCGGCCAACGTCATCCGAATCAAGCCGGTCTCGTCGGCCGACTCGGGCAACCAGGCCACCCTCTCGCAGTTCGCCGCCGAGTACCCGGGCCTGATCGCGAGCTCCACCGAGTTGGCAGTCCCGACCGCCACGGGTGCGGCGACGGCGGCCACGACCTACCGCAACGGCCAGGCCTGCCCCGCCAAGTCCCGGTACGCGGGCCAGACCGGCAAGATCTCCTACGCCTACTGGACCACCTTCGGCCAGAAGAAGCCGACCGTCACCGCGAACCCCGCGTCAATCAAGTTCGCGCAGTACCTGCGCGTGACGATGGCCTTCGATCCCGCCGGCGTCACGCCGGCGCCACCCCAGCAGCAAACGATCAACGCCATGACCCTCGACGCCACGACCCCGGCCACGACGACGACTACTCCGGTACTGTCGACGACCACAACCGTGAAGGGGGCGACCACGACCACCACGGCGCCGACCTCGACGACCGCGCCGACTACCACCAGCACCGTCAAGACCACCACCACCACTGCCAAGGGCTGAGCTTGAAGTCGATCATCCTGGTCGGCGGCAAGGGCACTCGACTGCGACCCCTGACGTACGAGACGCCTAAGCAGATGCTGCCGCTCGTCGGCCTGCCGATGATCGAGTGCGTCTTCGAGGCGCTGGCGCGCCACGGCGTGACCGACGCCGTGCTCTCGCTCGGCTACCTGCCCGACCGGTTCACCGAGGCCTACCCGACCAACGTGATCGCCGGGGTGAGGGTGGCCTACGCCGTCGAAGACGAGCCGCTCGACACCGCCGGCGCCATCCGCTTCGCCGCGGTTCACGGGAGCTTCGACGAGACGTTCCTCGTGGTAAACGGCGATGTGCTGACCGAACTCAATATCACCAAGCTGCTGGCCTTCCACCGCGAGCGCGGCGGCGAGGCGACCATCGCGCTGCACCCGGTTGAGGACCCGTCGCGCTTCGGCGTCGTGCCGACGACCCCCGAGGGGCGGGTGATCGCGTTCGTCGAGAAGCCCCCGCGTGACGAGGCCCCGACCAACCAGATCAACGCTGGTACCTACGTCTTCGAGCCCCGCGTGCTCGAGCGCATCGCCCCGACGGGACGCGAGAGCGTCGAACGCGTGACCTTTCCCGCCCTCGCCGCGGCCGGCACCCTCTTCGCCCTGTGTGATGACGCCTACTGGCTGGATACCGGCACGCCCCAGGCCTACCTGCAGGCGAACGTGGATATCCTGAACGGCCGCCAGAGAATGCACGCGTTCATCGACGTCGTCGACGGGGCTTGGCGCCACCCGAGCGCCACCGTGGACCCCTCGGCGACCATCGTCAACTCAGTCGTCGACCGTGACTGCGTCGTCGGCGCCCGCGTCGTTCTCGAGGACTCCGTGCTCCTACCCGGTGCAGTCATCCAGAGCGGCTGCGTCGTGCGCTCGTCAATCATCGGGCCCGAGGCGGTCATCGGTAGCAACTCGCGCCTGGGCGCGACCTGCGTGGTGGGCGCCAAAGAGCACGTGGCGACGGCGTCCGAGCTCTCGGGCGACGTTCGACTCGGGGGGGTCTAAGACCACTCGTCGTGGTCCGCTCTGCGGCGAGCGAGACGTCGAGGCCTAGAGGAAGCCGAGGCGAGCCAGCGGCCAAATCCGCACGAAGGCCTTGCCGATGATGTGCGAGCGCGCGACCGTGCCCCAGGTTCGGCTGTCACACGAATACGGATGGTTATCGCCCACCATGAAGTAGTGGTTCGTCGGGACCGTGACGTGGCCGATCGGCGGGCCGAGCGGCTCGACGTGCGGCCAGTTCTCCTGGAGGGGCCGACCGTTCACGTAGATGATGTTGCCCTTCGAGGTGAGATGGTCGCCCGGGAGTCCGATGACTCTTTTGACGAGGTCGGTGACCGCGTCGTGGCAGTCGCGGCTCACCGCCGACGGTGCCTTGAAGACCACGATGTCCCCGCGGTTGATCGTGCCGAAGTCGACACTCAACTTGTCGACAATCAGACGATCGCCGATTTGTAACGTCGGCTCCATCGAACCCGAGGGGATGAAGTAGGTCTGGAGCACGAGGGTCCGCATGACCAGTGACATGACGATGGCCGCGCCAATCACGAGGGCCCACTCGGCGGCCACGTGGCGGCGGCGCGGGCGGCGCATCTCCGGAGCGCCCACGGCGTCGAGCGGGGGCGACGCCGGCTCGGTGTCGGTCGCTTCGGTCACCTCGCAAGGCTAATCGTCGAGTTCGTCGAAACTGGCGGGGTCTACCGGAACAGGTCGCCGTTCGTCGGTCGCACGATCGAGTCGCGCACCGAGCCGACGCCGAAGTACGAGTCGTCCAAGCCCCGCACCAACGCGAACGGCGTGCCCTCCGCCTTGCCGAGCACGAGGTTCGCCGCCCCGGCGATCTCGTCGGCGATGGCGACCTCGGTCGCTTCGAGCACTCGACCGTGGGCGTCGGCGGTGCCGCGAAGGTCGAGTACCGGCCGGATGCCCGCCGAGCCGATAGCGACGTCAGTTACCCCCTGACGCCAGACCCTCCCGAAAGTGTCGGTCACCATGACCGCGACGTCGACGTCACCGCGCCGTCGGATCTGGGCGCGCATCCGGCGAGCCGACTGGTCGGGGTCCATTGGCAACAACACGGCCGTCCCGTCGGGTGTGTTGGACAGGTCGACGCCGGCGTTGGCGTTGATGAATCCGTGGTGTGTTTCAGTGATGCGCAACGCCCCGCGCCGGCGCAGCACGCGGCGCGACTCGCCTTCGACGATCTCGACCTTGTGGGCTTCGGTCCCGTCGTAGGCGACGACCCGTCCCTCGGACTTGGACACCACTTTGCTGGTGACGATCACGAGGTCGTGGTGGGTGAGGGACTGACCCGAGGTCTCTAACGCGTCGAAGAGCAGCGCCACGAGGTCGTCGCCCTCGCGCACCTCGCCGACGGCCCCCAACGGGATGACGCGCAGTTCGATCACGAGAGCACTGCCGCACAGAGTCGGCGCGCGCTGCTCTCCTCGGCCATGACCGTGGTCGTGACGACCACTCGAGCGCCGCCCCGGGCGACGGCGTCGGCCTCGTGTTGGTCGGCCTCGTCGATGATCCACGTGCCGACGAGGTCCCCGTAGTAGTCCGCCACCCCGACGCACGACACCGCGTGACCGAGCTCGGCGAGCAGTCGGCTCGCCGGCCCCTTCAGGGCTTCGCCGTCGACGATTGGCGAGACCGCGACCACGTCGTCGCGGCGCCGTTCGAGAATCTCGCGCACTCCCGGCACGCAGAGGATCGGTGCGATGGAGATGAGCGGATTGGACGGCGCGATCACGATGCGCGACGCCGCCGTCAGGGCTTCGAGCGCCTCGGGCGTGACACTCGCCTGCTCGGCGCCGACAATGTCGATCGACGTGACGACGACGTCGTGGTGGTGGCGCACGAAATACTCCTGGAAGCTGAGTCGACCGAGCTCGGTCTCGAACTCCGTGGCGATGACGTCGTTGGTGACCGGTAGCAGGCGCACTCGGACCCCGAGTCGCTCGCACAGTTCGGCCGAGACCTCGGTCTTGGAGGCGCCGGCGGCGAGCCGCTGGGAGCGGTAGAGATGCGTGGCGAGGTCGCGATCGCCGAGCTGAAACCACGACTCGCCGCCGAGGGCGTCGAGCTCGCGCATAACCCGCCAGCTCTCGCCCCGCAGGCCCCAGCCCAGCTCATCGTTGTTGAGACCGGCCAGCGTGTAGGCGATCGTGTCGAGGTCGGGGCAGATGGAAAGGCCGTGCAGCACGAGGTCGTCGCCCACGTTCACCACCGCGGTGATCTCGCGGGGGTCGAGCACGTCGCTTAGGGCGCGCAGCAGCCGCGCGGCGCCGACGCCGCCACTCAGAACGGTGATCACCCCCGAAACCTTAGGGGCGCGTGGGTATCATCGAGTGCTGTGAGCGAGAACTCCCCCGCAGCCGGTTGGCCCGGCACGCCCAGCGTCGTGCTCTTCCGCCTCGAGGACGGTGTCGAGCGCCGACTCGTCGAGGTCGGTGACCTCGACGAGCCGCGTCCGTGGGCGTCGGTGTCCAAGATGGCGGTGTCGCTCGCCTTCGGCGTGGAGGTCGACTGGGACCTGCACGATTTCACCGAGACCCTCGGCTCGCGCGGCGCGAACCTCGCCAATCTCCTTTCCCACTCGAGTGGTCTCGGACTCGAGGAGGCCGATCCGGTCGTCGCCGTCGGCTCGAAGCGGGTCTACTCGAACGTCGGGATTGACCGCGCCGTCGAGGCAATCATTGGGGACAACACCGCCGCGAACTGGCTCGACGGGCGGATATTCGAACCGTTCGGCATGGACTCGTCGCGCCTCGAGGGACGGCCGTCGTCGGGCGTCGTGGGTTCCACCAACGACCTGGCGAGGCTGGGAGTCGCGTGGCTGCGCCCCGACGGCGTCGCGCGTGAGACCCGCGATCGGATGATCACGCCCCACCTGGCGGACCTCGACGGCGTCGTGCCCGGCTTCGGCCGATTCACGCCGTGCCCCTGGGGGCTCGGGCCCGAGGTCCGCGGCGCCAAGCATCACTGGATGGGGGACTGGCCCGAGACGAGCTTCGGCCACTTCGGCCAGAGCGGGGCGCTGATGCTGCTGAACGTCGAGGAGAGGCTGGGCCTCGTGGCGACCAGTACCGAGCCGTTTGGCCCTTGGGCCGTTGAACTCTGGCCCGAGTGGACGAGTTCCCTGCGACAGTTGGCCCTTGGTTCGTGAGTTCGGCGACCCTACGCGTAGGACTGGATCTTGACGGGTCGCTGGAGTCGCTCGGCAACTCAATGACCGACCTCGCCGACGCGCTCGACGCGACCGGTCAGTGCCAGCTGGTGAGGTTCCGCACGATGACCTCGTCGCGGCCTGGGCGCGAGACCCGCCTCGCGATGCGCGGGCTCTGGTCGCCCTGGTGGCGGCGCAGCCTCGGAAGGTCGATCGACGGTCTGTTAGCCCCGGTCGACGTGATCCACGTGGCGGGTCTCTGCACGCCGCCGACCGGTTCGATCCCGTTGGTGATCTCGGTCGACGACCTGCGGCCGTTGCGTGAGGAGACCCGCACGCATCAGCGGATCAACCAGCTCCGTCGTGCCGTCGCCCACGGGGCCCTGCTCGTGGCCTCGAGCCGCACGGCGAGCCACGAGGTGCTCGAAGTGCTGGCCGTCCAACGAAGTCGGGTCGTCGTCGTTCCGCCGGCGGTGCCGAACGTCGAGGCGACGCACGACGGTCGGGATCTCGTGGTCAACGTGACCGGTCTCGCGGACCGGTTCCTCGCCGTCACGCCCGAACTTGTGCGGTTCGCTCGCTCGGAGGGCTCGCGAGTGGTCGCCCTGACGAGCTACGAGGTCGGCCAGCGGGTGCGGGCCACCGGATTGGATCTAACGGTGCTCGCTCGCCAAGAGGCCCGGGGTGCGCTGGCCAACGCGCGCGTCGTGGTGCACCTCTCGGACGGGGCCCGCTTCCCCTCGTTCGCCATCGCCGCGCTCGCCGCGGGGGTCCCGACCATCGCGCGCGACACTGACATCAACCGCGAACTACTCGACGGCGCAGCGGCGTTGGCCCCGGCCGACGACCAGGTGGTCGACACGATCGCCGACGTCTGGGCCAATGAATCGCGACGGGCGATCATGGTGGCGGCCGGCCGCTCACGGGCCGTCGACTATGCGCCCGGCACCGCCGCGCGCGCCTACATCGCGCTCTACCGCGACGTCGTGCGAGGCTGGACGGCGTGACGCGCACCCTCACCGTCTCGCTCGACCAGCTCTACCGGCGTTCCCCGGGGGGCATCGGGACCTACGTGCGCGGCCTCGTCCAGGGCCTCGCGCAGCTCAACAACCCCACGCTCGAGGTGGTCGGCCTGATGCCGAGGGGCTCAGCCTACGGGGACGTGGCCGACCTTTGCGTGCGCCGGGCGTTGGCGCCGGCCAACGTTGACATCCTCACCCGTCTCTGGTCCCGGTGGCCGCTCGGCGTGCCGCGACGCTCGAGCATTGTTCACGCGACGTCCATGGCGGGTCCCTTCGCCGGTGGGGCGAGCGACGCCGTGCACTCGGTCGCGATGCACGATCTCATGTGGCGCGACGAGCCCGGTGCGACGACGCGCTCGGGGATTCAGTTCCACGAACGGCGACTCGCCTTGATCAAAGAGCGCCGCGATGTGCGCGTCGTCGTCACGTCGCCGGGGCTAGGAGAACGGCTGGTCGCCGAAGGAATCGACGCAGCCCGGGTTCGCCACGTGCGCCTCGGGGTGGACGACGACGGCACCGAGGCCGCCGGCGTCGATACCGTGCGCGAGTTCCTGGCGTCGCGCGGAGTGCGCGGTCCGTTCACCCTCTACGCGGGGACTCGGGAGCCGCGAAAGAACCTGGAACGCCTGATCGCGGCTCACCGTGAAGCGCGCCACGTTGACCCCCGCGTCGGCGACCTCGTGCTCGCCGGCCCGGATGGCTGGGGCGAGGTGGACTGTGGTGATGCCACCGTTCTCGGACTGGTGCCGCGCGCGACGTTGAAGGGCCTCTACCGCGACGCCGCGATCTTCGCGTACGTGCCGAGGGCCGAGGGATGGGGCCTTCCGCCGGTCGAAGCCCTGCACATCGGCACCCGGGTCGTGGCCAGCTCGACGACGCCGAGTGTCGCCTCCAACCCTGAAGTGGTGCGGGTCGACCCGCTCGACGCCACCTCGATCGCGCAGGGGCTCGTGACCGCGGCGGGGCTGCCCGACGACGCCGAGTCCGCCGCGCGCAGGCGCCGCTCCGTCGCCGACCTGACCTGGCGCAACGTGGCCCTCGACCACCTGGCGGCCTGGGCGTGAAGGTGGCCCTCGACGTCTCGGCGGTGCCGGAGCAACTGGCCGGGGCCGGACGCTACGTCGCCGAGCTTGCTCGCCGGCTGCCCGGCGCGGGAGTCGATGTGACGCTGGTGAGCCGTCGCGACGACGCCGCCCGGTGGAGCGCGTGGTCGCCCGAGGCCGAGGTCGCCGCCCTCGTCCCCAATCGCCGCGCGCTGCGCCTGGCCTACGAGGCGTGGCGTCTTGGCACGAGTGCCGCGGCGCACGCCGCGGACGTGTGGCATGCTCCGCACTACACGATGCCCCGTCGTGGTAAGCGGCCTACGGTGGTGACCATTCACGATCTCACGTTCTTCACGAACCCCGAGTGGCACGAGCGCTCGAAGGTCGCCTTCTTCCGTCGTTCGATCCGGTACTCGGTCACCCACGCCGACGTCCTCATCACCGTGAGCGATTTCACGGCGCGCCAGATCGACGAGCTGTTTGCGCACCACGCCCCGGTCGTCGTCGCGCCTCACGGGGTCGACCTCGAGCGATTCAACGCTGATGCGACCGACGACGACGAGCTGCTCGGTCGTCACGGCCTGTCTTTTGGCGTTCCCTTCGTCCTGTTCGTCGGCACGCTCGAGCCGCGTAAGGGCCTCGACGTCCTGCTCGAGGCCTTCGCCGAGATCGCCGCCGAGGACCGAGTAATCGAGTTGTGGCTCGCGGGCCAGGCCGGTTGGGGCATGAGCCACTTCGAGGAGAGCCTCACGCGCCACCCGGCCGCCGCGCGTATTCGCCGACTGGGCTTCGTCGACGACGAGGTGC
Source organism: Acidimicrobiales bacterium (assembly GCA_043782995.1). Classification (GTDB taxonomy): domain Bacteria; phylum Actinomycetota; class Acidimicrobiia; order Acidimicrobiales; family RAAP-2; genus RAAP-2. The sequence continues at coordinate 12,200 of JAYVZV010000102.1, read as the reverse complement.
TGCCCGCGCTGTTCCGTCACTCCCGGGTGGTCGTGTATCCGTCGCGCGGTGAGGGCTTCGGGCTGCCCGTGCTCGAGGCGATGGCCTGCGGCGCGTTGCTCGTGACCACCAGCGACTCAGTGATGGCCGAGGTTGCGGGCAGAAACGCGCAACTGGTCGAGGCCGGCAACGCAACGAGGCTCGCGGGCGCGATGACGTACTCGCTGTCGGTGACCGACGACCTCCGTGTCGAGTTGGGCGGTTTCGCTCGTCGGCGGGCCGAGCACTTCACGTGGGAGGCGTCGATCGCCCAGCACCTCTCGGCCTACGACCTGGCGGCGTCGTCGTGAGGGCCCTCATCACCGGCGCCGATGGCTTCGTCGGACGGCACCTGACGGCGCACCTGGCGGAGAGCGGCGACCAGGTCACCGGAGTCGACCGGGAGTGCGACGTCACCGACCAAGGAAGCGTGCTCGCGGCGCTCGAGCGGGCCCGACCCGAGGTGATCTACCACCTCGCTGCCCTGACCCACGTGGGCGACTCATGGGACAACCCCGTCGGCTTCACGCGCGTGAACGTGCTCGGCACCAAGAATGTCCTCGACGCCGCGCACTCCGTCGTGCCCGAGGCGACCGTGTTGCTCGTGAGCTCGGCCGACGTCTATGGCGTTGTCGACGAATCGGACCTGCCTCTCGCCGAGACCTTTCGCGTGGCGCCGGCCAACCCCTACTCCTCGAGCAAGGTGGAGGCCGAGCGTGTCGCCCACGAGGCCTTCCGAGTCCGCGGCCAGCGGGTCATCGTCGCGAGACCATTCAACCACGTGGGTTCGGGCCAGTCGGTCCAGTTCGTCGTGCCCGCGTTGGTGAGCCGACTCATGGACGCCCTCGAGCAGGGCCGTGACGAGATCCCGGTCGGGGACCTCAGCACGCGACGGGACTTCAGCGACGTGCGTGACGTCGTGCGGGCCTACCGCCTCCTCGACGAGTACGGAGTCACCGGCGAGGTCTATAACGTCGCCTCGGGCCACGACGTCGGGCTGGCCGACATCGCTCACCAGCTCGTCGAGCTCTTGGCGCCCGGGGTGCGGCTCGTCACCGACCAGAGCCTGGTGCGACCGGTCGAGATTCCCGTGATGCGTGGCAGCTTCGCCAAGCTCCATGAGGTCTCGGGATGGGAGCCCACGATCCCGCTCTCAACGTCATTGCGAGACGTCGTGGACGACCTGCGGGAGCGGCGTCGGGGCGCCAATCGGACCGGTTGACGAGGGGAGTGGATTCGCGGCGGTCCGGGGGCCGCCTTCTCGCCAACTAACCTTGAAGGACTGATGGAATCTCGTGCTCCGGCCGTCGTTGCCGTCGTCGTTACCACCGGTTCCGGGCCGGGACTAGAAGCCGCAGTGGCTTCCCTCGCGGGCCAGAACTACGAGGAACTAAGCCTGCTCGTCGTGGCGAACGGGGAGGCCGAGCACGTGCCGGCTAGGGTGGCCGCTGTCGCTCCGAACACCTTCGTTCGACTCCTCGAAGAGAACCGCGGCTTCGCCGCCGCCTGCAATGAGGCCTCCTTGATGGTCGAGGGCTCGGCCTTCCTTCTCTTCTGCCACGACGACGTTCGCCTCGAGCCCGACGCCGTACAACTGATGGTCGAGGCGGCCTACCGGGCCAACGCCGGCATCGTCACCCCCAAATTCGTCTCCTACGACGACCCGCTGGTGCTACTACACGTCGGCCAGACCTGCGACCGATTCGGTGTCGTGCACGAGCGAGTGGAGTTGGGCGAGATCGACCACGGCCAACAGGACCTCGAGCGCGACGTCTTCGTCGCGCCCGGGGGGGCCACCCTCGTGCGGACCGACCTCTTCGCCTCACTGCGGGGCTTCGACCCGCTGATCCCGATGCTGGGCGAGGACCTCGACCTCTGTTGGCGGGCCCAGATCGCCGGCGCGCGCATCGTGGTCGCGCCGCTCGCCAAGGTCGCGCACCGCGAGACGACAGCGAGCGGTGAGCGGCCTATCACCGCAATCGGCAGCCGTCGCGCCAGTCTTCAGGATCTCCAGCGCCGCCACCAGCTGCTGGTCGTGGCGACGGGTTGGGGACGGCGCCACACCTTCCTCACGCTGAGCCTTCTCTTGGTCATGGACACGATGGAGCTCTTCCTCGCTGTGCTCGGCCGCGACCACGACCGCACGGGCGCGATTCTCGGATCGTGGCGCTGGCTCTTCAACAATCGTCGGCGCATCCGCGAGCGCCGTCGTCAGCGTCACGACATCATGGTGCTGAGCGACCTCGAGCTGCTTCGCCTGCAAGTCGGCGGGGCCAGCCGACTCAAGCGGTTCTTCCTGACGCTGCTGCGCGAGGGGCTCGACCGCGCCCGCGGCATCCTCCCGCCCGAGGTCACGCGCGAGCAGGACTCCGACGAATCCGACGCCGACGGCGTCGGATTCGCGGCGGCCTTCTCCGAGGAGGAGGAGTTCGACGAGATTCCTGAGAGCCCGATGCTCGAACTGCGACGGCGTCCCTCGAGATTCCTCACCTCGTTCCGCTCCCAGGCCGGGGCGGTCGTTCTCGTACTCGCGCTATGGCTCGTCGGCTCGCGCAATCTCGTCGTGATCCACCTGCCCCTCGTGGGACGCCTCGCCCCGCTCGACTCGTGGTGGTCGACGTGGCGCCACTTCTTCGCCTCATGGTCGCCCAACGGTGTCGGGACCGGAACGCCCGGGATGCCTGGCTACGGCGTGCTCGGGTTCGCCGGGACCTTCGTCCTCGGTCGAATGGGGATCCTGGCGAGGGTGGTGCTCATCTTCTCGGTGCCCCTCGGCGCCCTCGGGGTCATTCGCCTGCTGCGCGCGCAGGTGTCCAACCGCGCTCGGATCGTCGCGTCGATCGCCTACCTGACGCTGCCGATTGGGCTGAACATGATCGCCCAGGGCCGCATCGACGTCCTCGTCGTCGTCGCGGGACTGCCGTTCGTTGTCCGACGGGTCTTTGAGCTGATGGACGTTCCGGGATCGCGCCCGCGTCCCTTTAGCGAGCCGGTGTCGTTCGGGCACCGGGGCTGGCGCACGAGCGAGGCCGGCCAGCGCATGGTCCTGATCATGCTGGTGGCGTTGCTGGGCGCCATGGCTCCGGCCACGTTGGTGGCGGCCGCACTCGTCGTCCTCGGCGTCGTGGTCGCGCGCCTCTTCGAGCCCGACCGGGACTCACACTTCGCTCGCCCGTGGCGGTTCCTCGGCTCGATGCTCTCTAACGTCGCGATCCTTTTGCTGCCGATGACCGTCGACGTGCTGCTGGCGGGGAGGCGGGCTCCGGGGGTGTTCGGGCTGGCCCGAGGGCCGTGGTCGGCGCCGTCGTTCCTCGAACTGTTGCGCGGGGCCGACGGGGGGTTCGGCTCGACGTGGCTCGGATGGCTGTTGCCCATCGCCGCGCTACTGGCGCTGCTGCTCTGCAAGGGCGATCGGCGCCGCATCGCCACCAAGGCCGCGACGATCGCCGTGCTCGTGATCGTGGTCGCGACGCTCGGCGCGCGTCACTGGATGGGGTCCTTCGCACCCGACCTCGACGTCCTGCTGGCGCTCTACATGGTGATGATCGCACTTCTGATCGGACTGGGCGTCAGCGCCCTGGAGAACGACCTGCGTCAGGCCGGCTTCGGCTGGCGCCAAGCGACCGCCGCGATCTCGGTCGTCACGCTGCTCGCCGCCACCGTGCCGTTCCTCGCCAGTTTCGCGAGCGGCCGATTCGACCTGCCCTCGACGAGCGTCGCCGAGTCGCTCTCGGCGCTCGCACCCTCCGTCGCGGGAGGATATCGCGTGCTCTGGCTCGGAGACCCCTCAGTGGTGCCGATCTCTGGATGGTCGGTCGCACCGGGGTTGGAGGTGGCGACGTCGATGAACGGCCTGCCCGGGGGCGACACCCTGTTCACGCCCCCCAACTCGGGTACGAGCGACGTTCTGCTCGGCGCCGTGCAGAGGGCGTTGGAGGGCCGCACGGTGCGACTGGGCCAGCTGCTCGCCCCGGCCGGGATCTCGACCATCGTGGTGATGAACGCCTCCGCGCCCGAGCTCGAGGGCGTCCAGACCGTGCCGCTGCGCCCGGTGGCGAACGTGCTGACGACGGCCCTCGGGCGCCAGAGCGACCTCTCGCTCGTGCTCGTGACCCGGTCGGTCGAGGTCTTCTCCAACTCGCTCTTCCACGGCATCACGGCGGCGAGCCCCGTCGGATCTTCCACTCTCACGCCCGTCTTCACGAGCAGCGCCTTCGAGGGTCCGGTCGCGCCCGGGGCGACCGTCGTCGCCGGACTTGCTCCGGCGAGCGCCTTCGCGTTGGACGTCAACGGCCAAGCGACGGCGCGCACGACCCGGTCGACGTGGACGCCCTTCTACCAGGTGCCGAACCTCCCGGGCACGCCGAACGCGAAGATCGTCTTGCGCCAGCTGCCCCTCAACGGGCTCCTCGCCGGCTTCACCCTCGCCCTGTGGCTCCTCATGTGGTTGGGCTTCGGCTGGGTTCACCGGCTCGAGTGGCTCTTCACCGGACGGCGACGGGGACTCGCACCGCGCCACGCGAGGGTTGACGGTGAGTAGCGCTCGTCGGCCCCTGTTGGTCGTGCTCGCCGCGGCGCTGCTCGGCGTCGGCCTCGCCAGCTCGGTCTCGACCACGCCCAACCCCTCGTCGCTGCCCAACGGATTTTCCACCGTCGGCGTCGTTGAGTCGGCCGCCCTCTACTGCACGGGGCTCTCGAGCCCCCAGGGCTCCGCCGCCGGCCACGTCAGTTTCCTCAACACGTCGGACTCGCCCAAGAGCCTGACGCTCAACGTCGTGTCGGACGTGGGGAAGTCCTACACGACCCAGATGGCGATCGCGCCGTTCGCGAGCCGGTCGATCGACCCGAGCGCCGTGCTCTTGGGCAATAACTTCGCAGTCGCGGCCCAGGTGAGTGGAGGCGGCGTCGTGGGCGAGGAGGTCACGCGCACCGGCACGGGCCTCGCGCCGTGCACCTCGACTGGCGTCTCGGACTGGTACGCCGCGGGATTCGATACGACCGTCGGCTCTCGCGCGAGCTTGAGCATCTACAACCCGACGGCGACGCCGGCCGTCTTCAACGTGTCCACCTACTCGAAGTCGGGCTTCGTCGCCCCGGCCACGTTCCAGGGCGTCTCGGTCGGCGCGCACGCCCAGTACGAGCTCAACCTCGGGAACCAGATCGTGAACGTCGAGAACGTCGGCGTGCGCGTACGAGTCGTGCGTGGCACCCTCGACGTCGTGGGAGTCCAGCAATCGGGCTCGAGGACTTCGTTCAACTCAGGCCTCGCGGGGCCGTCGGCCACCGCCGAGTTCCCCCGGGTGACGACCGCGATCAACTCGACGGTCCAGATTCGCGTCGCGAATCCGACGGGCCGGACTGCGCAGGTCACGATCCACGTCGGCTTATCCCCGTTCCACGTGGCCCCTCTCTCGTTGAGGGTCCCGGCCTACGACAGCGCCGAGGCCTCGATCACGCCTAACCCCGCCATCCCGGCCGCCGGTTACGCCACCGTGGCGCTCACCTCGTCGGTGCCCGTCGTGGCGGCGCTCGCCGCGGGGAGCCGTTCGAATCTGGCGGTCACGTCGCCGGGCGCCCCCGGTGGCCAGTTTCTCATTAGCGACATCCTCGGGAGCCGCTTCAACTCGGCGACCGTGACCAACACGGCACCGCATCCGATCACACTGCACTTCTACGACATTGCGAGCCGGGCGAGCTCGAGCTTCGTCCTGGCGGGCGACACGACGGCGGACGTCGCCACCGCCTTCACGCCGGGGGTCGCCGGCCGCAACGTGTTCGTCACGGCCTCGCGCCCTACGCTGCTGGTGACCTTGGCGCTGCCCTCGAGTCCGCTCGGAGTGGTGGTGGTGGCGCCTCTAGACGGCCGGTAGCGTCGGCGGCTGCCAACCGGGCGCGCTGACGGGCCCCGCCGGCGGCGTCCGGCGCGACGCCGAGGCCGCGCCGACTCCGGCTAGCGCGCTGACGGTCTTCGTGCCCTCGGGGTGGACGGCCTCGCCGTGCGCCTCGTCAATCAGCTGCGCGGCGGTCTCGCCGTCGAGGGTCTCGTGTTCGAGCAGCGCGCGGGTCAGGGCCTCGAGGCCGCGCCGGTGCAACGTCAACACTTCGATGGCCCGAGACTCCTGTTCGCGCAAGATTCGCTCCACCTCGTCGTCGATGACCTGGGAGGTGTGGTCCGAGTAGTCGCGGGTGTGCATGAGGTCCTCGCCGAGGAACACCTGGTTATTCGAGCCCCAGGCCATCGGGCCGATCTCCTTGGACATGCCCCACTCGCGCACCATGCGCACGGCGAGTTCGGTATTGCGCTGGAGGTCGTCGGCCGCGCCGGTCGAGAGGTCGCCGTAGATCAGCAGTTCGGCGACCCTTCCGCCCATGCGCATGCAGAGCGAGTCCTCGAGGTGCTGGCGCGACATGATGTGGCGGTCCTCCTCGGGCAGGGTCATCGTGACGCCGAGGGCCATTCCCCGCGGGATGATCGTGATCTTGTGCAGCGGGTCGGTCTTGTCGAGAACGTAGGCGAGCAGAGCGTGGCCGCTCTCGTGGAAGGCAATGCGCTCGCGTTCTTCGTCCATCAAGACCATCGTGTCGCGCAGTTGGCCCATCATGACTCGGTCGCGCGCCGACTCGAAATCCTCCATTCCGATCATCTCGGAGTGGCGACGCACGGCGTGCAGGGCCGCCTCGTTCACCAGGTTGGCCAGGTCGGCGCCGCTCATCCCGGGCGTTCCTCGTGCCACCATCTCGAGGCTCACCGAGGGTTCGAGGGGTTTATTCTTCGAGTGCACCTGAAGGATGGGGAGCCGCTCGTCGAGGTCGGGCAGGGGCACGACGATCTGGCGGTCGAAACGTCCGGGGCGCAGCAGGGCCGGGTCGAGCACGTCGGGCCGGTTGGTGGCGGCGATCACCACGACGCCCTCGGTCGGGTCGAAGCCGTCCATCTCGTTCAGCATCTGGTTCAGGGTCTGCTCGCGCTCGTCGTGCCCCCCGCCGACGCCGGCGCCGCGCTTGCGTCCGATGGAGTCGATCTCGTCGATGAAGACGATCGCCGGCGCCTGCTTGCGCGCCGTGGCGAAGAGGTCGCGCACGCGACTGGCTCCCACGCCGACGAACATCTCCATGAAATCCGACCCGGATACCGAGAAGAATGGCACGCCGGCCTCACCGGCTACGGCGCGTGCGAGCATGGTCTTGCCCGTCCCGGGGGGGCCGACGAGCAGGATCCCCTTGGGGATCAGCGCCCCAATGTCCTTGTAGCGCGCGGGAGTCTTCAAGAACTCCACGACCTCGCTAATCTCCTGCTTTACGCCGAAGTAGCCCGCCACGTCGGCGAAGGTCGTCTTCGGGCGGTCCTGGTTAAACTGCTTGGCCTTGGAGCGACCGACCGACATCATGCCGTTCATCTGGCCGCGCGCCTGGCGGCTCGCGAACATCATGAACCCTACGAAGATCAAGATCCACACGAGGTACGGCAGCAGCGCGGTCAGGAGGTTCGACGGGGTGGCGAAGGTAACCGTGACGTTGTCCGAAGTACGCAGCGTCGTGATGTCCGAGGTGATGACGGGCACCGGCCCGTTGGCCGTGTAGTTGGTCCCGTTGGTCAGCTGGCCCGAGATCACCCCCGTCGAGCTATTGATCACGGCGTTGACAACGCCCTGGTGGCGGGCGTCGCGCAGCAGCGTCGAGTAGGGCAGGGACTTCACGCTCTTCGAGGAGAAGAGCGAGGGGATGACGAGGATCCCCAGGACGAAGGCCACGACGGCGATGGTCAGTAGGCGGCGGCGGTATTCGGGCGTCATGGGCTTGTCGCCCCCGGGCAAGAGTCGCCGGTAGCCGTTCTTCTCTGGAGGGGGCATAGTCACGTCGACAGCCTAGGGGGGAACGGTGACGCGTCGACTGGCGGCTGTGGAAAACCGCGGGCTTGTTAGCGTGAGGTCTTGTGAGTTCATTCGCCGACGCCGTGGGCACCGAACGGCCCCGGACGGGACCGATCCTCGTGGCGGGCGTCCTCGGATTCATCGCGGGCCAAGTGGTCGCGTCCGGGCTCGACCTCGCGGCGGTGTGCCTCACCCACTATCCGGGGGGCATGACCCAACTGGCCCGGGCCGCGTCGCCGCCGTGGTGGGCCAACGCCCTCGGGCTGACCGGCCTATGGGTGGGGTTCGCCGCCGCCATCTTTTACGCTTACTTCTATGGCCACCTGCGCCCCCTACCTCACCAGTGGAGGCCCCACCCCACCGACGTCCTCTACGTCGCGCTCGGGTTCGGCTGCCAGTTGATGGTCGACCTGCTCTACCGGCCCTTCCACTTCAAGGGGTTGGACCGGCCAGTCCACCACCTCTTCAACGGGGCCCGGGGCCCGACGTTCGCCCTGCTCGTCGTGATGACGTTGATCGTGGCGCCGGTCATGGAGGAGTGGTTCTTTCGGGGCGTGCTCTACCGGGCGCTGGCTGAGGGGGGGGCTCATCCCGGCTCCAGGCGCACCGTCGTCGTGGGGGTGGTCGTGAGTTCGGCGCTCTTCGCGTTGGCCCACGCCGAGCCGCTCCAGTTCGTCGGCCTGGCGCTGCTCGGCGTCGTGCTCGCGGTCCTGGTCGCGCGCACCGGTCGGCTCTTGCCGAGCGTCGTGACGCACGTGTCGTTCAACGGGGTCGCCATCGTCGCACTCATCTTCCAGCGGGCGGGCCACTGATGCTCGCGCGCCTCAGGCGATTCTGGACGCCAATCCGCCTCGTCGAAGTGCTGGCGGTGGTGGTCGTGATGGTGGTGACCCTCTGGGAGCTGCACCCGAACCTGGTCTTCTCCTCGACGCTGCTGACCGGCGGGGACACGGGCTCGCACCTGGCGTTGCCCGCGTACCTGCGCACCCAGGGGAACCTCTTCAACCTGACGCCGTGGTACTCCGGATGGTTCGCGGGCATGCCGGCCTACACCTACTACTTCGTGCTGCCCGACTTCTTCGCCACGTTGGCCAGCTACGTGATTGGCTTCGCGGTCGCCTTCAAGCTCGCGACGATCGTCGGGTCGCTGCTCTTGCCCGCGATGGCCTACGTGATGGGCCGGCTCTTCGGGGCGCCGCGGCCCGTGCCGGCGGCCCTCGCCATTGCGACGCTGCCGTTCCTCTTCGATGCGACGTACACGATCGATGGGGGCAATCTCTTCTCGTCGATGGCGGGCGAGTACGCCTTCTCGCTCTCGCTGACCTTCAGCCTGCTCGCCATTGGCCTCTTCGCGCGCGGGGTGCGCACCGGCCGGGGCTACTGGATAACGGCGGTGGCGCTCAGCCTGACCCTCGCGAGCCACGTGCTGCCCTGGCTGTTCGTGATCGGCGCCGTCGGAGTCATCGTCCTGTTCGAGCTGTTGGCGCGCCGGGGTGCCGGCGATCCCAAGGACGTGATCGTGAGGGGCGATTACGCTCGGCCGCTGCGATTTGCCCTGGGCGCGGGACTGCTCTCGGGCGCGCTGTCGGCGTGGTGGCTGCTGACGTTCATCACGACCCAGAACCTCACCAACTCCATGGGCTACGTCAACGACGACGTGAGCTCCCTGCACGCGATATTCACCCAGTTGGGCTGGTTCAACTCGACCGGGGGAGCGGCCGGCGATCGCTGGGTCATCGTGCTCGCCGCCATCGCCGTGGTCACCGCCTTCGCGCTACGTGACCGCCTGGGCATGATCCTCGCCACGCTCACCGCGCTGGCGCTGTTCGCCTACGTGTTCGACCCCCAGAGCGTCATCTGGAACGAGCGACTGGTCCCGTTCTGGTTCATCTCAATCCACCTCATCGTGGGCTGGCTCTTTGGCTACGGACTCTCTCGCTGGGTCGAGCGCGCGAGGCGCCCGCGCGACGTCGCGTTCCTCTTCGAGCGCACCCGGTTCATCGACCCGCCGGAGAAGGACCGGGACGAGGACTTCGAGGAGGAGCTCGCCGACCTGGCCCCGGTCGTGCCCGGCGTCGACGAGGCGCGCGAGCTCGTGACGGGTCCCGCGAGTGAGAAAGCCGACGAGCGCGAGCGGCGCGTCGCCGGCCGCACCATGCGTGCCACCGTCGCGGTCATCGTGCTCGGCCTCGCGTCCACGCTGCCCGGGTTGATGCCGTCGGTCGCCTCGGCGTTGGGGCTGACGACGACCGGCAACCAGGTGTCGAGCTGGGCCCAGTGGAACTACTCGGGCTACCAGGCCAAGGCCGCCTGGCCCGAGTACCACGACCTCATCGACACCGTGAAGAGAGTTGCCGCGAAGTACGGCTGCGGGCGCGCGATGTGGGAGTACAACGCCGACCAGAACCGATTCGGCACGCCGATGGCCCTGATGCTCCTGCCCTACTGGACCGACAACTGCGTGGGCTCGATGGAGGGCCTGTTCTTCGAGTCCGCTGCGACGACGCCGTACCACTTCCTCGACCAGGCCGAGTTGAGCGTCGGTCCCAGCAACCCGCAGCTGAACCTTCGCTACGGCCCGCTCGACGTCGCCCTCGGCGTACGTCACCTCCAGCGGCTCGGCGTGCGCTACTACATTGCGTTCTCGCCCTCGGTCATCGCTCAGGCCAACGCCGACCGCCAGCTCACCTACGTCGCTTCGACGAAGGCGTGGCCGAAGCCGGGCGACCGCTGGCGCATCTACTTGATCACCCACAGCCCGTTGGTCGTGCCGCTGACGTACCGGCCCAACGTGGTCTCGGGACTCTCCAGTCGCGTGGGCTGGCTGACGGCTAACGAGGACTGGTGGCTCAACCCGACCCTCTGGCGAAACGTCGCCGCGGCGACGGGGCCCGCGACGTGGCCGCGGGTCCACTCGATCGACCGGATGGTCAGTGGCCCGCCCCTGGCGAACGACGTCGTCAGTCGGGTGGTCGTCGGGACCCAGGCGATCTCGTTCCACGTGAGCACCCTCGGGGTGCCGGTGCTGGTGAAGATCTCGTACTTCCCGCGCTGGAAGGCCCACGGCGCGACCGGGCCCTTCCGCGTCAGCCCGAACCTCATGGTGGTCGTACCCACTTCGCACGACGTGACGATGCTCTACGGCTCCACGCCGGCCCTGCTGGCGGGCAACGTCATCAGCGACGGGGCGACGATCGCCGGACTGACGACGCTCTGGTTTTCTCTCAAGAGGCGCCGCGGGCGCCGCCAGTAGAGTGGTGGGTCGTGGATACGACCGATGTTTTCAAGGCTTACGACATCCGCGGCACCTATCCCGACCAGATTGACGAGCGCCTGGCGCGAGCCGTCGGATCGGCCTTCGCCACCTTCGGGGGCACCCCCGCGATCGCTGTCGCGCGCGACATGCGTCCCTCGGGTGCCGCGCTCGCCGAGGCCTTCGCCGAGGGGGCGCGAGCCGTCGGCGTCGAGGTCACCGACCTCGGTCTCGCCTCGACGGACTTCCTCTACTTCGCCACCGGCCACCTCGACACCCCCGGGGCGATGTTCACCGCCTCGCACAATCCGGCCCAGTACAACGGGATCAAGCTCTGCCTCGCTGGCGCCAAGCCCATCGGCGTCGAGACCGGGCTCGTCGAGATCGAGGCGCTGACCAATCGGTTCTACGAGACGCCGGCGGCGGGCGCGCTGGCCCCCGAGAGCCGTCTCGACCTGATGAACGAGTGGGTGGCCCACGTACACTCCTTCGTCGACTTGTCGGCGCTGCGTCCCCTCAAGATCCTCTGCGACACCGCCAACGGGATGGGTGGGTTCATCGCGCCCCGGGTCTTCGCCGGCCTGCCCTTCGACGTGGAGATCATGTACGCCGAACTCGACGGGACCTTCCCCAACCACCCGGCCGACCCGCTCAATCCCGAGAACATCGTTGACCTCCAGCGTCGCATGCTCGAGACCGGTGCCGACGTCGGCCTCGCCTTCGACGGCGACGCCGACCGGGTCTTCCTGATCGACGAGCGGGCCCGGCCGATCAGCGGCTCGACGACGACGGCCATGGTCGCCCAGGTGATGTTGAAGCGCTCTCCGGGCGCGACGATCCTCTACAACCTCATCTGCTCGAAGTCGGTCCCCGAGGTGATTGCCGAGAATGGCGGGGTCGGCGTGCGGACCCGGGTGGGACATAGCTACATCAAGCAGGTGATGGCCGAGACCGGCGCACTCTTCGGCGGCGAGCACTCGGGCCACTACTACTTCCGCGACAACTACCGCGCCGACTCGGGCATCATCACCGCGATGATCGTGCTCGAGCTGCTGAGC
>JAYVZV010000101.1:0-3372 GCA_043782995.1 Acidimicrobiales bacterium | reverse complement strand
GACCAAGTCGCCTCCGCAATCGCCGATCGACGGGTCCTTGGAGTGTCGCTCACCGGTTCGGAGGCCGCCGGTGCTGCCGTTGCGGAGATCGCCGGACGTCACCTGAAGAAGGTGGTGCTCGAGCTTGGAGGCTCGGATCCCTTCATCCTGCTCGGCACCGACGACCTCGATGGAGCCGTCGAAGCCGCGGTAGCTAGTCGGCTGGACAACAGTGGACAGTCTTGCAACGCCGCGAAGCGGTTCATCGTGATTGACGAGCTTTACCAGCCGTTCCTCGAAAAGTTCACCGCCGCGATGGCGGCGACGGAGGCGACCGACCCCACGTCGCCCGACTCGGTCCTCGGACCACTGTCCTCGACCGGCGCGGCCGACGGGCTGCAGGACCAGCTCTCGCGGGCCGTGGCCCAGGGCGCGCGGCTGCTCACGGGCGGCGAGCGAACGGGCAACTACTTCTCTCCGGCAATCCTCGTCGACGTGAAGCCCGACAACGACGCCTACTACGAGGAGTTCTTCGGACCCGTCGCGACCGTCCATCGGGTCGGCACGGAGGACGAGGCGGTCGAACTGGCCAACGACACGCCCTTTGGTCTGGGCTCGTACCTGTTCACCAACGACTCCGCGCAGGCGCTTCGTGTCGCCAATCGGATCGAGGCCGGAATGGTCTTCGTGAACCTCGTCGGCGCCGACGGGGCCGAACTGCCCTTCGGCGGAATAAAGCGTTCTGGCACCGGACGGGAACTTGGCCGCATCGGTGCTGACGAGTTCGTCAACAAGAAGATGATCCGCATCGGATAACCCTGGTCGGGGAGTTGCGCGAGCGTGTTTTGCGGTGAGCGCAAGGGGCACCAATGGACCGTGTGACGCTCGAACAAAAGCTCAATGAGGGACGTAACTGGCTACTCGAGAACTTTGGCGGTTTGTCCGACGAGCAGCTTCGTCAACCCCTCACCGTGAGCCGGCACGACTCCGAGAGTCGGTGGTCGGCGCTCAATCACTTCGCGCACCTCGCTCTCATCGAGCGGAACTTCGCGGCGATCGTCCGAAGGCACGTAGCGGGAAAATCGGACCCCGTGGGCCTCTTGACCAATGACCTAGGTCAACCCCGATCACGCGAGGAGGTCATGGCAAGCGTGCACGAGATGACTGAGGAGTGGCTGCAAGCCCACCGCCGTGACTCCTTCAGCGAGGTCGTGGCCATGACGTCGGCGGCGCGGGGGGCAACCCTGCAGCTCATCGCCGAACTGAGTGACGCTCAACTTCAGGAGAGCATTCCCGGGGGGCCCTGGGCCGACGGCACGATTGGTGGAGTGCTCGGCGCCAACGCCGACCATGGTCGCAGCCACTGGCGATGCGTGGAGGAAGCGGGCCATCCCGCGGGGTAGGGCGCGGGGTCGGATGGGTACGCTCCTAGCCATTGATCCACCATCCTTCGAGTTCTGGGAGTCGTGCTAGCGGTCAACGCCCGTCGTCTGCCGGAGGCCTCGACGACGTATCGGCCGGCGATTCAGTGAAAGGAGGGAGCGACCTGTTCGGCGACGAGTTCGAGGTGTTCGAGATCGGTGAGGTCGAGCACTTGGAGGTACAGCCTGGTGGCGCCGGCGTCGGCGAAGCGCTGAATCTTGGCTTTCACTTCCTCAACGGTCCCGGCGAGTCCGTTCACCCGGAGTTCGTCAACCTCCCGACCGATTGAGGCGGCACGGCGGACCACATCACCCTCGCTCTCGCCCACGCACAGCACCTGCGCCGCCGAGAGGGTAATGTCCGACGTTCGATCACTCTTGCCGCACGCCGACATCACTCGTTGGAACTGCTCACTCGTCTCTTCCACACTGGAGAACGGCATGTTGAACTCGTCAGCGAACCTCGCCGCGAGCGCTGGCGTGCGCACCTTCCCACCCCCGCCGAGGATGATTGGAGGATGTGGTCGTTGCTCCGGCTTCGGTAGCGCCGGGCTATCGGTCAACACGTAGTGCGCTCCATGGTGGCTGAACTTCTCGCCGGCGGGCGTGGACCAGAGCCCCGTGATAATCTCCAACTGTTCGGTCAACCGGTCGAATCGTTCCCCGACCGTGGCGAACGGAATGGCGTAGGCCGAGTGCTCTTCACCGAACCATCCAGCGCCGATGCCGAGCTCGACGCGCCCAGCGCTCATCTGATCGACCTGGGCGACCGCGATGGCGAGGGGGCCGGGCAGACGAAAGGTCGCCGACGTCATGAGCGTCCCGAGACGGATGTCGCGGGTCTCGCGGGCGAGGCCCGCCAGAGTGATCCAGGCGTCGGTCGGTCCAGGGAGTCCGGACACTAAGCCCATCTTGAGGTAGTGGTCGGAGCGGAAGAAGCCGGCGAATCCCAGTCGCTCGGACTCCTTCGCGACCCGCAGCAGGTCGTCGTACGAGGCACCCTGCTGAGGTTCGGTGAAGATGCAAAGTTCCATGTCGTCCTTTCTGACTGAGAGCAGACTCAATGCTACGCATCAGCCAACGGGGCGCTCGAGGAGGGGTTAGTCCCCGCCGAGCCGTCTCCCTCGACAGTATTTCGTCCGCACCGACTCGAATCGAAGGAGAGGCTCTAGCCCGGATCGCGGTCGATTGACTCCGCCATCGCGGGGGCACCCCACTTCTCGCAAGAAGCTCCCGGAGCCCCGCGATGACCACGGCGCCGGCCTCGCCGACGCTGGCTCAACTCCGGCGGCGCTGGGTGGCGCGCCTGGCGAGACGACCGAGGAGCACCAGGGCAGCAAGGCAGACCACGGCGAACAGTATCGGGCCGGCGAGGCGGATCAGCCACTCGAAGCCGGCGACGAATCCAGCGACGCTCGCGTGCCAGGCCTTGTCGATCCCGGACGCCGGACGTGACGTGTTGGCGTGACTGCCCGCCACTGTGACCCCGATCGTCAACGAGGCGTAGGTCGACTGAGAGTTCAGCAGGTTCATCTGACCCTGGAGCACTTCGATCTGGCTCTGCAACGAGTCCAACTGACTCTGCACCGCCAGGATCCCGCCCGTCGTCGTCGTGCGGGCCATGATCTTCAGGTACTGCTGACGGCTCACCTGCAGGGCCGTGATCCGCGCTCGCAGGTCCACGTACTGACCTGTCACATCGGTGGTCGAAGTCACGACCGAATTCGCATGGCCGATCCGCTTCACTTGGGCCACCAGTTCGGGGAAATTGCGCTGAGGGACCTGGATGACGAGGAATCCCGACGACCCGCTCCCCAACGCAGTGGTTCCCGTGTGCACCTGGCTGTTGGCGACGAAACCACCGTCGGCAATCGCGAAGGCGGCGAGACGGTCGAGGGCCGACTGGAATCGCTTCGCGTCAACCGAAAGTGCGACCGAACCGACTTCCTTCACCTTAAGCAAACCGATCACC
>JAYVZV010000100.1:0-10170 GCA_043782995.1 Acidimicrobiales bacterium | reverse complement strand
AGCTCTGGTCGTTGAACTGGGGCCACGGCGGCGCGCCCGCCGGCTGGAGGTAGGGCAGCTCGTAGAGCCGCTCACTGTTCCACCACTTGGCGTGGTGCTCGGCCAGGGACGTGACGATGGTTCGCGCATCGTCGACGGAGCAGCCTTCGATCTGGTCGGTTGATCGCAAGTGGCCGAGGTCGCCGATGATGATGACGAAGTCGTGGTTCGCCTCGTCGAACGCTCCGAAGTAGAAGCGCGGGGCGAGCCCTAGCTCGACCCCGAGCTCCCGGTAGATCTGCACCTCGCGCTTGTACATCCCGTAGCCCGCCGCGATCATCCGGATGATCTCGTAGGGCGGGGCAATCTTGACCACGAGGGACGGCGGGCCCTCACCCCGCTCGTAGGTGAGCCTGAGGCGGAACACCATGCTCATGATCCCGACGCCTACGCCAATCGGCGTAGCGTCGAGGGTGGCCACGTCGACATCAATTCCTCCCGACTGCAACGCACCCGACAGCCAGGTCGGTGTCATCTCCTCCATCGACCGTGGTATTGCGACGTCAGGTCCCAGTCCGGACATGGTCTCCCCCTCGTTGCCGGCGCCTCGTCCGCCCCTTCTGGCCGACGCTAGTCACGCCCGTCATGGGCGTGCAGGTCCTAACTCATCTCGAACGCCACTCGTGCTCGAAATCGAAGCATCATCGCGCCGAGAAGGATCCCGGGGGTGACCACCCCGAGACCCTCGGGTGCGGCCTCGACGATCACGTCCGACGGGGCCGGGCCGCGTTCATCACTGCGAAGGCGTGGCGAAAGTCGTCGCCGCGAATCAAGACCACGCGCCTACCGAGCTCGACCGAGTCGCCGGTGCGAGCGACGTTCACCCGGCTCGACACGCCCACGAGTGCGGCGACCGCAGGCCACCAGCAGAACTCCGACGGAGTAGCGATCTGCTCGGGCGCCCCGCGGTCCACGCCCACAGTGTAAGGGGGGTGACCCGAATCATCGCCAACGACGAACCCTTAACGAGAGGTGAGGGATTCGTAGCTAAGCAGGTCGACGACCGTGTCGATCACGTCGTCCGCCCCGTTGGCGACGAGACGCTGCTCGTCGTCGGTGCCCGAGCGCACGCCCACGCAGTAGCCGACCCCGGCGCGAACGCCGGCCTGCATATCTGACGCGGTGTCCCCGACCGCCATTACCGCGCCCATCGCGGTGACCCGAGCGCGCAGCGCGCACCAGAGCAACATGTCCGGGGCCGGACGTCCCCGACCGGCGTCGACCGGCGACACGCGCAGGTCGAACAGGTCGGCCCATCCAAGTACGTCGACGAGGGCCTCACGGGTCGCCGGCGAGAAGCCCGTCGTCAGCGCCACCCCCCGGCCGCGGCCGCGAAGCGTTTCGACGGTCGAACGAGTACCGGGAATCTCGCTCACGCCCAGTTCCTGCGCGGCCTCGACGAAGTAGTGCTCGAACAACTCGTTCGCGCTCAAGGCGCGTTCCCCAAAGAGCGCAGTGAAGACCTCGATCTTGGACCGGCCCATGGTCTCGACGACGTACGTCTCGGCCGCGCGGGCGTCGTCACCGACCACCATGAGACTTTCGGTGGTCCGACGAAAGGCCTCGAGCACGAGTCCATTGTCAGTCATCGTGGTGCCGGCCATATCGAAGCAGACCAATTCGATGTCATTCACGTGGTGAACCCCACAATCGCCAGCGCCCCCCTTCTCGCACACGGCACGACAATGTCGGGCCATCGACTGTTCGCCACGATGCGACTACCGCTCGCGGCGCTCGAGGAAGAACGTCCGCAGTAAGTCGGCCGCCTCATCGGCCAACACGCCGTAGGTCACCGGCGCCTCGTGCAGCAGCCGCGGATCGCCGAGCAGGTGGTAGCGCGATCCCACGGCGCCGGCCTTCTCGTCCATGGCCCCGATGACGACTCGTCCGATCCTCGCGCTCAGCAACGCGCCGGCGCACATGACGCACGGCTCCAGCGTGACGTAAGCGCACACCGCGTCCATACGCCATCGGGGCCGTGACGCGGCAGCCGCGCGTAGCGCGACGATCTCCGCGTGGGCGGTCGGGTCCCCGTCGAGCTCGCGGCGATTCTCACCGACCCCGATCACGACTCCGCCCTCGACGAGGACGCACCCCACGGGCACGTCGTCGTGGGTCGCGGCCCGCGCCGCGAGCTCGAGTGCGAGCCGCATGAACCGTTCGTCCTCCGCGGCGTTGCCCATGACGACGAACTGTACGAGAGATGGGACCGCGATGCCGCCGTGCCCCACTGGGGGGGCCGTCGCTCGTTGTAGACTGCTCGACGGAGGGGTGCGAGAGCGGCCGAATCGGGCAGTCTCGAAAACTGCTGTGTCTACGGGCACCGTGGGTTCAAATCCCACCTCCTCCGCCCACGGGGAACGGGTGACTTCGGTCACCCGTTCCTTCGTTTAGAGATGGCCCGTCGGGGCGGAACTACGCTGGAAAAGTCTGGCGCTGCCGGACCGTTCCGTAGGAGAAGGCCATGGTTTCGTCAATCGATTCATCCGTAGGCACCGTCCGCAAGGTCATCACCGAACTCCCCGGCCCCAAGTCGCGCGCTCTGCACGAGCGTCGAAAGGCGGTCGTCTCGGCCGGCTTGACCAACGGGTTCCCGATCTACATCGAGCGCGCCGAGGGCGCAATACTGCAAGACGTCGACGGCAACCAGATCCTCGACCTCGGGTCGGGGATTGCCGTCATCTCCGTCGGACACGCCGTGCCCGAGGTGATCGACGCCGTCAGCGCCCAGGTCGCCGCCTTCACCCACACCTGCTTCATGGTCACCCCCTACGAGAGCTACGTGGCGGTCTGCGAGGAGCTGGCCGCGCTGACACCGGGGGACTTCCCCAAGACGAGCGCCCTGCTCAACTCCGGCTCCGAGGCCGTCGAGAACGCCGTCAAGGTCGCCCGGCTCGCCACCGGCCGCCAGGGAATCGTCGTCTTCGACCACGCCTACCACGGGCGCACCAACCTGACGATGGCTCTCACTGCGAAGAACATGCCCTACAAGGACCGCTTTGGGCCCTTCGCCCCCGAGATCTACCGCGCGCCCATGAGCTACCCGTACCGCGACGGGCTGAGCGGCGCCGAGGCGGCCGCCCGCGCCATCAAGTACATCGAGACCCAGGTCGGCGCCCACAATGTCGCCGCCTTGCTCATCGAGCCGATCCAGGGCGAGGGCGGCTTCGTCGTGCCCGCCGAAGGTTTCTTGCCGGCCCTGTCGGAGTGGACTACTAAGAACGGCGTCGTCTTCATTGCCGACGAGATCCAGAGCGGCTTCTGTCGCACCGGAGACTGGTTCGCAGTCGACCACGAGGGGGTCGTGCCCGACCTGGTCACGACCGCCAAGGGACTCGCCGGCGGCATGCCGCTCGCCGCGGTGACCGGACGCGCCGAGCTGATGAACGCGGTCCACGAGGGAGGCCTCGGCGGCACCTACGGTGGCAACCCCGTCGCCGCCGCGGCGGCCCTCGCCACCATCAAGACAATGCGCGACCGCAACCTCGTGACGCGGGCTCGCGAGATCGGCGAGGTCGTCCTGGGCAACCTGCGCGCGCTCCAGCGGGACGTCGCGATCATCGGCGACGTCCGGGGCCGGGGGGCGATGCTCGCCCTGGAGCTCGTCAAACCCGGCACCACAGAGCCCAACGCCGCCGCCGCCAAGGCCATCGTCACCTACTGCAACCAGCAGGGCGTCATCGTGCTGGCCTGCGGCACCGACGGCAACGTCATCCGACTCCTACCTCCGCTGGTGATCACCGACGAGCAGTTAGCCGACGGTCTCGACGTGCTCGCGGCCGCGGTGCGTTCCGCTGGCTAACCCGGGCAGCCCTGCGTCGACACCGCGCGGCCCGTCGCGCGCGCGACATCGCGCGTGACGACCTCGGCGGGTACGGCGTAGGCGGTGAGCGCCTGGCCGTAGGAGTGGGCGAAGATGACCCCCGCCACCCGCCCGTTGACGAGAACCGGACTACCCGAGTTGCCCGGGCGAACCTGCGCGTTCACGACGAGCACCGTCCGCTCGAACGACGCCGCGTTATAGATGTCACGGCCCTGAGCGGTAATCTCGCCGCGCACGATCGCCGGAGCGCCGGTGCGAGTGGCGTCGAGCGGGAACCCCACAACCTCCGCCGCGGTGCCGTCTGACGGGACGCTTCCCACGAAACGTGACGCCGCCTCGTCGAGCGACGGCACGGACAACACCGCGACGTCGTTGCGAGGATCGAACAGCACGACCGTCGCGGACGCCCCGTCGACCGTGACGTGGGTGGCTCCTGCCACGACGTGGGCGTTGGTCACGGCCTCGTGCGCGCCCACGAAGAAGGCCGTACCCTGTCGGTCGTTCGGGCAGCCCCCGCTCGAGAAGACCTTGACCACGTTGCTCGGCGAGGACAACGACGTGACGACATGGCGCAGCGTCGACGGTGCGGCTCCGGGCAGCGTCGGCGCCACGATGCTCGAGAAGACGCCGGGGAATTCGCCAAACCGGAACAGCGCCTGGACTCGAGCCACGAACGACGACGGCGCCGGCATAACCCGGTCCATCGCGGCGACGATCCGGGACTGCTGAATCCCTCGGTCGAGGACGGCCCACGGCGTCGATGTCACGAGGCCCGCGAAGAGCCAGCAGACGAGCAGCGCCTGGACGACCCCTATGGCGACGCCCGCGATCGCGTCGATGACCCCGACGTGCAGCAAGTTGAGCGACTTGCGCACGAAGGAGGCGAGCAGAGATCCAAGGGCGCTGCCGGCGAAGGAGGCCAACACCACGACGGCGATGGCGAGGAGCGGGCGCCAGTGGGCGTGGGTGATCGCTGACGAGATAGTAGGGGCGGCCAGCACACCGAGGACGAATCCTCCCGCGGCGCCGACGATCCCTCCGATCTGGGCGAGCGCGCCGCGAGTGGCGCCCCGGACGACCTCGGCCAGCACGATGACGGCGATGACGACGTCGACCCAACTCATCGACCAAGGGTAGACGCCCGTCTCTTCAATTCCTCGGCCACCGGGACCTTTGGCGGAGTGTTGTTCCCACGTTGTCTTTGGCACCCACGTCGGCGCTCGGCGTGAGGCAGCTCCACCCCGGACGGCGAAAAGTAACATCGCCTAACCGACAGAACGTCGACGCGACCGCAAGGAAACCATGAGCCGAGTACCAGGGAGTGTGCACCCGCTCCTTCGCCATCTCACCCGTGCCGCGATGGTCCCTCTGGCCGCGGTGACGTTGAGCGCCTGTGGCACGCCGACGACGTCGACGCCGCGCGTTGACGGAGTCCCCTCGATCAGCGTCTCGGTGCCCCTGGAGACCGTCGCGTGCACGCTGCACGACTCGTGCGTCGCCGTCGGGTCGCTCGCGGGGTCGCTCGGTCCGCCCACCATTGGCGAGTACCGCAATGCCGGCGGTCGCTGGTTGGGTCTCACCGTACCCTCGACCCCATCGGCGGTCATCACGTCGGCGTCGTGCTGGACGACGGGGTGTCTCATCGTCGGCGCCCAGCCGAGCGGCGACCTGGTGTGGCGCTACGACTCCTCGACGCGCTCGGTCTCGACCCCGCCGGCCCCCCGGTCGTCGCTCGGCGTGAGCGTGGTCTCGTGCTACGCCGAACTGTCGTGCGCGGTGGTCGACACCGGCAGCGCCGGCACCCCGCAGCTACTCCTCACCGGCGACGGCGGTTCCACGTGGACGACGCCACTCACGATGACGTGGGCTGGTGGCGACTCTGTGACGGGTCTCGCCTGCCGGGACGAGTTCGCCTGCGTTGCGAGCGCCACTTCCTCGACCGGTCTCTTGAACTTCGAGTCCACGAGCGACGGCGGCGTGACGTGGGCGACGGTTGTCGAGTCGTCAACGTGGACGTCCCTTCGGTCGCTCACATGTTGGGGGCCGCGTTGCGCGGCGCTCGCCACGACCCAGAGAGCCACCCGGTTCGTGCGCACCAAGAACTTCGGGCGGACGTGGTCGAGCCTCTCGCTGCCCGAGAGTGCCAACACACTCGCCTGCACCACGTTCGCCAAGTGCGTCGTCGCTGGTCAGACGGGCTCTCAAGCGCCGTGGATCGCCCGAGTACACCGCGGCGTCCTGAGCGCCGTGTCCCTGCGGTACGTTCCGACACCCGTCATCGACGCCGCCTGCGGGACGAGAGTCTGCGCCGCGATCGGGCTCACCACGTTGATGGTGCTCGCGCCCTAGCCCTTCAGGGCCGCGGCCAGTAGGGCCGGCAGTCTCGCCCAAGACGGCCGGACCTCGAAGGCGAGAAGCTTGCGCATCACGACGTCGGCATTCTTGTTCGTTGCGAACCACGCCGGCGCCGGCTTCGCTACGAAGGGGCCGCGAACGACGGACTTCTGGGGATGCGCGAAGAGGAAGGCGTTGCCCACGAAGCCGCTACCGGACTGGATATCGGTGATCGGATGTCCCGGGTAGGCGCCCCAGACCGTCGTGGAGAAGACGAAGCTCATGGCGTGCCAGAGATTGATCCCGATCGACCCGTAGCGCAGGTCCGCGACAGCGCGCTCGATGGCCGGTCCGGTAAGGGGATCCTTCATGGTGCGCGGGTCGGCAATCAGGGTCATGGACAGCGTCCCCCACACGACGTCGTTGCAGAAGGCCGTCGCCCGGGCGACGAAGTCGGCCGGCGAGTCGGCCACTAGGGCCGTCTCACTGGTCAGGGCGCAGAACGCCTCGACGTTGAGACAGATGTCGGCCCGGTCGGTCGGGTCGACGCCGCGAATGATCGTCCAGGGCATGCGGCCCTCACTGGCCTCGCCGATCTGGCGCGCGTCGGGGTGGGCAACGAGGAACGACGCTCGGCGGTCCTCGGCCCCGGGGTAGTAGGCCTGGCGCGTCGGCAGTGACGCGAAGACGGCGTCGAGGGCGTCGAGGAACTGTTCACGCTGGGCCCATCCGGCGTGCGTCACGATCACCCGGGGCGTCAGGCAGTTGAAGCCGGCGTTGTTCGTGATCATCGTCGCGACGTGGCGCGCCTGGTAGTCGATCTCCCTCGCCGACCACTCGCCAGGCACGATTACCACGGGCGAGACGTTGCCGAGCTCGCAGCTCACGGGCTTGGTGACCAGGGGATCGTTCTCGGCCTTTCGCCGTTCGCCTTCGGCCCCGACGCCAAAGACAATGGTGTCGTGAGTCTTGTCCGAGCCCGTGACGTGGATGTCGCCCACGAGTTCGTGGTGGGTGAGGTACGCGCCGACCTGCGCGCCGCCGCTCACGATGCGCAGGTACCCCTCATCGATCAGGGAGGCCATCGCTCGACTCCAGTAGGGCACCAGGTAGTCGTTGACCGGGTTGGCCTTCAGCACGACGACCTTGCCCTCGGCGAAGAGCTTGGTGAGGACGTCACGGGGCCCGAGCGAGGCGACGTTGCCCGCGCCGAGCACCAGCGAGACCCCGGCGTGCGCGGCCGGCGAGTGGTAGGCCTGCGCCTGGGTGGCTCTCACTTGGGCCTCCGTGACGCCCGGTTCCATCCACACCTCGCCCGTGACGCCGCTGAAGAGGACTCGGTCGAAGAGGTTGGCCGGCATCACCCGGATCGCAATTCGCTGGCCGGGCTGGTGGCGCACCGGTCCGGGGTACTGGGGTCGACCCTTGGTATAGATGTCGAGCATCGACCGACGCAGTGACTGGGCCATGCGAATGAAGGTGCCGACTCCGCCGAAGAGCTCCTCGCCGCCCTCGGGACTGTGGGGGTCGTAGCCCTTGGCCGCGCACGCCGCGTCGTTCCACTCCTCGGCGACGGCGTAGGTGTCGTGCACGATCCGCTCGAGTAGCTCGGCCCGTTGACGAGGCGTCGTGCCCGCCCAGTCGCGGGCCCGTGCAGCGACGTCGCCCACGGCCGCGTCGAGGACGCTGACGTCGAGCACGACGTGGTCCTGGGATCCCGATGTCGGGGCTTGCGCCCCCCTCGTCTGGCTCATGGTCCCTCCCGCTTCTATGCGAGGCTAGTTCCGTGAGTTCAATGTCGCCCAGTCCGGCGCCCCCCGGTTGGTACCCCGATCCGGCGGGAGTGCGCCAGTGGCGTGTCTGGACCGGTGAGGCGTGGTCGCCCGTCACCCGACCGTACGGCCCGATCGCCCAAGGCGGATCGCCGGCGCTGCCCCTGTCGCTTCTTCGAGCGCTGCGGCGCCTGTCACGTTACGGGATTGTCGGATCCTTCTCGGGCCTCGCCGTCGTCGTGGGAGTCCTCGCCCACTGGCCGGGCACCGCCCATCCGGCCTCGCACACGTTCTGTCTGGTCGCCCTCGATGCCGGCCTGGCGCTCATCGTCCTTGGTTCGGCCAGCTTCGCCGTCGCCGCACGAGAGCTCGAGGGCCGCTGGTCCCCTTGGGCGATGGTGCCCGGGGTCAACCTGATGTGGGTGAACGCCCTCGTCACCCGACGACTCGGTGGCCGGCCCGTGCGCCGAGTCCTCTCCGAGTCCGTCTTGGTCGTCCTCTTCGTAGCCCAGTTCCACCTCCAGCCCTGGCTCGGTGTCGCCCCGATGGTCGTCGCGGTCGGCCAGTGTCAGTGGACCTCGAAGCTCATCGACCAGCTCACCGGACCTCCCAGAGCGATCCCGACGCCACCGTAGGATGGTCGGCGCGGGCGCGACGGGCCCTGACGAGGAGTGCAACGGTGGCGAATGAACCCCGGAGGCCGCGGGCGGGCCCGATCGGCACCGGGAACTCAGGCGGCGACGTCCGGGACTACGGAACCTCCGCGTCACGTGTGAACGAGGAGACGTGTGCCCGCGACCAGTCGACGCTCCTGGAGCGCCAGAAATGCTCGCACGTCGACGCGCCCGTCGACACGCACCTCGACTCCGACACCCGGACACTTCTCCGCCGGGAGGCTTGAGTCGATGTACGACTGGTCCGACGAGCACCAGGCGATCATCGCGGTCGTGCGCCGGTTCGTTGACGAGGAGATCCGTCCGCACCTGGACGACCTCGAGCACCACGACGTGCCGCCTTACGAGATCCTCCGCAAGATGTACGACGTCTTCGGGCTGAAGGAGATGGCCCGCGAGAATTTCGCGCGCCTGCTCGAGCGCAAAGTCTCGGGCGAGCCGTCGACGCGCTCGCGCTCGGACCCCGCCGCCCAACTGATCTCGACCATCGAGCTCTGTCGAGTCAGCCCCGGGCTGTTGACCTCGCTCGGAGTCTCCACGGGGCTGGCGGCGGGC
Organism: Acidimicrobiales bacterium; assembly: GCA_043782995.1. Taxonomy (GTDB): domain Bacteria; phylum Actinomycetota; class Acidimicrobiia; order Acidimicrobiales; family RAAP-2; genus RAAP-2. Next base: position 973 of record JAYVZV010000100.1, on the reverse strand, counting down.
ACGATCAACAAGCTCGGCACGCCGGCCCAGGTGCAGCGATGGGCCCTCGACCTGATGACGCTCGACAAGATCGGCGCGTGGGCCATCTCCGAGCCGGACTCGGGCTCCGACGCCCTCGGCGGCATGCGCACCACGGCCCGACGCGACGGCGACGAGTACGTCCTCAACGGCCAGAAGACCTGGATCACGAACGGCCCCTACGCCGACACGATCGTCCTCTACGCGAAGCTCGACGACGGCAGCGGCGAGCCGATGCGCGCCCGCAAGGTCCTCACCTTCGTGCTGGATCGCGGCATGGAGGGCCTCGAACAGGCTCAGCGCATGCGCAAGATGGGCCAACACGCGTCGCCGACGGGCGAGATCTTCCTCAGCGACGTGCGCGCCGGGCGCGACCGCCTACTCGGCGAGACCGAAGAGCCGTCGGGGGGCGGGGGCGAGAGCGCGAAGGACAACTTCGTCGCCGAGCGCGCCGGCGTGGCCGCGATGTCGCTCGGGATCATCGAGGAGTGCGTCCGGTTGTCGATCGACTACGCCAAGCATCGCACGCAGTGGGAGACCCCCATTGGCCAGTTTCAGCTCATCCAGCTGAAGCTGGCCCAGATGGAGGTCGCGCGGATCAACGTGCGCAACATGGTCTTCGCGCACATCGAGCGCTCCGGCGACGGGGTCGTGCCGACTCTCGCCGAGGCCTCGTCGATGAAGCTCTACGCCGCGCAGGCCGCTTGCCAGGTCGCCGACGACGCCATCCAGGTCTTCGGCGGCAACGGCTACATCGCCGAGAACCGCGTCGAGCAACTCAGCCGTGACGCGAGGGTGCTGCGGATCTACGCCGGCACCGACGAGATGCAAGTCGTCGCCATCGCGAAGGACCTGCTGCGTCGCTAGCCCGCGTAGTAGCGCTGGTAGCCCGCGATCCAGTTCCGCTCGAACACCCGCTGGGCGACCACGAGTGACACCGCGCCCGAACAGACCA
>JAYVZV010000099.1:0-3456 GCA_043782995.1 Acidimicrobiales bacterium | reverse complement strand
CGCTGGTGAAAGTGCTCGCGGGCCGGGCGACCGGCTTCGACTCGCCCTACTCCCTGGCCATCACCGCGGGCCGGGTCTGGGTGACCAATCTCCACGGCAACTCGGTGACCGAGCTCTCCGGCTCCGGCGCCGTCGTGAGGGTGCTGAAAGGCCAGCAGTACCAGTTCGGGGGGCCGATCGCGGTCGCCGCCGACCGCACCCGGGTCTTCGTCGCCAACGCCGGCAGCACCGTGACCATCCTCGACGCGTCCTCCGGGGCCCTGGTCAAGGTCCTCGCGGGGCCCAAATACGACTTCAACAGCCCCAACGCCATCACCTACCACGGCCAGCACGTCTGGGTCGTCAACGCCGCCTCCAACACGGTGACCGAACTCTCGGCCGGCAACGGCGACCTCGTCCAGGTCGTGAAGGACGCCAAGTATCACTTCAACGGGGCCGGCGCCATTGCCTCGGACGGCACCCACGTCTGGGTCACCAACTCGACCGGGAACTCGGTGACCGAGCTCTCGACCAGCGGCTCGCTCGTGGGGATTATCCGTGGGGCGAAGTACTACTTCTACGGCCCCCAGGGCATCACTTCGGACGGCCATCACGTGTGGGTGCTCAACTACCAGGTCAACACCGTGACCGAGATTTCCGCCCAGTAGAACAACCGTCGGGGCGACTCGACACCGGGCCGGACCGGTCGTGAAAGTTTCGCGACGTCGGGGACATGCACCCTGTAACGTCCCGCTGTCGTCGACCGTCGCGCCCGCTCCGGTCACGGTGGCGGGCTGGACGGCAAAGCGGGGACGAGATCACTACCATCAATGACCACGACGAGGTCTGGGCGAGGTTCATGACGCAGCGCGACGAACCGCTCGCGACCCGACGGCCGAGGCGCCGGCTCGTCCTCGTCGCGGCCCTCACCGTCGTCGCCGCCACCGCCTGGGGTGCGTCGCACCGCGACGCCTCGGCCTCGGTGAGGCCCGAGCCCGGCTTTCGTTGCGGACCGTTCCTCAATTACCCGACGCTGAAGCCGGGTCAGACGGGCTCGTTCTCGACGACCTTTGACGGCTACCGAGCCACCTACACGGCCACGCGCCCCGTTCGCTCGAAGGACTCCTACTTCTCGGGCATGCCCTTCCCGGGCCGGCTCACCGTCACTCACCACTCCGACCACTGGACGATGTCGCGGCCCGAGGGCCGCCACATCGGCCAGCTGGGCGGGATCTGCGTCATCCGCTTCGCGCACGCATCGCACCCGGTGGTCATGGTCGAGGGCTTCTCCGGCGGCGCCCACTGCTGCATGGTCCCGGTGATCTACTCCTACGACCGCTCCCACTCGACCTACGCCAAGGTCCTCGACATGAGCCGCGCCCGGTTCACGAGTGCGATGAAGTTCGACCCCAACGAGGGCTACGTCGCGCGGACCGTCGGCGGTGCCGTCGTCCTCGAGACCGGCGACGGGGTCTTCCCCTACTACTTCGGCTGCTACGCGTGCACCCCCGCTCCGGTTCACCTCGAGGCCCTGCGCGGCCACGCACTCGTTGACGTGACGGCCCCGCACCCCGCGTTCGTCGGGGCCGACGCCCGACAGCTCTGGCGCAGCGTGGTCTCCGAGGAGAACGGCGCCCACCGCTACTACGGCCTGTTCGGCAGCCTGGCGGCGTGGACCGCCGAGGAGTGCACGATCGGACGGGGAACGTCGGCGTGGACCCGGGTGCAGCGCCTCGCGCGACGGGGCGTCCTGCGCGACCAGAACTACTACAGGGGCACCTTCGCGACCACGGGCTCGTTCGTCCCGACGCTGAGGGCGTTCCTCCTGCGAAACGGCTACTGCCGGGGTCAACTCCCCTGACCCGGTGCTCGCTCGGCGCCAACTCCGAGCCTGTCCCGACCGGGGGGCGCCGAGCTAGCGCGGCGAGTCACACCTCTGCGGTCGCTAGTCCCAGAGTCCGGACTATCGCGACATGAGGCGCAGGGTCGCGCCGGTCGGGTCCGTCACCGCCGCGACCCGCCCGTACGGGGAGTCCTCGGCCGGGGTGACCACCGAGCCCCCGAGCGCCAGGACCTTGGCGACCGCCTCGTCGGTGTCGGTGACGCCGAAGTAGACCGTCCAGTATGACGCGACGCCCTCGGGCAGGAAGCCCTGGGCGTCCATGATTCCCGCGACGCTCTCGCCATCTTGCTGGGAAGTGGTGTAGCGGAAGTCGTCGGAGTCGCTCATCACGTCGGTCTCCCAGTCGAAGACGTTCCGGTAGAACTCCACGGCGTTGCCGTAGTCCTTCGAGTGCAGCTCGAACCAGACCGGCGCGCCGGGCTCCGCGACGACCCCAAATCCCGGGAAGGTGATCGGGGCCCAGATTCCAATGAATGCCCCCGATGGGTCGACGGCGACGGCCATCGTCCCGAGGTCGCCAACCTGAATGCTCGGCACTGCGACCGAGCCACCGTGCTCGGTCACCCGAGCGAGGGTGGCGTCGGCGTCCGCCGACGCGAGGTAGACCGACCACGCGTCGGGCATGGCGCCCCCGGACGTATTGGGCGAGGCCCCGGCGACCGGTCGGCCGTCCTTGAAGAACTGGAAGTAGCCACCGAACTCCTCGCTCGCTTCGCCGGGCTCCCAGCCGAGGACCTGATGGTAGAAGTCGCGGGCCTTCTCGGTGTCCGAGGTCATTATGTCAACCCAGCAAGGAGCGCCGAACGGGGTGCTGTCACGTGTAGGCAAGATGGTCCCTCCTAAGATTTCGACTCAATTAGAGCACAGGCCCACGTCGAAATCCAGGGCCTGTTCGCACCGCACCTCGACGGAGTGTTCGCAGATGCGTTACCGACCGACACCGCTGGTACGCCGTCCGCGCGGTCGTTCAGGGATGGTGGAGGTACGTCGCCACGGTCGTCGCGCCCGCCACCGAGAGCGAGCCCCCGACCAGCATCGCCATCACCAGGGCGGCGACCACCAGATGTCGGAACCAGCCCCGCATGCCCGCGCACGTGGCCACGGCTGGTTCGACTTGTCTCATGATGGTGGTGCCTCCTCGGTCGAAGGATGTCGTCACGTCCTCCTGGTGCTACGCACGAGCCGGACCGGGCGATTGCTCAACGCCTCGCCGGCGCCCCGAGACTTTCGACGCTCAACCGGCGTGAGTCGTACCGGAGAGACCCGGTCACGGAGCAAGAAAGTAGCGACGCCACCGCAAGATCGCTGGGAGGACTCCTCGGCGTCGCCGGCGTATCCCCGAGGACCGTTAGTACTCCTAGACGATGTCCTGGAGCAATCCGGCGATCGGCACCGCCAGCAGAACTGCGACGATGCCGCCGAAGAGCCCGCCCGCGACGCGTATCAGCGCACGACCGTGACCGTCACCGAGAAGAGTCGGCTCGGCGGCAGACACAGCGGATAGCAGTTCGGGTTGTCGACGGTGGTCACTTGGGCCATGCCCGGCGCCGCGGCGACAAACAGCGCATTCGCAT
>JAYVZV010000098.1:0-10451 GCA_043782995.1 Acidimicrobiales bacterium | reverse complement strand
ACCCCCAGAGCGCCTTCGGCGGCATCGTGGCGGTCGGGGGCGAGGTCGACGAGGAGTTGGCGGACCTGATCGCGGTCGGCCCGCAGGCCGACGTCATTATCGCTTCATCGTTCCGGCCGGACGCGATCACCGCGCTCGTGGCCCGACGCAAGGCCACCCGTCTCCTCAGCGCCCCGGCACCCGAGCCGCTCGGGCTCTCGGTGCGCACGTTCGGCGACACCGCGCTCGTCCAGAACGCCGACGAACTGCTGGTGCCGGTCGAGCAGTGGCGCTGCGTGACTACGGCCCAGCCAACGGCGAGTCAGCTCCGGGACCTGATGGTCGCGTGGCGGGTCTGTGCGCGCACGACCTCCAACGCCATCGTGATCGCCCGCGACGGGGTCGCGGTCGGCGTCGGCGCCGGTCAGCAGTCGCGGGTGGTGGCCGCCGGCATCGCGACCGCCAAGGCGGCTGAGCTCGCTCGGGGCGCCGCCGCCGCCTCGGACGCCTTCTTCCCGTTCGCCGACGGACTCGAGTCACTCACCAACTGCGGCGTCACCTCGGTCGTCCAGCCCGGCGGCTCGGTGCGTGACCAGCAGGTGATCGACGCCGCCAACGCCGCCAAGATCGTCATGATGCTGACCGGCGAGCGCCACTTCCGCCACTAGGAGAACCCATGACCGCACAATTACTCGACGGCGAACGGCTGGCCGGACGCATCAAGATGGAGCTCGCCGACCGTGCCGCGCGCCTGGCCGCCGGCGGACGGCCGGCCGGACTCGGCACCGTGCTGGTCGGCGACGACGGCCCGAGCGCCAAGTACGTCGCCATGAAAGTGGCCGAGTGCGCAGAGATCGGCATCGACTCGTTCGACGTGCACCTGGCGGCCGACGCGACCCAGGCCGACGTCGAGGCCGTCGTGGACCGGTTCAACGCCGACCCGATGGTCCACTCGATCCTCGTGCAGCTGCCGCTGCCTGCCGGCATCAACGAGGAGCAGGTCCTGCTTCGCGTCGACCCGGCCAAGGACGTCGACGGCCTGCATCCCACGAACCTGGGACGACTGGTGATGGGCGCCGCCGGGCCGCTGCCCTGCACGCCGGCCGGCATCGTCGAGCTGCTGAACGAGTACCACGTGCCGGTCGAGGGTCGTCACGTCGTGATCATCGGCCGCGGCCTCACCATTGGTCGTCCGCTCGCGCTATTGATGGCCATGCGCCGTCCGGGCTGCAACGCCGCGGTGACGGTGGTGCATACCGGCGTGGCCGACTTAGCGACGATCGTGCGAAGCGCCGACGTCGTCGTGGCCGCCGCCGGCGTGGCGGGTCTCGTCACGGCGGACATGGTGAAGCCCAGTGCGGCCGTCGTCGGCGCCGGCACGAGCTGGTCGGGCAAACGGCTGATGAGCGACGTGGCCGACGACGTCGCTGAGATAGCGGGCTGGATCACGCCGCGCCTCGGTGGCGTCGGTCCGATGACACGTGCCATGCTGTTACGAAACGCCATTCTGGCGGCGGAGAAGGTGCGATGACAACAACCGATGACAAGGGTCGAGAGTACGACGAGAGGCCGTGGGGCAGCTTCACGGTGCTCGACGACGAGATGTTCGATCACAAGGTCAAGCGAATCGTCGTCAACCCCGGTACGCGGCTGAGCTACCAGCGTCACGCGAAGCGCGCCGAGCACTGGTTCATCGTGACCGGACACCCGACGGTCATTCTCGACGCCGTGGAGTACCAGCTCGGACCGGGCGACAGCATCGACGTCGGCCTCGGCCAGGCCCACCGTTGCGAGAACCGCGGCGACGCCCAAGTGGTGTTCATCGAGGTCCAGCACGGGACCTACTTCGGCGAGGACGACATCGTGCGCCTCGAGGACGACTTCGGTCGGGCCAACTAGCTTCGTGCGGATCGACGGGTTACTGGCGGCCGGGACCACTCGGTCGTTCGAGTTCTTTCCCCCCAAGACCGACGTCGAGAGCTCGGTGCTCGAGGCCACGCTGCGGGACCTCGAGCAGCTGGACCCCTCGTTCGTCTCGGTGACTTACCGCGGGGGCCGCGAGTCGCGCCAACGGACCTTCGACCTGGTCACCCGCATCCAGCGAGCCGGGCGCATCACCGCGATGGCCCACTTGATCTGCGTCGGACACTCCCGCTCCGAAGTCCGCGACATCCTGAAGAACTACTCCGACGCCGGCGTCGTGAACGTCATGGCGCTCGGCGGCGACATCCCCGACGACCCGGGTCTGGCGACCTCGGAGTTCGCGCACGCCATCGACGTCGTCGAACTGGCCCGTGAAGTCGGGGAGTTCTCGATCGGCGTCGCGGCCCATCCCCAGGGCCACCCCCGCTCGTCGGACCTCGGACACGACCGTGAACATTTGGCGCGCAAGCTCACCCGGGCCGACTTCGCCGTCACCCAGTTCTTCTTCGAGGCCCGCGAGTGGACGCGCCTCGTCGAGGATTTGGGCGGGCGAGGGGTGACCAAGCCGGTGCTGCCCGGCATCATGCCGGTCACCACGCTCGGGGGCGTCGCGCGCATGGCGACGATGGGCGCCGTCGTCCCGATGGTCCTCGTGGACCGCCTCGATCGCGCGAACGCGCGCGGCGGCGCCCCGGCCGTGCGGGCCGAGGGGATCAAGGCGGCGACGGAGCTCTGCGCCGAACTACTCGACGCGAACGCGCCGGGCCTGCACTTCTACACGCTCAACCGCTCCACGGCGACGCGAGAGATCCACGCCGCGCTGTTCCCCTAGCTCGACTTCCTAGGGCACTTGGGCCCTGCGATCGGCCCCGAAATCGGTCGTAGGATGGCGTCTATGGCCGAAAAAATCACTATGAACGCCGACGGCGTCCTCCACGTACCGAACCACCCGATAATCCCCTATATCGAAGGCGACGGCATTGGCATCGACATCTGGCCCGCGGCGCAACTGGTCATGGACGCCGCCGCGAAGAAACACGGCAAGGAGATTGAGTGGAAGGAGGTCCTCGCCGGCCAGAAGGCCTTCGACGAGACCGGCGAATGGCTTCCCGAGCAGACGATTCTGGACTTTCGCGAGTACTTGATCGGCATCAAGGGTCCGATGACGACGCCCATCGGGGGAGGGATACGCTCGCTCAACGTGGCGTTGCGACAGATCCTCGACCTCTACGTATGCCTGCGCCCGGTGCGCTGGTTCCAGGGCGTCCCCTCGCCCATGAAGCACCCCGAGCTCGTGGACATGGTGATCTTCCGCGAGAACACCGAGGACGTCTACGCCGGCCTCGAGTGGCCGGCCGGCTCGCCCGAGGCCGAGCAGCTGCGCACCTTCCTGATCGACACCTTCGGCTGGAACGTCCGCGAGCACAGCGCGCTCGGCATCAAGCCCATCTCGCAGATGGCGTCGGAGCGCCTGATCCGCGAGGCCATCCGGTACGCGCTGAAGAACAAGCGCCGTTCCGTCACCTTCGTCCACAAGGGCAACGTCCAGAAGTACACCGAGGGCGCCTTCATGAAGTGGGGTTACGAGCTCGTCAAGACCGAGTTCCGCGACGTCGCGGTCGGCTGGGATGACTGCGGCGGTCAGCCCGGCTCCATGCTCCTCGTGAAGGACGTCATCGCCGACATCGCCTTCCAGCAGTGCCTGCTGCGCCCGACCGAGATGGATGTCATCGCCACGACGAACCTGAACGGCGACTACCTGTCCGATGCGCTGGCGGCCCAGGTCGGCGGCATCGGCATCGCGCCGGGGGCAAATATCAACTACATCACCGGACACGGCATCTTCGAGGCGACCCACGGCACTGCCCCTAAATACGCTGGTCAGGACAAGGTGAATCCCGGCTCGGTCCTGCTCTCGGGCGTGATGATGTTCGAGCACCTCGGATGGCAGGCGGAGGCCGACGAGATCGTGCGCGCCCTGGAGGCGACTATCGCCGACAAGATTGTGACCTACGACTTCGCGCGCCAGATGGAGGGCGCCACCGAGGTGAAGTGCTCCGAGTTCGCCTCGGCGATCGTCGACCGCCTTTAGCCAGTCCAAGTCAAGGAGACCCATGACCAAGCCCGTCCACGTCACCGTCACCGGCGCCGCCGGCCAGATCGGCTACCAGCTGCTGTTCCGCATCGCCTCGGGCCAGATGCTCGGGCCCGACACCCCGGTCGTGCTCCGTCTCCTCGAGATTGACCCCGCGATGAAGGCGCTCGAGGGCGTCGTCATGGAACTCGAGGACTGCGCCTTCCCGTTGCTCGCGGGCGTCGAGGCCACGAGTGACCTGGCGACCGCGTTCGCCGGGACCAGCTGGGCGCTGTTGGTGGGCTCGATCCCGCGCAAGGCCGACATGGAGCGCAGCGACCTGCTGAGCGTGAACGGTGGCATCTTCAAACCCCAGGGCCTGGCGATCGCCGCCCACGCCGCGAGCGACGTGCGCGTCCTCGTCGTTGGCAATCCCTGCAACACCAACTGCCTGATCGCGCGCTCCAACGCCCCCGAGGTGCCGCCCGACCGCTGGTTCGCCATGACCCGCCTCGACCAGAACCGAGCGGAGACCCAGCTCGCGAAGAAGGCCGGAGTGCCGGTCAAGAAGGTCAAGAACCTCGCGATCTGGGGCAACCACTCGTCGACCCAGTTTCCGGACTTTGCCAACGCTACGATCACCAAGCAGCGAGTCCCCGACGTCATCGGCGACCGCAAGTGGCTGCGAGGTGAGTTCATCACGACCGTTCAGAAGCGCGGCGCGGCGATCATCAACGCCCGCGGGGCCAGTTCGGCCGCCTCGGCCGCCAACGCCGCCATCGACACCGTCGTGAGCCTCACCACGCCCACCGCGGCCGGCGACTGTGCCTCGATAGCGGTGACCAGCCGCGGCGAGTACGGCGTTCCCGAGGGCCTGACCTTCGGCTTCCCGATCACGGTGAACGCCAAGGGGAAGTGGAAGGTCAAGGAGGGGATCACGCACGGCTCCTTCGCCCAGCAGCGCATCCAGGAGACGACCGACGAGCTCCTCGCCGAGCGCGAGGACGTCCGCGCGCTCGGTCTGCTCTAGGTCGACGCACCGCCCGCGCCAACTCGTCGGGTCGCTCGGCGAATCGCCAAAGAGCTACCGGGGCTGCTTCGCCCTCTTGTGGGCTCCGTGCATCTCGTCGATCGAGACGGCGCGCCTGTAGCCCTTGTGGTCGGGGTGATGCTTGGGACAGGCCAGATACGGCGTACCCGGCACCTGACGGCCGAGACGCGCGCAGCCCTTCACGTGACAGTTGTGGTGGCGCCACGTGGCGACGATGCCCACGACGATGGTCGCCTCCCCGAGGTCCGAGCCGAAGCCGCTCCAGAACCCGTAGTAGGGCCCCGACTCGTTGATGGTGCCGGTGTGGACCTGGAACCAATGGAAGTAGAAGGTATGCCAGACGCCAAAGACCACGGCGACCGCCACGACGATGACTGCCAGCACGCTCAGTTTCACCCAGGTCGGGATCCCCTCGTACTCCCTGAGCAGGCCGGTCACCTCAGAGTCGAGCGCCGACGACCCGCCAGAGTCGCCACCCTCATTCGCTGCTCCTGCGGACTGACTCGCGTCCATGGATCCCCCGTTCGTGCCACGGTCGTCCCGTGGCCCTCAATCGTAGGTCGTTCACGCCCGCGTCGACACGTAGCGGAGTCAGTCCGACGGGGCGCCGTGTAGTCGCAGCGCGGCCCGGGCGCTGACTCGAAAGAGGTCTTCGCGTACGGTTCGCGCCGACACCCACGACCGGCTGTCCCAGACCTCTCCGGCGAGCGAGTCGCCGGCGTAGAGGACCTGGGCGAAGCGCAGCCCCCGGTACTTCGCCACGGCGATGAAGGCCGAGGACTCCATATCGACCATCGCGCAGCCCTCCTCGATGCGGCGTTCGACGCGGCTGCGCGTCTCGCGAAAGAATGCGTCGGTCGTCCACGTGCGCCCCGTGAAGTAGGGCACGTCGTGCTCGCTCAGCACCTCGGCCATGACGGCGACTCCCAGGGGGTCGGCGTCGATCACTCGGCTGGCCGGCGCGTAGTGGAAGCTCGTGCCCTCGTCGCGCAGGGCCGACGACACGACCATGACGTGACCGAGGGCCAGCTCGTCGACGAGCGCGCCCGCCCCCCCGCACGCGACGAACGTCGTGACGCCCAGGGCGGCCATCTCCTCGACGAAGCCGGCCGCGAGGGGCGCGCCGACCCCCGGGTGCACCACCGCGACGGCGCCGTGCTCGGTCGCGTACTCGTACACGGGGTTGCGGCCGATCTCACTGCGCAGGACGTACTTGGTCGTGAGCGTTCCCTCGTCGCAGAGCTGCTCGAGCAGCTCGTTGAAGAAGCAGAGCACCGCGACGGGCGGGATCTCGACCGGATAGCGGTGGAGCATGTGGGCCTCGAGAACGCCCGGCTCGTCGAGGTCGTCTTCGTCGAGGGGCAGTTCCACGGCGGGCCTAGTGGTTGCTCGGGTGGGCCCGCTGGAGCCAGTTGAGGACCGGCACGACCGCGTTGATGTCGCCGCGCACCTTGACGCGGCCCTCGCGCAGCGCCGTCGCGCTGTCGAAGCGACCGGTCGTGAGTCCGGCGGCGTCCCCGTAGGCGAGGCGCAGTATGGCGTCGGCGGCGAGGTGGTCACCGGGGGCGACCGACGCTCCCTCGCGGCTCAGCGTGAAGGTGATTGCGTGGGGCAACGAGGCCGGCGCGTCGGGGAACTCAATGACCACGCGCACCTCGGGCGAATCCCCAAGGGGGACCGGGCCGGCGCTCGACAACGACCCGTTCAATTCGGCGAACCACTCCGTCGAGAGAAATTCCGTCACGGACTAGGGGGCGGGCTGGACGGCGGCGTCGGCCGCCGACTTCTTGGTCCGGCGCAGGATCTTGCGTCCGAGCCAGGCGACCGGGTCGTAGCTCGCATCGACCACCCGCTCCTTCAGGGGGATGATCGCGTTGTCGGTGATGTGGATGTGCTCGGGGCAGACCTCGGTGCAGCATTTCGTGATGTTGCAGTAGCCGAGCCCCATCTCCTCGCGGATCAGGTCCCGTCGGTCGTTCTGGTCGAGCGGGTGCATCTCGAGCTCGGCGTAGCGAATGAAGAACCGCGGTCCGGCGTAGTGCTGCTTGTTGCCCTCGTGGTCGCGGATGACGTGACAGACGTCCTGGCAGAGGAAGCACTCAATGCACTTACGGAACTCCTGGCCGCGCTCGACGTCCTCCTGGAACATCCGGTAGCCGCCCTCGGGCATCGGGGGGGGCATCAGCGCCGGGACCCTCTCGGCCTGAACGTAGTTGAACGAGACGTCGGTGACGAGGTCGCGGATGATCGGGAAGGCCTTCATGGGCGTGACGGTGATCGGTCCCTCGGGCAGCTGGTCCATGCGAGTCATGCACATGAGCCGGGGCTTTCCGTTGATCTCGGCCGAGCACGACCCGCACTTGCCGGCCTTGCAGTTCCATCGGCAGGCGAGGTCGGGCGCCTCGGTCGCCTGGATGCGGTGGATGACGTCGAGGACGACCTCGCCCTCGTTCTGGGCGACCGTGTAGCTCTCGAAGTCACCACCCGACGAGTCACCCCGCCAGATCCGCATGGTTACGTCAGCCATTACTTCGCCTCCTCGAGCAGAGCCTTGAGTTCGTCGGGCATGGGCAGTAGCGCCGACTCGGTCGCGGTGAGGGGGCTGTCCCAGCTCCCGCCGTCGCTCGAGAGGGCGAAGTTGAACTTCGCGAACTCAGGGTCGGCCTTGGGGAAGTCCTCGCGGGTGTGGCCGCCGCGCGACTCGCGCCGCAGCAGGGCGGCGGTCGCCGTGGCGCGCGAGACCGTGAGCATGCTCGGCAGGTCGGTGGCGAGATTCCACCCCGGGTTGTAGGCCCTTCCGCCCTTGACGGCGATGTTCTTCACACGCACCTCGAACTCGTCGAGTTGGACTTGGGCGTTTTCGAGCTCGGGTCCGGAGCGGATGATGCCGACGTTCGTCTGCATCATCTCTTGAAGGTCGCGTTGGATGTCGTAGGGGTTCTCGCCCTCGGTGCGCTCGAAGGGCGCGAGCGCCTCGGCGACGGCCGACTCGACCTCGGCTAGGTCGAACGAGCGCGGACCGCTGCCGGCCTCGACGTAGTCGGCCGCGCCCATGCCGGCGCGCCGTCCGAAGACGACCAGGTCGCTGAGCGAGTTGCCGCCCAGCCGGTTCGCGCCGTGCAGCCCCCCCGCGGCCTCTCCGGCGGCGAAGAGGCCGGGCACGACGGTGGCGGCCGAGTCGGCGTCGACCTGGACGCCGCCCATGATGTAGTGGCAGGTCGGCCCGATCTCCATCGCCTCGCGCGTGATGTCGACACCGGCGAGCTCCATGAACTGGTGGTACATCGAGGGCAGCCGCCGGCGGATGAACTCGGCCGAGCGACGGGTCGCGATGTCGAGGTAGACGCCCCCGTGGGGGGTCCCACGGCCGGCCTTCACCTCGGTGTTGATCGCCCGGGCGACCTCGTCGCGCGGCAACAGCTCGGGCGGACGGCGTCCGGCGTCGTGGTCGTCGTACCACTTGTCGCCCTCTTCCTCGGTCTCGGCGGTCTCGGCGCGGAACATGTCGGCGACGTAGTCGAACATGAAGCGCTTCCCCTCGGAGTTGCGCAGCACCCCACCGTCGCCGCGCACGCCCTCGGTGACGAGCAGTCCGCGAACGCTGAGCGGCCAAACCATTCCGGTCGGGTGGAACTGGATGCACTCCATGTCGATCAGCGGGGCGCCGGCCCACATCGCCATGGCGTGGCCGTCGCCGGTGCCCTCCCACGAATTCGACGTGAACTTCCAGGACTTGCCGACGCCGCCGGTGGCGATGATGACGGCCTTGGCGCCGAAGGTCACGAACTCGCCGCTCGGGCGCCAGTAGGCCACGCAGCCGGCGATGCGCCCCGAGTCGTCGTGCACGAGCTTCAGGACCTTGCACTCCATGAAGACGTCGGTGTGCATGGACACGACCTTCTGCTGGAGGGTGCGGATCAGTTCGAGGCCCGTGCGGTCCCCGACGTGGGCCAGGCGCGCGTAGCGGTGGCCGCCGAAGTCGCGCTGAAGGATCTTGCCCTCCTTCGTGCGGTCGAACAGCGCCCCCCACTGCTCGAGCTCCCAGACGCGGTCGGGGGACTCCTTGGCGTGCAGTTCGGCCATGCGGTTGTTGTTGAGGAACTTGCCCCCGCGCATCGTGTCGCGGAAGTGCACCATCCAGTTGTCCTCCACCGAGACGTTGCCCATGGCGGCGGCGATGCCGCCCTCGGCCATGACGGTGTGGGCCTTGCCCAGCAGGGACTTGGTGATGACGCCGACGGTGAGACCGCGCTGCTTGGCCTCGATGGCGGCACGCAGTCCCGCGCCGCCCGCGCCGATGATCAGGACGTCGTAGTCGTGGTGCTCGTAGGGGGAGTTGGTCACAGCGTTCCTTAGATCTAGAAGAGTTTGTAGTCGGTAATGGCGCCCGAGGCGACCAGCCGGACGTAGACGTCGGCGAGGGCCACGAAGATGAGCGACGCCCAGGCGAGGTTCATGTGCCGGGCGTTGAGCGGGGTGAGGATCTTCCAGAAGCGGTATCGCACGGGGTGGGCCTTGAAGCTCCTCACGTTGCCGCCACAGAGGTGCCGACAGGCGTGACAGCTAACCGAGTAGGCCCAGAGCAACACGGCGTTCAGGCTGAGCACGAGTGTGCCGACCGTCACGCCAAGCCCGAGGCCGGGCTGGCGGAAGGCCACGACGGCGTCGTAGGTAAGAATCACGTTCAGGACCAGTCCGGCGAAGAAGAAGTAGCGGTGCAGGTTCTGCATGACCAGCGGGAAGCGAGTCTCGCCCGAGTACGTGGCGTGGGCGTCGGCGACCGCGCACGACGGAGGCGACCACCAGAAGGCGCGGTAGTAGCTGCGCCGGTAGTAGTAGCAGGTGAGGCGGAAACCTAGCGGGACGATGAGGATCAGTAGAGCCGGCGAGAGCGGCCAGCCGCTCAGAAAGAAGCCGGCCCGGGCGCCCGGTACGCAGTTGCTCGCGAGGCACGGGGAGTCGAAGGGGCTCACGAGGTCGCGGTGGACGTTCGCGCCGACGAAGTAGTACTTGTTCTGGAACGCCGCCCAGGTCGAGTAGATGACGAACGCGGTGAGAACCGACACGGTCACGACCGGTTGCAGCCACCAGCGGTCCTGGCGCAGCGTCGGGGTGTCGGGTCCGCCCCGGGTGCCGCCCAGGACTACCTTCGTCGAACTCTCCACTGCGGTCACATCGTCTCCTCGCTACCAACGGCGAACTTCGGGCGCTCTTTCAATACTAGGCAGCATTCGAAGGAGCACTTTTCAACGATTATGGACTAAAGCCCCTGGTTTTCTTTAGAGTTGGCGAGTACGCGGGGCCCTCAGCCGACGCCGGTCGCAGTAGCCGCGAGAGTGGTTAGTCGATCACTACCGTGGGGGGACCGTAGTGCGCCTCTTCGGCGATGCGCTTGATGGTTTGTAGTCGGGCGTCCCAGGCCCT
>JAYVZV010000097.1:0-10454 GCA_043782995.1 Acidimicrobiales bacterium | reverse complement strand
TGAACCGAGCCCGCCAGGACTCGATCACCACCGAAATCATGGAAATCGTGAGCGGCGCCGAAGCGCTCCGCTCGGGAAAGTGAGATACCAATGACCATCGCACCTGAGAAGGCCGCCCTCGAGACCGGGCGCGTCGTCGCGATCGCCGGGCCGGTGGTGGACGTCGAGTTCCCGCCGCACTCGCTGCCCGAGATCAACCACGCCGTCGAGGTCGACATCGTCATCGACGGCGTTACCGTCACCGTCACCGGCGAGGTGGCCCAGCAGATCGGCGAGGGCCGCGTGCGCTGCGTGTGCATGAAGCCGACCGACGGACTCGTGCGCGGCGCCATCGTGCGCCAGACCGGTCGGGGCATCACGGTGCCCGTCGGCGACGCCGTCCTCGGCCACGTCTTCAACGTGATCGGCGAGTGCCTCGACACCGACGACATCGGTCCGGTTGAGGACCACTGGGAGATCCACCGCAACGCGCCGGCCTTCGACCAGCTCGAGCCGCGCGCCAACATGTTCGAGACCGGCATCAAGGTCGTCGACCTGTTGGCCCCCTACGTGCAGGGCGGCAAGATCGGACTCTTCGGCGGGGCCGGGGTCGGCAAGACCGTCCTCATCATGGAGATGATCCGGCGCGTCGCCGAGCAGCACGAGGGCGTGTCGGTCTTCGCCGGCGTGGGGGAGCGCACCCGCGAGGGCACCGACCTTCTGCTCGAGATGCGCGAGTCGGGCGTCATTGAGAAGACGGCACTCGTCTACGGCCAGATGGACGAGCCGCCGGGCGTGCGTCTGCGCGTCGCGCTCGCGGCCCTGACCATGGCCGAGTACTTCCGCGACGTGAAGAATCAGGACGTCCTTCTGTTCGTGGACAACATCTTCCGCTTCGTGCAGGCCGGCTCGGAGGTCTCGACCCTGCTGGGGCGCATGCCGAGCGCCGTGGGCTACCAGCCCACGCTGGCCGACGAGATGGGCGAGCTCCAGGAGCGCATCACTTCGACGCGCGGACGCTCGATCACCTCGCTCCAGGCCGTCTACGTGCCGGCCGACGACTACACCGACCCGGCGCCGTTCACGACGTTCACCCACCTCGACGCCACGACCGAGCTGAGCCGCCAGATCGCCGCGTTAGGCATCTACCCGGCCGTCGACCCGCTGACCTCGACGTCGAACATCCTCGCGCCCGAGATCGTGGGGGACCGTCACTACGCCGTCGCGCGCCAGACCCAGCAGATCCTCCAACGCTACAAAGAGCTCCAGGACATCATCGCGATCCTGGGCCTCGACGAGCTGTCCGAGGAGGACCGCGTCACGGTGACCAGGGCGCGCAAGATCCAGCGTTTCCTGTCCCAGCCGATGTTCGTCTCCAAGATCTTCACCGGCATCGATGGCATCAACGTGCCGGTGCAAGAGACGATTGAGTCCTTCGAGCATCTGGTCAAGGGCGACCTCGACGTCTACCCCGAGCAGGCCTTCCTCAACGTGGGCGGCGCGTCGGACGTCGAGCGCAAGGCCGCCGAGCTCCAGAGGGACTAGCCGTGACCACGTTGAAGGTAGAGATCGTCACTCCCGAGTCGGCGTTGTGGGTCGGCGAGGCGAAGGCTCTGGTGGCGCGCTCGTCTGAGGGTGACTTCACGATCTTGCCCCAGCACACTGAGACCGTGGGCGACATCGTTCCCGGCATCGTGCGCGTCGAGACGGCCGATGGCGACATCGCCTTCGCCGTGCACGGCGGATACTTCCAAGTCGGTCCCGACGAATTGGAGGGCGTCACGCGGGCGACGGTTCTGGCCGGCGTCGCCGAGCGCACGACGGACATTGACGTCGCTCGCGCCCAACTCGCCAAGGAGGCCGCGGAAGCGCAGATCGCCTCCGACACACGCGCCGAATTCCACGACAGTCCGACACACCTGAACGCCTACGCTGACCTCGTGCGCGCCGAGCTGCGGCTTCGCGCGGCGGTCAAATAGGACTTACCAAGAAGACACGTAGTCCAGCAGGTCCTTCTTCTCGTGCTCGAGTTCGTCGAAGCGCGCCTTCACGACGTCACCGATCGAGATCAACCCGACGAGACTTCCGTCCTGGACGACGGGGACGTGGCGGATGTGTCGCTCGGTCATGAGGCCCATGAGCTCGATGACCGTTGTCGACTCGTCGCACGTCGTAACGTCGGTTGACATCAACTCGGCGACCTGTAGCCCCAGCGCCTCCTCGCCTCGGGCCGCCAGGGCCCGCACCACGTCACGCTCGGAGAAGATGCCGACCAGCGGTGGTGTCGGGCCGGTCACGATGAGCGCCCCAATTCCGCGCTCCTTCAAGACGTGCAGCGCGTCGGTGACCGTGCGCTCCTGGGAGATGGTGGCAACGTCGCGACCTTTGGTAGTCAGAAGACTCGAGACTCGCATGTTCACTCCCTGTTCGCATCCCGATGCGATCTGCTCATCGGCTCTACGACGGACTTTAGGCGCACTACCTTAAAGCCGCAACACGAGACACGATAAATAGGAGTAAACACTTCACGCTCGTCGTGAAAAGTCTCACGAGACTAAAAGCCCGCGGAGGTGAACTCCTCGAGCTTGTTGTGACGGTGGAACGTCTCGATGGTGCGCACGGTGCCCGAGCGCGATCGCACGACCATCGATTGGGTCGTCGCGCCGAAGTCGTGGAAGCGCACGCCGCGCAGGAAGTCGCCGTCGGTGATGGCGGTCGCCGAGAAGAAGCAGTTGTCGCTGGCGACGAGGTCGTCGATGGAGAGCACGCGCGTGAAGTCGTAGCCGAGCGCTTCGGCCTCGCGACGTTTCTCGTCGGACGTGGCGTGCAGCATGCCCTGGATTTCACCGCCCAGGCCCTTCAGGGCGGCCGCGGCGATGACGCCCTCGGGTGTGCCCCCAATCCCGAAGAGCACGTCGGCTCCGGAGTTGGGCCAGCCCGTGGCAATGGCGCCGGCGACATCGCCGTCGGTGATGGAGAGCACGCGCGCCCCGGCCTCGCGCACCTCGGCGATGAGGTCGACGTGGCGCGGTCGGTCGAGGATCACGACGCCGAGCTCTTGTACGGGCTTCTTCAGCCGCTTGGAGAGCTCGGTGAGGTTGTCCGTCGCCGTGGCGTTGATGTCGACCGAACCCCGACCGCGCGGCCCGACGGCGACCTTCTTCATGTAGAAACAGGGACCGGGATTGAACATGCTGCCGCGCTCGGAGAGCGCGATGACCGCGATTGCTCCGTCGCGACCCATCGCGACCAACGTGGTGCCGTCGATGGGGTCGACGGCGATGTCGACCTGCGGGGGACGTCCATCGCCGATGTGCTCGCCGTTGTAGAGCATCGGGGCCTCGTCCTTCTCGCCCTCGCCGATTACGACGATGCCGTCCATTTCGACGGCCCCGAGCACGAAGCGCATGGCGTCGACGGCCGCGCCGTCGGCGGCGATCTTGTCGCCCCGGCCGGACCAGCGGGCGGCGGCAATCGCTGCGGCCTCGGTGACACGAATCATCTCGAGCGCGATGTTGCGATCGGGCATCGATGGTGGCTGCACGAATTGAGCGTAGTTCGCGGTCGCGCCGTCCCCATTGGACGTTCTCGGGGTTGGCCGGGACCGGCAATACTTGAGAGGTGAGTTCTCTCGTGGTGAAGCCGGCCGGGGCCCTCGAAGGTGAGGTGCGGGCGCGCGGAGCCAAGAACGCGGTGCTGAAGCAGATGGCCGCCTGCCTGCTCGCTAGCGGTCGCCACCACCTCACGAACGTCCCTGTCATCACCGACGTCGCGGTCATGAGCGAACTTCTCGTCGCCCTGGGCTGCACGGTCGAACTGGCGGCGCCCCACGAGCTCTCCATTACCGTACCCGAGTGCGAGGAGATCAACCCCGTCGCGCCGCCCCACCTCTTCGAGGCGATGCGCGCCTCGATTGTCGTGCTGGGCCCCCTGCTGGCGCGCTGCGGGCGGGCCAACATGGCGCTGCCGGGCGGCGACGACTTCGGCCAGCGTCCGATCAACTTCCACACCGACGGTCTCACGGCGATGGGCGCGACCTTTCACAACGACCGGAACTCGATCCACGCGGCAACAGACCGACCGCGTCTGCGCGCGACCCGGATCACGCTCGAATACCCGAGCCACACGGCCACCGACAACTTGCTGATGGCGAGCGTGCTCGCCGACGGCCGTTCGGTGATCGACAACGCCGCGCGCGAGCCCGAGGTGGAGGATCTGGGCCGCCAGCTCATCGCCATGGGCGCCCAGATCGACGGTCTGGGCACGTCGCGCCTCACCGTCGACGGCGTCGAGAAGCTCGGTCCGACGAGCCACGAGGTCGTCACCGACCGCGTCGTGTCGGCGACGTACTTGGCGTCGGCGCTCATCACCGGCGGACGAGTGCGCGTGCTCGACGCCCGGCCCGAGCACATGGAGATGCTGCTGCGGAAGATCGAAGCAATGGGCGCCGAGCTCGACCTCTCCGGGCCGGGCGTGCTCGCCCGGGGGCCGCGCCGCCTTCGCTCCTGTGACGTTGCGACGCTCCCGTTTCCGGGAGTGGCGACGGATTACAAGCCGCTGGTTACCACGATGCTGAGCGTGGCCGAGGGCGTCTCGGTCGTGACCGAGAACCTCTTCGTCGGGCGATTCCGCTACGTGGATGAGCTAGTGCGCCTCGGCGCCAGCATCACGACCGAGGGCCATCACGCGATGATCCGCGGCGTCGAGCGGCTCGTGGGCACCACCGTGCGCGCCTCCGACATTCGCGCCGCGGCGGCGCTGATCCTGGCGGGGCTGGTCGCCGAGGGCGAGACGACCGTCGCGGGCCTCGAGCACGTGGACCGGGGCTACGAGGACTTCATCGGCACGCTCCAAGGTCTCGGCGCCCACATCGAACGGTTGGCGTGATCCCGCGCGAGCCGGCCGAGCTGGTCGACCTCGCCCGCGGGGGGTCTCGCACCGCGCTCGCGCGTCTGCTCACCTACGTCGAGTCCGGAGGTGCGATGCAGCTCGCCACCGCCGCCCTCGCCTACGCCGCTCCGGCCCCCTACGTCATCGGGCTCACCGGACCGCCGGGTGCGGGCAAGTCGACCCTGACCGACCAGCTAATCACGACGGCCCTGACGCGTGGCTCGTTCGACGGCGCCGACCAATTCGACGAGGTCGGCGTGCTCTGTGTCGACCCGAGCTCTCCCTTCACGGGCGGGGCGATCCTCGGCGACCGCATCCGGATGCAGGACCACGCAACCAACGAACACGTCTTCATCCGCTCGTTGGCGACGCGGGGCCACCTCGGCGGACTCTCGCTGGCGGTGCCCGACGCGTTGCGGGTCCTCGGCGCCGCGAACTTCCGCCTCGTGATGGTCGAGACCGTCGGTGTCGGCCAGATGGAGGTCGAAATCGCCTCGGCCGCCGACACCACGGTGGTCGTGACCAACCCGGGCTGGGGCGACGCCATGCAAGCCAACAAGGCCGGCCTGCTCGAGGTCGCCGACATATTCGTCATCAACAAGGCCGACCGGGCCGGCGTTCGCGAGACTCGGCGCGACCTCGAGCAGATGCTCGACCTCGGCGGCGAGCACGAGTGGCGCCCGATGATCCTCGAGACCGTCGCCACGAACGACGTGGGCACCGAAGAGCTCTGGGACGCCATCGGCGAGCATCGCCGATTCGTCGAGGGGGAGCGACTGGTCGAGCACCGTCGCCGGCGAATGCGCGCCGAGCTCGACAAGGTCATCGCGGCGATGGTGCGCTCGCGGATCGGCGACCTCGGACACGGCGCCGCGTACGAGGAGCAGGTCGAGTCGCTCCTCGCCGGCTCGACCGACCCCTACCGGGCCGCCCGGGCCCTGCTGGACGAGCAGTGATCGGCGCCTCGGTCGCCTACGACCTGGTCTTTCTCGTGCACATCCTGGCTTCCGTCGCCACGGTCGTGGTGCTCGTCACGATGAGGTTCTCGGCGCTCGCGGTGCTGCGCGGCGCCGGTCCGCCCGAGCAGCGTCGCCGTTTTCCCGAGCGGCGCAACTGGGCCGCTCGAGTCGTGCACGTGCTCCCGGTGACCGGGTTCGTGCTCTCGCTCAGCGGCGACAGTTCGGTGTCGTTGTCGCGACCCTGGATTGGAGTGGGGCTGCTCTGTTACCTCGCGGCGGCCGGGCACCTCGAGGCGAGGACGCTGCCGTTGGAACAGGTCGTCGCCGACACCGTGTTGCACCACGGGGTGGCCTCGCCCGACCGGGGTCGCCAGCTGGTGCGGTCGGTCGACGTGTTACTGGGCCTCGTCGGCGTGGCGCTCGTCGCGATGCTGGTGCAGTTCTAGCGGCTAAAGGAAGGACGCCCGTCCGACCATGCCGGCCGCGACGGTCGCGTTGGTGGCCTCGTCGATCAGCACGAAGCTGCCGGTCACGCGGTTCGCGCGGTAGTCGTCGACGACCATCAGGTCGGCCGTGTTCAAGGTGGCGAGGCCGATCTCGTTGGTGGCGAGCGACGTGGACTCGTCGATGTCGAGCTTCTCGATGTCGATTACTCCGTTGATGGACTTCACGCGGACGGGCGTCACCTTGGTGGTGTGCTTCATGCGCAGGCGCTGGCCGACGTGCAACTCTCGCTCGCCGAACCAGCAGATGGTCGTGTGAATCTCGTTGGCGACCAGGGGCCGCGGCGACGTGACAATCATGTCGCCGCGGCCCGCATTGGTCTCGTCAGCCAGCGCGACGTCGGCGGCCAGACCGACCGTCGCCTCGTCGATCGGTGCGCCGCCGAAGTTGAGGCCCGCGATGGTCGTCTCGATGTTGGCCGGCAGTAGCGTGACGCGGTCGCCCACGTGCAAGGTGTCTCCACAGACCATCCCGGCGTAGGTCCGTCCGCCGCCGGGTTGGCGCAGCACCCACTGGATCGGCAGTCGGGCACCTTGGGTGGTGGTGTGCTCCCAGGCGCCGGCTTCGGAGTCCTCGAGGGCCTCGAGGACTGACGGCCCTTGGTACCAGCGGAGGTTGGTCGACGACTCGACCACGTTGTCGCCGAGCAGTGCCGAGACCGGGATGATGTGCACCTTCTGGAAGCCGAGTCGCTTGGACAGGGTCTGGATCTCGTCGACGACGCGCTGGAAGGCGATCTCGGACCAGTCGACGGCGTCCATCTTGTTCACGGCGACGATAATCGAACGCACCCCGAGTAGGGCCGCGATGCACAGGTGTCGCCGGGTCTGCTCCTTGAGCCCCGACGCCACATCGAGCACCACCAGCGCGAGGTCGGCGGTGGAGGCGCCGGTCGCCATGTTGCCGGTGTACTGCACGTGGCCGGGGCAGTCGGCGATGATGAACTTGCGCGTGGGCGTGGTGGCGTAGCGGTAGGCCACGTCGATGGTGATGCCCTGCTCGCGCTCGGCGCGTAGGCCGTCGGTGACGAAACTGAGGTCGAGGTCCCCGACCCCGCGCTTCTCCGACGCGGCGGCGACCGCGTCAAGCTGGTCGTCGAAGAGCTGGCGGGTATCAACGAGGAGTCGTCCGATCAGCGTTGACTTGCCGTCGTCGACCGAGCCAATAGTCGCGAGGCGCAGGAGGTCCTTCGCTACATCGAGCATTTAGAAGTACCCCTCGCGCTTGCGGTCTTCCATCGCCGTCTCGGAGAACTTGTCGTCGGCCCGCGTCGCGCCGCGCTCCGAGACGTTGGCCAGGGAGATCTCGTGGATGATCCGATCGAGGGAGTCGGCGTCCGAGAGGACGGCCCCCGTGCAGTTGGCGTCGCCCACCGTGCGGAAGCGCACCATCAGGCGCTGGACCGGCTCGTCGGCTCGGGGCTCGACGAAGGGTCCGACGGCCAGCCACATGCCGTCGCGCATCACGAGGTCACGCTCGTGGGCGAAGTAGATCGAGGGCAGTGCCATATTCTCGCGCTCGATGTACTGCCAGATGTCCAGTTCGGTCCAGTCCGACAGCGGGAAGGCGCGAACGTGCTCGCCGGGGTTGACCTTCCCCTGGTAGAGCTGCCACAACTCGGGGCGCTGCTGGCGGGGGTCCCACTGGCCGAAGGTGTCGCGGAACGACAGGATGCGCTCTTTGGCTCGGGCCTTGTCCTCGTCTCTTCGGGCGCCGCCGAAGGCGGCGTCGAAGCCGTGCTCGTTGATCGCGTCGAGCAGCGTGACGGTCTGGAGACGGTTGCGCGAGCCGAGAAGACCCGGGTCGACGACCTTGCCCTGGTCGATCGTGTCCTGGACCTTGGCCACGACGAGGCGCGCGTCGATCTCGGCGACCGTGGCGTCGCGGAAGGCGAGCACCTCGGGAAAGTTCTGGCCGGTGTCGATGTGCATGACGGGGAAGGGGAGCTGTTGGGGCGCGAAGGCCTTCGCCGCGAGGTGCAACAGCACGGCCGAGTCCTTGCCGCCCGAGAAGAGCAGGACCGGCCGTTCGCACTCGGCGACGACCTCTCGCATGATGAAAATGGCGTGACTCTCGAGCAGATCGAGATGGTCGGTGGCGTGCGAGGGGCGCGGGGGAGTCGTGGTCATGGTCGGGGGGTCACCACATATCCTAGTAAACCACTGGAGAATGTGATTCCGACGGGAATCCCCTTAGACTTGTTGAGAATGACCGTGATTAACCCCACCCCCGGGCTGCTCGAGGAGCTGGACGAGGTCGACGGGCGCTTCGCGCGCTCGTCGGCCCGGGAGATCCTCGAATGGACGTTCGACCGCTTCGACGGCGACGTCGCCGTGGCCTGCTCGTTTGAGGACGTGGCGCTCTTGCACATGGTCCACCAGCTGCGCCCCCTCACCGAGATCATCTTCCTCGACACCATGGGCCACTTCGCCGAGACCCTCGAGTTCGCGCAGCGCGTCGAGCGCGACTGGTCGCTCAACATGACGCGAACCCTCCCCGGTCCGGAGGCCGACGAGTGGCCGTGCGGCACCGAGCGGTGCTGCGAACTGCGCAAGGTCGCGCCGTTGGGCGCCGCGCTACGGGGACGTGCGGCCTGGATCACGTCGGTCAAGCGAGTCGACGCACCCTCGCGCGCGAACATGAAAACCCTGATGTGGGATGATAAATTCCACCTCGTCAAGGTCAACCCGCTGGCGACGTGGAGCGACGATGACGTCGCCTACTACCTGAAGGCGAACGGCCTGCCCGAGCATCCGATGTGGGCGCAGGGCTATGCGTCGATCGGTTGTGCCCCGATGACCGAGAAGCCGCTCGTCCCGGGCGACCGGAGGTCGGGTCGTTGGGTCGGAAATGACAAAGAGGAGTGCGGCCTCCACGAGGCCTGATATCCACCAAAAAAAGGCGACGTCCTTGTATCTTTGACTGCAATGTCAACGTGGCGTGCAGTGGGGTCTACCGGATGCTTCTAATTATCCTCGCCCTCTTTTGGGTGGCGCTGCTCGCGCCCACGGTCGTTCGACGATTCCGGGAAAACGGCACCGAGCGGTCAATCCAGTCTTTCCACGCCGAACACCAGGTGCTGAGTCGCCAGGAGTACACCGTCGCGCCAGCCCATCGTCTGGACCAGTCCAACGAACGGGAGCGCTCGGAGTCGATTTCGCCGTCGCGCCGGCCCCGCCTCACCGTGGTTCACGCCGACGATACCTACCGCTCACTCGAGTCACGCAATTCGTGGGAGGAGTGGGCCGAGGACTACGACTACGACGACGGACCGGTTCGCCGCACACCCAAGAACCACTACGCCGCCGCCTACTCGTCGGCGCCCAATCCACCGACCGTCCAATACGAGTACGAGCCGCCGAAGCTACGTCGTTCGATGAGGTCGCAACGTCGAATGATGTTCAGCCGACTGGTGCTCGCAGCGGTCCTCGTGACGATCGTGGCTTTCGTCTCGGGCTACTCGTTGGTGATGGACCTCGCCCTCATGCTGTGGGTGGGCGTCGTTGCCTTCGTGGCCCTCGCGCTCTACGCGGTGAGTCAGGGATACCTCAGCGAGTCGTCGTTGCCACTGCACCTGCCCCAGCGTCGTTCGCTCGCGACCGTCCAGCCCCTCTACGTCGAGTACCCCGAGCAGTACGAGGACGAGTACCGGTCGGAGTTCTACGATCCCGACAGTGAGGTGCGCTGGCAGCGCGAACCACAGTCGCGAGCGTTCGGCTAAAGTTAGAGCCTCTTCGGGGGTGTAGCTCAATTGGTAGAGCGCTACGTTCGCAATGTAGAGGCAGTGGGTTCGAATCCCATCACCTCCACCAGAGGACCAATGCCCAGTGTTTATCGCACTGGGCATTGGCTGTTTTAGCGCCTTTGGCGTAATCACTTGGCGTAATCTCTCGCTATGGCCACCACGAAGAAGCCCAACGCGACACCTCTCAGACGCCCCCAGGGGTCGGGCGGCGTCTATGAAAGAACGACGTATCGCCTGGATCCACACACCGGCAAGCGCATTCCGCGCATCTTCTGGCAGGCCACCAAGGAAATACCCCCGTCCTTGCGTCGAGAGGCCGGACGTGCCCGGATCACGGGAAATGGGCGAACGCCAGAAGAAGCGCGGGAACGCTTGGA
>JAYVZV010000096.1:0-31561 GCA_043782995.1 Acidimicrobiales bacterium | reverse complement strand
GTCGTTCCCTCCTTCAAGGAGTACGCGACGATGAGCAGCGCCGCCAGCGGGTCGGCCCACCACCAGCCGAGACGCGCGTTGAGCGCCAGGCCGACGAGCACGGCCGTCGCGAGTACTCCGTCTACGAACGTGACTCGGCCCTCGGTGACCAGAACTTCGTTGTCGAGGAGACGGCCCACACGACCCTTGCCCCGCGCGAGCGCGAACATGACAATCGCCGTCGCCGCCGTCCAGGCAATGCCGAGCGGGCTGTGGTGCGGTCGGAAGCCGACCGCCAGCACGACCGAGCTCTGGACCGCGAGGTACAGGGCGAGCATGAGGAAAACGACGCCGATCATCCGAATCGCCCGGGCTCGGCGCGTCCCGAGGACGTCGCGCAGCTCCCAGAGCACGACGACACTGGCCCCGATCTCGACGAGGGAGTCGAGCCCGAAGCCGGCGAGCGCCACCGAACGGGCCGCGAGGGCCGCGTAGGCGAGAATCGCGACGCCCGCGACGTTCCACGACAGGGTCAACACCTCTAATATGACTCCCAACCGGATCGGAGCGACGTGTTTCGAGCCGACTTTGGGCATAGGGTTACCCTAATTTGGTACGGCGACCGCGGTACCGGTTTCGCTCCCATGATTGATTTGACAACGGAAAGGTCAACACGATGAGGCGACTGACGACGGGCTTGACAACAATTTCCATGGCGCTCGGCCTGCTGTTCACCCTCGGGGTCGGCACCGCGTCGGCGGCGGGCGCGATCCAGGTCAGTCCCTCGACGGGGCTAACCAATAACAAGGTGGTCACGGTCACCGGCAGCGGCTTCTCACCCAACGATTCGCTGTACGTCATTGAGTGCCTCGCCACGGCCACCGACCAATCGGGCTGTGACGTCTCCTCGGTGTCGCCCGTCACCGCCAGCGCCTCGGGGACCGTCTCACTGCAGTACCCGGTCGTGACGGGCGTGATCGCCAGCGGCAAGACCTGCGGCACGTCGCCTAGTGACCTCGCCGCGTGCGTGATCAACATTGGCACCGCCCAGGGGACCGACACCGCCACCACCCCAATCACCTTCGCGCTGCCCGTGGTGACGTACCACCCCCACGTGAAGGTCGTGCCCTCGACCGGGCTACACAAGGGCCAGGCCGTGCGGGTGTCCGGGACGGGCTTCCAACCCGGTGACC
This sequence comes from Acidimicrobiales bacterium, assembly GCA_043782995.1. Taxonomy (GTDB): domain Bacteria; phylum Actinomycetota; class Acidimicrobiia; order Acidimicrobiales; family RAAP-2; genus RAAP-2. The sequence continues at coordinate 30,389 of JAYVZV010000096.1, read as the reverse complement.
ACGTCTTCATCGTCCAGTGCCTGGCCTCGGGCTCGACGGCCTCGAAGTGCGCCCTGAAGACGGCCGTGGCCAAGACCATCAATTCGAAGGGTCAGCTGGCGTCCACCGTCTTCAAGGTCATCACCGGCAAGGTCGGCACGGGGACCTGCGGAACCACTGCGTCGAACTTGAAGAGCTGCGCCATTGACGTCGGCAACGTCAAGAAGAAGGACGCCGCGTCAGTACGGATCTCGTTCGTCGGGTAGGGAGCGTCACTGGACTGGCGGGGACATCAGCCCAGCAGGTCGATCGCCTCGGCGTGGGTGAGCGCCGAAAGTTCCGCGAAGGAAGTCGCGAAGACCGCGTTCGGCGTGCCGCAGGCCGACCAGATTCGGCCGAATTGCGCCAGAGAGCCGTCGATGTAGACCCGTAGAGGACCGGGCCAGTTGACCGGGGAGACCCCTCCGATCGCCTGGCCCGTCGCCGCGCGCACTTCGTCTGGGGTGGCTCGGCGCATGTTCGCAGCCCCGACCAGCGACGCGAACTTACCGGTGTCGACCCGAAAGGCGCCGCTCTTGATGACGACGACCGGCTCGCCGTCGAGGACGAAGACGAGGCAGCTCGCAATCGCGCCGACCTCGCACTCGAGGGCCGCGGCCGCGTCGGCCGCCGTCTTGGTCGACGCGGCGAACTCCCGGAACGGGCCCGCCACGCCCCTCGATCGCAACTCCTCGGCGACGCGCTGCGCACTGGGGTGCAGGGCGTCCGGGGAGGACACGCGTCAGCCGTCCTCGACCGACTCGCCCAAGTACACCGCGCGCACGCGGTCGTCGACCAGCAGATTGGCCGCGGTGTCGGTGAAGGCGATACGCCCGTTCTCCATCACGTAGCCGCGATCGGCGATGCGAAGGGCCTGGCTAGCGTTCTGTTCCACGAGAAAGACCGTCGTGCCACTGTCGCGGATCTCGCCGATGATCCGGAAGATCGTCGCGACGATCATCGGTGCGAGCCCCATTGACGGCTCGTCCAGCAGCAGCAGGCGGGGCTGACTCATCAGGGCCCGCGCGATCGCCAGCATCTGCTGCTCGCCGCCCGAGAGGTTCCCGCCAATCTGCTTGCGCCGGTCCTTCAGGATTGGGAAGGTCTCGTACATCCGCTCCATGTCGTCGCTGAAGGATCCCTTGCGGTTGAAGGCGCCCATCTCGAGGTTCTCCTCGACCGACATCGAGGGGAAGATGCGACGCCCCTCGGGGACGTGGCTAATCCCCAGGGTGGTGAAGTCGTGGGCTTTGGTTAAGGTCACGTCCTGGTCCTCGAAGATGATCGAGCCACTGGCCGGGGCGTGCAGCCCCGACAACATCCGCAGCGTCGTCGTCTTGCCCGCGCCGTTGGCTCCGAGCAGGGTGACGATCTCGCCCTGGTCCACGTTAAAGGTGACCCCGTGAAGCGCAGTGATCGCTCCATAGCGAACGACGGCGTCTTGGACCTTCAGCATTGCTTAGGCGCCCTTCTGCTCTTCGGCGGACGAACCGAGGTAGGCCTCCACGACGGCGTCGTTGCTCCGGATCTCCTCGGGCGTGCCCTGGGCAATCACACTGCCGAAGTTCAGCACGTAGAGCCGCTCGGCCAACGCCATCACGAGCTTCATGTCGTGCTCGATGAGCAGGATCGACACGCCCATTTGATCGCGGACCTTGCGGATCAGGACGGTGAGCTGAACCTTCTCCGAGGGGTTGGTCCCCGCGGCCGGCTCGTCGAGCAAGAGAACCTGGGGGTCGGTCGCCAGCCCGCGGGCGATCTCCAGGCGACGGCGGTCCCCGTAGGAGAGGGAGGCCGAGATGACGTTGGCCTTATCGCGTAGTCCGACGAAATCGAGCAACTCGAACGTGCGCTCGTCCGATTCCTTCTCGCCGCGCCTCGTCGCCGGGCCCTTCAGCATCGCCCCGACGACACCCAATCCTCGGTGCGACTCGGCGCCGATCTTCACGTTCTCAAATGCGGTCAACGCGCTGAACATCCTCGACGCCTGAAAGGTCCGCGCGACCCCGACGTTGCTGACGCGATGGGGCTTTCGTCCGATGATCGAGATCGGCTTGGCGTCGAGTCCGGTGAAGGTGATGGTGCCCTCCTGGGGCTGATAGACGCCCGTGAGCGAGTTGAACAGCGAAGTCTTGCCGGCGCCGTTGGGCCCAATGACCGCCAGGATCTCTCCGCGGTTTTGGAAGAGGCTGACGTCGTTCAGTGAAATCACCCCGCCGAAGCGCAGGCTCACGTGCTCGACGTCGAAGATCTTGTCGGAGGTCACGGGGTGTCCCCCGTCAGGAGTTCGTCCAGGTGTCCCTCGTGCAGTTGCTCCGAGAGCGTGATCTCACGCTTCCGACGTTTCGACGGCGCCAGTCCCGCCGGACGGAAGATCATCATCACGACCAGCAAGGCACCGAGGTAAATGTAGAGGTCCGACGCTTGGTAGCCCGCTGGCGGCGAGTGCAGGAGGTACGAGAATCCCGTCTGGATGATGATGGCGCCGAGCACCACGCCGAAGATCGAGCCCATGCCGCCAAAGATGACCAACACCAGGACGTTGATCGAGAAGGCCAGGGTGAAGCTTGACGGGAAGATGTAGTTCGACTGCGACGCCGTGACAACGCCAGCGAAGCCGGCGGTCGAGGCGCCGATGGCGAACGCCATCACCTTGTACTTCAGCGGGTTGATCCCCACCGACTCCGCGGCCACCTCATCCTCGCGGATCGCCGTCCAGGCCCGCCCGACCCGGGAGTGCTCGAGCAGCGAGAAGGCCATGAGGAAGATGACGATGAAGACGAGGGTCAAGTAGTAGTACGGCACCGGAAGGAGGCCCCAGGCGTACTTGATCGGTCCGATGTGCAAGGAGGGGTGGGGCACGAGCTTCGAGCCCTGGGACCCGCCGGTGATCCCGTAAAGGTTGTTGGCGAAGATGGTCACGATCTCGCCGAAGCCGAGCGTCACAATGGCGAGGTAGTCGCCCCGCAACCGGAGCGTCGGCGCGCCGAGGATGACGCCGGCAATCATCACGATGAAGATCGCGATGGGAATCGCCCAGAAGGGATCCATGTGGATGTTGAACGGCGGGGGCGTGGGCAGTGCGCCCGTCACCCAAGCGGTGGTATAGGCGCCAATCGCGTAAAACGCCACGAAGCCAAGGTCCAAAAGGCCCGCGAAGCCGACCACCACGTTGAGCCCGATTGCGAGCAACACGTAAACACCAATCTGCTCGACCATCGCCGCCTGCCAGAACGGGTCCGTCTCGACGTGGGGCAAGATGATCGCGCCCACGAGCAGCGCCAGGGCCAGGCCCCAACGAACGGTTCGCTTCTGGGTCGCCGCGCGAGGCAGCGCGAGGGCGCGACTGACGCCGCCCTTGATCTCTTTTCCCCGTGAGAGCCAGAGCGTCCAGACGCCCCACATCGCGAGCGCAATGACGAGGAACGGCATCCAGCGCTGTCCTTTGAAGATCCCGAAGAACGACGACGACTCGGTGAACGATCCCGTGAGGCCGGCGGTCGGCGTCACGGTGCTCCCGGGCGGGCCGGTCATCAACTCGAGAATTCCAATGGCCGCGACCGAACTAAACAGACGCCGGACGACCGACTGGGTGAGGAACTTTCGCATCAGGCGGCCCTCCCTAGGCGCTCGCCGAGAATACCAGTCGGACGGAACAAGAGGACCGCGACGAGGATGCCGAAGGCGATGACGTCGATGTAGGCCGCCTGCACAAAGACGACGGAGAGACTTTCGGCGATGCCCAGGAGTAGTCCGCCGATCATGGCGCCGCGAAGGTTGCCGATGCCCCCCAGGACCGCCGCGGTGAAGGCCTTCAGGGCCGGCACGAAGCCCATCGTGTAGACGACGCCGGTGCCGAGGCCGAAGAGGTAACCCGCGGCTCCGCCGAGGGCTCCGCCGACGATGAACGTGAGCGCGATCGTTCGGTCGATGTTGACGCCCATGAGCGAGGCGGTCTCGGCGTCTTGGGCGACGGCCCGGATGCTACGACCGAGTTTAGTGGTGGCGACCAGTCGGTCGAGGCCAAAGAGCATGACCACGCCGGCGATGAAGATTACGACGTAGTACAGCTGGACTGGCGCCCCGAAGACGTGGAACACCGTCTGGTTGATGTAGGGCTGAGGCATGGAGATCGAGTACCGGCCGAACTCCTTGCCCGCCATATTGAACAAGAAGTACGAGGCACCAATTGCGCTGATCAGGTAGGCCAACTTTGGCGCGTTGCGCCGGCGCAGCGGACGGTAGGCGACGCGCTCGAGGAGCGTCGCCACAATCGCGCCCACCGTACCACCGACGATGATTCCGATCACGATCAGTCCCACGGTCGCGGCGCCATTGGGGACCGACGTCCCAATCAATGCCTTCATCACGAAATAGCTGGCGAAGCCACCGGACATGAAAATCTCCGAGTGGGCGAAGTTGATGAGCCGAAGGACTCCGTAAACGAGCGTATAGCCGACGGCGACCATTCCGTAGAGGAAGCCGTTAGCCACCCCACCCACGAAGAGGCTCCAGAACTCGATGCGTAGGGTGTCGAAGTGTGCGGCTAAATAGTGACCGAATGCGCCCACGACTTCCCCTTAGCGATGAATGCAAAGTGTAGCGAAAAGCAGAAAGCCGGGGAAGTAATCCCCCGGCTCCTGCAAATACTTTGTTGCTACTGGTTACTCAAGGCCAAGCTGAACGATCGAGCCGCTCGTGACCTTGTTGACGAAGATCGCCGATCCGGCAATGTTGCCGTTGGACTGGAACTTCACTACCTTGGTCAAGCCCTTGTAGGTGAGCTTGTGCAACGCCGAGACGATGCCTGAGCGCGTGACGTGCTTGAGCGTCTTCATCGCGTTGATGACCGCGTTCGTGGCGTCGTAGGCCTCAGCGGCGTAGGTCGCGTTGGCGGCACTGAAGTGCGACAGGGCCGAGTAGGCCGAGTTGAACTTGTGGTTCGTCGACGTGGCGCACGCGCAGGTCAGGAGCACTCCATTAGCAGCCGACGCAGGCGTGGTGCCCTGGATCAACGCCGGTGAAAGTGAACCGTCACCCGACATGATGGTGCCCGCGTATCCAGCGGACTTGAGTGCACCGAGGAACAGGCCGAGGTCACAGTAGTAACCGCCGTAGAACAGTGCGGCGGCCTTGCTGGCAACAGCCTGCGTGGCGGCAGCCGAGTACTCGGTGGCCGACGCGGTCCCGTTCTGGCACTGCGAGGTGCCAGGAACCGTCGCCGCGGTCACGGTCGCGCCGTCAGTGGTGGCCTGAGCCGCCAACGCGGAGGCGAGGCCCGCACCGTAGGACGTACCGTCGTTCACGACGTAGACCGTCTTGAAGCCCTTCGCCGTGACCAGGTAGTTGGCGTCAGCCGGACCCTGGACCCCGTCGTCAGCAACGACGCGGAAGAAGTTGTTCCAACCGTTGGTCGCGAGCGACACGCGCGTGGCCGAGGGGCTCACCGTGGCGACGTGCGCGGCGCTGTAGTAGGGCTCTGAAGCGGCCGTCGCACCTGAGAACGCCGGGCCGATGATGGCCACGAGGCTCTTGTTGTGCACGGCGGACTGGGCCTGGGTCGGCGAAATGGTGGGGTCACCCTGGTCGTCGTACGTGCGGAGCTTCAACTTGAACTTCAGTTTGCCCGACGCGTTGGCCTGGTTGATCGCCAGCTGGACACCGAACACCATGTTCAAGCCGAGCTGCTGGTTGCCGCCCGAGAGCGGGCCTTCATATCCAATGGTGAACGTGGGCTTTGCCGAAGCACCCGAAGCTGACGCAATACCGACTGCCGGCACCGCCATCAACAGCAGGGCACTCGACGCCACCGCAGCCACCGTCTTGTTCAAACGAAGCTTCATCAGCTCGTCCTCCTCAACTGTGTTGTTTCACTTCCCCAGCACGACCCTCAATATGTCTAAATCAGTGACAGATTCGAGAAATCTAGGAGTCGCATAGGCCACTTTGGCCACTGCGAAACAGTAGCAGTACATAATTCCCCAAATTGGTGCACCCCCGCAAGGTTTCGGGGCCGATCCTCGTGTATCCCAAGTGCGAACAGGTGTTTGATTCGCCCCTGTTGATGGGCTATTCTACGAACAACTGTTCGTACCCGAAAGGACCACCATGGCCGAAGTCCTGACCCCCATGCGGCGCCAGATTCTCGAGTTCATCATCACGTGCCAGCGCGAGCGGAACTTCCCTCCGACCATTCGCGAGATCGCCGACCACGTCGGTCTCAAGTCGCCCGCGACGGTGGCGAACCACATCGACGTTTTGAAGAGGGCCGGCTACATCGAGAAGAACGCGCAGCAACCTCGAACGCTCACCGTGCGCCTCGACGTGGAGAACCCCGCACCGGACCAGCACATCCGCTACATACCTTTCGTCGGCGACGTCGCCGCCGGTACCGGCGTGCTCGCCCAGGAGATGGCGCACGAGCTGATGTCAATTCCGGAGCAGTTCGCGGGGCGCGGCGACAGCTTCGTACTTCGCGTGCGGGGCGAGTCGATGATTGAAGCGGGCATCCTGCCGGGCGACTTCGTCGTGGTACAGCGTCAGGCGACCGCCAATATCGGCGAGATCGTCGTGGCTGGAATACCCGACGACGAGGCGACCGTCAAGCGCTACTTCCCCCAGGGATCGCGCGTCGTGCTGAAGCCCGAAAACGCCACGATGGAGCCCATGGAATTCGACGCGAGCGAGGTCGTCCTCTTCGGGCGCGTGATCTCGGTCCTGCGCAACTATTAGTTAGCGAAGCCAGTCGCCGAGCACCCGGGCGAAGTCGTCCAACTCGCCGAGCGTCACGAACTCATCGCTGCGATGCGCTAGCAGCGGATCGCCGGCCCCGAAATTCGTAGCCGGCGTCCCCATCTCCGCGAACGTCGCGACGTCCGTCCAGCCGACCTTGCCCTTCGGCGCCACGCGACTCAGGTCGACGAGCGCTTGGAGGCGCACGTTGCCGAGCTCGGGTGCCGCGGCGGGCGCCCAGTCAACGAGGGTCACTATGTCGCTCTCTTCCACCAGCTCGCCGAGAAACGAGACGAGCCAGGCGAAGGCTTCGTCTTTGGTGCGGTCGGGGGCGAATCGATGGTTGAGTGTGCACCCGGCCCGGTCGGGCACGATGTTGGTCGCCACTCCCCCGTCGACGGCCACGACCTGGAGCTGCTCCACGAAGTCGATGGCGTCGATGGTCGCGGTCCGGGGCCGGTAGGAGGCGACCCGGTTGATCACGTCGCCGAGCCGGTGGATTGCGTTGCGTCCGGCGTATGGACGCGCGGTGTGCGCACGCACTCCCTTCACCTCGAGCGCCACTCGTAGCGTCCCCTGGCAGCCGGCTTCGACGCGCCCGCCGGTGGGCTCGGCGAGCACCGCGACGTCGGCGGCGAGGAGGTCCGGGCGCAGCTCGGCCACCTCCAACAGGCCGGACTCGCTGCGCGCAATCTCCTCGCGCGCGTAGAAGACCCAGGTGACCTCGACCGAACGCGGGGCCGGCTCGAGCGCGAGCTCGAGCATCACGGCGAGCGAGCCCTTCATGTCGCAGGCGCCAAGTCCGCGCAGCTCGGAGTCGACGATTCGCGCGGAGCTGGCGTCGCCGGGCACGGTGTCGAGGTGGCCCGCGACCAGCAGGCGCGTCGCGTGGTGTCCCGTAGTTCGCGCCACGACGTTGTCCCCGATCCGCTCGACGTCGAGCGACGGGTTGGCTTGCAGCGCCTCGGCGACGTGACGCGCGAGGCGGGACTCATTGCGGCTCACCGAGTCGATCGCCACGATCGCCAGGGCGTTGTCCAGGCGGCTCACGTCGAGACCCCGTGCTCGCGCAGCAGCGCGTTCAACGCAACCTTGTTATGCCGCTCACCCTCGCTCATGCGACGGATGATGAGCACGCAGGGCAGGAAGAACTCGCCGCCGGCGAACTCCCGGCGCCGGCTCGCCGACACCGCGACGCAGTAGTCGGGCACGTAGCCGCGAGACACCTCCTCGCCCGTGGCGGCGTCGATGACGGGGATCGAGGGATTGAGGATCGTCCCGGCCCCGAGGATCGACCCCCGGCCGACCCGCGCGCCTTCGACGACCATGCACCGACTACCAATGAAGGCCTCGTCCTCGATCACGACGGGCACGGCGTTGGCCGGCTCGAGCACCCCGCCAATGCCCACGCCACCGGCTAGGTGCACGTTCGCGCCGATCTGGGCGCAACTGCCGACCGTGGCCCAGGTATCGACCATCGAGCCCGGTCCCACCCAGGCGCCGATGTTGACGTAGCTGGGCATCAAGATGACGCCGGGACTCAAGTAGCTGCCCCGGCGCGCCGACGCCCCGGGCACCACGCGCACCCCCCGGCGCTCGTAGTCGCGCTTCAACTCGAGCTTGTCGAGGTACTCGAACGGACCAACCTCGCTCATCTGGAGGCCGCGCAGGCGAAACAGCAGAAGTATCGCCTGGCGGACCCACTGGTGCACGACGACCTCGCCCGACTGGTCGATCTCGGCGACGCGCAGCTGGCCGTCATCGAGCTTCGTGATCACCAGTTCGACGTCGCGCCGCGCCTCGAGGTGCTCGGGCGTCATCTCGTCGATGTGCTCGAACCACTGTCCGATGCGGGTCTCTAGGTCGCTCATGGAGCCATGGTACCTGTGAGGTTCAGCTACCCAGGAGACGCGACGCCGCGAGGGCCAGTCGATCGTCCGGTTGGACCATCGCCACGCGAACGTGGTGCGCACCGAGCGCACCGTAGAGCTCGCCGGGGCTGACGACCAGACCGGAGGCGTCGGCGAGCAGCTCGGCGAGTCCCCATCCGTCGAGACCGTCCTTCGTGCACCACAGGTAGAACGATCCGTCGGGCATCGGCGCCTCGACCCCGAACCTCGTCAGGGCGTCGGACATGATCTCGAGGCGCGAGCGGTAGACGGTGCGCTGGACGTTCACGTGCTCGTCGTCGCCGTACGCGACCGCCACCGCGCCCTGAACCGGACCGGGCACCATGAAGCCGGCGTGCTGGCGCACCGAGCGCAGGTACGACACGACGTCGGGATCGCCGGCGTAGAAGCCGGCGCGCACCCCGGCGAGGTTGGACCGCTTCGAGATCGAGTGCAGGGCCAGCACGCCGTCGAGCCCGTGCTCGAGGATCGACCGCGGCCGACCGGTCCACGTGAACTCGGCGTAGCACTCGTCGCTCGCGACCAGCACGCCGTGTCGGCGCCCCCAGGCGGCGACGCCCTCCAGGTCGTCGAGTCTCCCGGTCGGGTTCGACGGCGAGTTCGACCAGAGCACGAGGGCGCGCGCCACGTCGGCCGGGTCGATCGAGCCGAGGTCCAACTGGCCCTCGACCAGTCCCACCGGCACCGAGCGCAGGCCGGCGAGGGTCGCGCCCATCGCGTAGGTCGGGTAGCTGATCGCCGGGTAGAGCACCGTGTCGCGTTCCGGTTGGCGCAGGTGCAGGTAGCCCGCGAGGGTGCCCACGAACTCCTTGGTGCCGATGCACGAGGCGAGGTGGTCCGGTCCGAGTTCGAGGCCGAAGCGCCGGTTCATCCACTTCGCGCAGGCGTCGCGGTACGCGGGCGAGCCCTGCGACGGCGGGTAGCCGCGCGCGTCGAGGCCCCGGGCCAACTCCTCGAGCACGGCGACCGGCGGCGCGTCGACGGGCGTACCGACGGAGCAGTCGATCGCCCCGCCGTCGTGGCGTTCGGCAATCTTTCGTACGGCGTCCAGGCGCTCGTAGGGGTACGGCGGTGGGGTGAAGCTCACGCGGGGACCCGCCACTGGATGAATCGCGCCGCGCCGACGGGGTCGAGCACCACGGACAGCACGACGTGGTCGTCGGTCACCTGGGTCTCGAGGACCTCCCCCTCGCGATGGGCCGCCGCCACCAGGTCGCCGCGATCGAGCGGCAGGTAGAGGGTCACCATCCGGTCGTTGGTGCGCAGCCGGTCACCGATCTTGGCGACTACCTGGTCGAGGTTCTCGTGGGTCAGCGCCGAGACCCAGACGCTCCCCTCATGCAGTTGGGCGAGGTCGCGGGCCCTCGAACCGGGCACGTCGGCCTTGTTGAAGACCAGCAGTTCGGGCACGGCGTCGGCGTCGATCTCGCGCAGCACCTCGCGCACCGCGGCGATCTGCTCCTCGGCGTGGTCGCTCGCGCCGTCGACCACGTGCACGAGCAGGTCGGCCAGCTGGACGGACTTGAGCGTGCTCATGAAGGCTTCGACGAGGTCGTGGGGCAGGTTGGAGATGAATCCGACGGTGTCGGTGAAGAGCACCGTCTCGCCGCCGGGCAGCTGGCGCTGTCGGGTGCGCGGGTCGAGCGTCACGAACAACCGGTTCTCCGTGACGACGTCGGCGTCGGTCAGCGCGTTGAGCATCGAGGACTTGCCGGAGTTGGTGTAGCCGACGAGGGTCACCTCGCGATGGCGGCTCCGCTCGCGGCCCTGGCGCTGGACGCCGCGGGTCCGGTCGATCTCCTTCAGGTCCCGACGGATGGCGTGGATGCGGTTGACCAGTCGGCGCCGATCGGTCTCGAGCTGGGTTTCGCCCGGACCCCTCGTGCCGATGCCACCGGCCTGCTGGGAGAGCGAGCCGCCGGCCCGGCGCAGCCTCGGCAGTCGGTACTGCAGCAGGGCCAGCTCCACCTGGGCCTTGCCTTCGGGCGTGCGGGCGTTCTGGGCGAAGATGTCGAGGATCACCGCCGTGCGGTCGATCGCGGTGCGACCGAGGATCTTCTCCAGGTTGCGCTGCTGGGCCGGTGAGAGATTGTGTTCAAACACCACCGTGTCGGCGTCGAGCGCGAGGCAGATCTCGCGCAGCTCGTGCACTTTGCCCGATCCGAGGAACGTCGCCGGGTCGGGCGAGTCGCGCCGCTGGTTGACCCGGGCCACCACGTCGGCGCCGGCGGTGTCGACGAGCAGCGCGAGCTCGTCGAGCTGGTAGTCGAGTTCGTCGGGGGTGACGCCGGGGAACTGCACCCCCACCAGGACGATCTTCTCACGGAACGTGCGATCGATGAGGGTCTGAGGGATGTAGGTCAAACCTCGAGCCACTCCACGTTCGCGACGAACTGCACGGGCCCGCTCAGGGTCGCCCGGTTGTCCTCGAGAGTGACCCCCAGTGCTCCGCCAGGATTGTCCACCGTGACGCGGGCGCCGCTCAACCCCTCGCGATGAGCTATCGCCGCCACGGCGACCGAGCCGGTGCCGCAGGCTTCGGTCCAGCCGACGCCGCGCTCGACCACCTGGATGCTCAGGTGGTCGGTCTCTACGACCGTGAGGAACTCGACGTTGGCCCCGCCAATCTGCTCGGACAGGGTCTCGGCGAGCTCTTCGCGCATGGGGTCGGTCCACTTGGTGTCGTCGCGCACGACGACGTGGGGATTGCCGACGAAGGCCACGCCGAGCGTGCCGGGCAGAGCCTCTCCAAAGGTCACCTCGCCCATCTCGACGCTGCCATACCCGACGTCGCCGGCCATCTCCAGGGTCACCGTCCGCCGGCCCGACATGGTCTCGACCTCGAGCGTCGACCAGTCGGCCCGGGTGGCGCGGCGCACCGCCGCCGCGAGGCAGCGCACGCCGTTGCCCGACATCTCGGCCCGCGAGCCGTCGGCGTTGTAGAGCACCATCGAGGTCGTGGTCCCGATCGTCGCGAGCGCCAGCCCGTCGGCGCCGACCCCGAGCGTGCGGTGGCACACGGCCGTCGCACGTTCCGAGGTCCACCACGGCGCTGCACCGTGCTCGATCACCTCGACGAGGAAGTCGTTACCCGCGCCGTGCCATTTTTGGAGGGTTCTCAGTGCCATTGCCCCTAGTCTCGCACGAACCCGTCGGGGCCACTCAACACGTCGGCGAGCCGTGCGGCCGCGTCGGCCTCGTCGTCGAACCACTCGATCCGGGGGTCGCGCGAGAACCACGAACGCTGGCGTCGGGCCAGGCGCCGGCTCTGGGTGATGGCGTCGACGACGCAGTCCTCGAGGTCGGCACCCCGTTCGACGTGGCGCAGGAGTTCGCGGTAGCCCACGGCCTGGCGCGCGGTGCGGCCGAGTCCACCCGGCGCGTTGCAGAGCCGCTCCACCTCGGCGAGTAGTCCTTCGTCCATCCATCCGCGGAACCGCTGCTCGATCCGCCGGTCGAGTTCGGCGAGGTCGCTGCGCAGTCCCACTTGGACGACGCGCACCGCGCCGTAGGTGCTAAGTCCTTCGCCGAAGGAGGAGAACGGACGGCCGCAGCCGAGGGTGACCTCGAGGGCGCGCACGATGCGCCGAGCGTTGGTCGGCTCCATCCGTTGGGCCGCCACGGGATCGAGCTCGGTGAGCTCGGCGTAGAGCGCGGCTAGGTCCTGCGTGGCGCGCTCGTCGAGCGCGGAGCGAACTTCCCGGTACCGTCCCGGGAGCTCGAGCTCGTCGAGCACCGCGCGCCCGTAGAGTCCGGTGCCACCAACGTAGAGGACCGGCCGGCCGGCCGTGGCGACGTCGTTGGCGGCTTCGCGGGCGGCGACCTGGTACTGCGCGACGGTGAACTCCTCGCTCGGCTCGACCAGGTCGATCAGGCGGTAGTCGACCTCGAGCCGCTGGGCCGCGGTCGCCTTGGCCGTCCCGAGATCCATTCCCCGGTAGACGGTCATAGCGTCGACGCAGAGAATTGACGCCCCGAGGTCGCGTGCGAGCGAGTGGGCGAGCGCCGACTTGCCCGAGGCGGTCGGTCCGACCAGCGCGACGGCGCTGGCGCGGCTCACGAGCTCGCGAGTGGAATGCGGATCCGGTGACGGGGTCCGCGCACGGTCGACGAGTACTCCCCGAGCAAGTGATACGGCGCCCCGTGGCGCACGTCGACCCGCACGAGTGAGCCGGGGCGCAGAACCTCGTCGCCGGGTGCGAAGTGCACGAGCTTGCCCTGGCGGGTACGGCCCGACAGCATCAAGGGATCGGTCCGCGAGGGACCTTCGACGAGAACCTCCTCGCGCCGGCCGACGCGGGCCTGATGCTTGGCCAGCGCCGAGCGATCGAGCACCTCCTTCAGCGCCGCGAAGCGCTCCTTGATCACCGACTCACCGACGAACTGCGGGGACATCTGCGCGGCGCGGGTGCCCTCGCGGGGCGAGAAGATGAACGTGTAGGCCGAGTCGAACTGACAGTGCGCCACGACCTCGAGCGTCTCGTCGAACTCGGCGTCGGTCTCGCCCGGGAACCCCACGATGAGGTCGGTCGTCACTGCGAGGTCCGGGATCGCCTGGCGAGCGCACTCCAGGCGCTCGAGGTAGCGCTCGGCCCGGTAGCCCCGGCGCATCGCGGCGAGCACCCGGTTCGAGCCGGACTGCAGGGGCAGGTGGAGCTGCGGGCAGACCGACTCGGTCTCGGCCATGGCGGCGATTGTCTCGGGCGAGAGGTCCTTGGGGTGAGGGCTCGTGAAACGGATTCGCTCGAGGCCCTCGACCTCGCCGAGGGCACGCAGCAGCTCGGCGAAAAGGGGGCGGCGCCGAGTGAGGTCGCGGCCGTAGGAGTTGACGTTCTGACCGAGGACGGTCACCTCGGTGACGCCCGTGGCGGCGAGCATCGTCGCCTCAGCCACGAGGTCCTCGAGGGGCCGGCTGATCTCGCCCCCGCGCACCGCGGGCACGATGCAGTAGGCACAGGTGTTGTCACAGCCCGTCTGGATGGTGATCCACGCCGCGAACGCCAGCTCGCGCACGGCGTAGAGTGCCGGGGCCATGTCGCGGTTGGCCTCGGGGTCGGGCGCGTCGAGCACCTCGATGAGCGGTCCCTCGGTTCGGCTTCGCGCCAGCAGCGCCGGCGCCGAGGCGAGGTTGTGCGTGCCAAAGACCACGTCGACCCAGCGGGCCCGCTCGAACACCCCGGCCCGGTCCTTCTGGGCCAGGCAGCCCCCGACGGCGATCTGCATCCCCGGGCGGCTCGCCTTGGCGGCCTTCAGTTGGCCCAGCGCGCTGTAGAGCTTGAGGTCGGCATTCTCGCGGATCGTGCAGGTGTTGAGGATCACGACGTCGGCCTCGTCGCCGTCGGCGGCCACCAGTCCGTCGGCCACCATCAGGCCGGCCAGGCGCTCGGAGTCGTGCTCGTTCATCTGGCATCCAAAGGTGCGAATCGAGAAGGTTCTCGGCGTCTCCACCGGTCCATGCTACTGAACGATAATTTCGTCGCCGCTGTCCGCGTCCAGCGTGACTCCGGCGCCCGCCACCACGACCAGGACCGTGCCCAGCAGGTCCCACGGACGGATGGCCTGGCCGAGAACTACGAGCCCGACGACGAAGGCGACCGCCGGGTCGAGGGCGAACAGGACGCCGGCCGTCGAGGGCTTCAGGCGGCGAAGGGCCTGGAGTTCGCAGCCGAATCCGAGCACGATCGACATCGTCGCCACGATGGCGAGGCGACCGAGCACCGAGGGGTGGGCGAACACGTAACCGGCCGAGCCGATCGACCACGGAAGCGTGAAGAGCGCCGAGATGGCCATCGAGACGGCGAGCCCCCCGAAGCCCTCGGACTGGGCGCCGACCCGGTGGGCCGCGAACACGTACGCCGCCCAACCGAGTCCCGCCCCGCACGCGAACGCGACGCCGGCAAAGTTGAGGCCTCGGCCCGGGTGAGCGATCGCCAACACCCCGAGGCCGGCCAGCGCCACGAGGGCGACGTGGCGCTTCGTGCGCCGGCCCAGGGCCGAGACCATGAAGGGGCCAAGGTACTCAATGGCGACCGCGGCGCCCAACGGGATGCGGTCGATCGCCTGAAAGAAGCACTGGTTCATCGCGGCCACCGACGCGCCGAGCACCAGTGCGCCGAGCCACTGGCGACGCGTCCAGGTGCGCAGCTTCGGGCGGGTGAAGCCGAGCAGCACCACGGCGCCGAGCAGGAAGCGCCACCCGCTGGTGGCCGACGGACCTATCAGGTGAAAGACGTGGGTGACGAGCGCGGCCGCCCACTGGATCAACGACGCGCCGAGGAGCATGTAGCTCGCTCCCCCGAGGGCGCGGCGAGCAGTGATTGCCGGTTCGCTCAAGACGTTGTGAGGCCGACGCGATCGGCGTCGAGCACGTGCACCGTTCCCGCGACGCCGTTTTCGCGCAGGAACGCGTCCGCGCCCCGGGCGACCTCGGGCGCCACGTCGAGGGTCGCCAGGCCGAGCATCGTCGAGCCGGCGCCCGACCAGCACGACCCGGCCGCGCCGCTCTCGCGCAGTCGCGCCAGCAGCGGAGCGGCGAAGGGCAGCAGCGAGCTGCGGTAGGGCTGGTGCAGGGAGTCGTCCATCGCCGAGGGGACGAAGGCCCGGTGGTCGGCCAGTCCCGCCAACAGCAGTCCCATGGCGTTCAGGTTGCGCACCGCGTCGGCGAAGGGGACCTGGGCCGGCAGGACCCGGCGCGCCTCCTCGGTCGCCAGCGCCTGGTCGGGCACGACGACGACGAAACGCCAGTCGCCGTCGAGGGCCAGGGGACGCGCGATGACGCCCTCGGCGCCCCACGACGCCGTCACGAGGCCGCCGAGGAACGACGCGGCGGCGTTCTCGGCGTGTCCGTCGACCTCGACGGCGAGATCGAGCGCACGGGCGGCGCCGGCCGCGGCGCCGGCCGCCACCGCGAGCGCCGCCGACGACCCGAGACCCCGCGCGACGGGGATCTGCGAGTTGACGTGCATCGCGAAGTTCCGGTGCCCGAGCACTCGCGAGGCGACGACGACCCCGAGGTGGCGCTCGTCGTCGAAGCGCCCGGCGCCCTCACCCTCGCTGGTGATCGAGAAGGTGTCGGCGAGCTCGAGCGAGAGCTCCACGTAGAGCTCGAGGGCCACCGCGAGCGAGTCGAATCCCGGTCCCAGGTTGGCCGAACTGGCGGGTACGCGCGCGAACACCCTCTCAGAGTAGGCGTTGCCAGATTGTCGGCGGCGACACGCGACGCTGCGCCACGAGCGCCAGCGCGCGCGACGTCCCGGTGACGCGCAGCCAGCCCACGACCTCGCCGGCGCGGATCGTCCCCGAGAGGTGTCGCATGCGCAGCACGAGGGGACGGCTGTCGCGCAGCGCCCACCACGTCACCTGCGTCGCGTGGGCGAAACCGAAGGAAACGGTGCGCGCCGCCCAGCCGATCCGTCCCACCTCCTCGCCCCGGGTGAAGGTCGCCACGACCCGGTTGGCGAGCGCCGACGAGTCGAGGGCGTAGGCGGCGTTGCCGGCTGGCCCGAGCAGGTCGCCCCCACGCTGCCCGAGTACGACGACGTAGGCGAGCCGGGTGACGCCGCCCTGGCGGAAGGTCATCGCCATGACGTCGCAACCCCCGGCGGCGTCGGTGCGCCCGGACTTCACGCCGACGACGTTACCCACGCCCACGAACGGCGTGAAGGAGGCGACGGTGCCCGCCACGGGCAGGGTGACGCTAGGTTGGCGCACGATCGCGCGCACCAGGGCTGACTTCATGATCAGCGTCGCCAGCCTCGCCTGGTCGAGGGAGTTGGAGACCGAGAGGGTGGAGTAGCCCGACACGTCGTCGTAGTGGGTCGAACCCAACCCGAGCGCGCTCGCTTCGGCGTTCATCATCGTCACGAAGTCGGTCGGCGATCCCGCGACCATCGTGGCGAGCATGAGCGCGTAGTTGCCGCCCGAGCGCACCAGCAGGCCGTTCAGCAGGTCGATCTCGCAGAGCCGCTCGCCGACGGCGACCGGCACGCTCGACTGGCCGACGCGCTGCTCGTACTTGTACTCCGCGAGGTCGGCGGCGGTGACGTAGTGGCACGGGCCGGTCTGGCCGAAGGTGAGGGGCAGGTGCGCCAACGCGACGTAGGCCGTCATCATCTTCGTAAGGCTCGCGATCGGCAGAACCTGGTCGTGCCAGACCTGCACGACGTGAAGTGCCGGGATGTCGAGGGCCGCGCTGCCGATGCTCGGCCAGGCGAGAGGCGTGGCGTTGGTGCCCGCGCCCCGCAGCGCCCCCAACGTCACGCGCACGCTCGCGCGGTGGTGCATCAGGGGCAGCTGCATCGAGAGCCCCAGGCTCAGCGCGAGTCCGGCGCCGAGGGCCATCGACGCGATACGAATCAGGAGCCCCCGACGGGCCGGGCGGCGCGGCGTCGTGCGGGCCACCGGCTACAACGTTGACTGGGGGTCGTACTCGTCGAGCGTGACGAGCACCTTGCGAGCCTTGGAGCCGTCGCCCGGCGCGACGACGTGCTCTTGCTCGAGCTGGTCCATGAGCCGTCCGGCCCGCGCGAACCCGACGCGGAGCTTTCGCTGGAGCATTGACGTCGAGCCGGACTGGGTCCGTATCACGAGGTCGCGGGCCTGGCGCAGCAGCTCGTCGTCGTCGTCGTCCGATCCGCCGCCCGTCGACGAGCCTCGACCCGCGCGAGCGTCGAGGGCGACGACGTGCTCGCGGCGACCGCCCTGGGCGCGCCAGGCCTCGACGACGCGATGGACCTCGTCCTCGGAGACCCACGGCGCCTGCAGCCGACGCGCGACGTTCGACGAGGACGTCACGAGCAGCATGTCGCCCTTGCCGATGAGCCGCTCGGCCCCGGCCTGGTCGAGGATGACCCGACTGTCGGCGAGCGAGGAGACGGCGAAGGCGATGCGACTGGGGATGTTGGCCTTGATGACGCCGGTGATGACGTCGACGCTCGGCCGCTGGGTCGCCAGCACCAGGTGGATCCCGACCGCCCGGGCCATCTGGGCGATGCGCACAACCGACTCCTCGACGTCGCGCGCCGCGATCATCATGAGGTCGTTGAGCTCGTCGACGACGATGACGATGTAGGGCAGGTCCTCGGGGCCCGGGGACTCGTCGACGTCGGACTCGAGTCCGGTGGCGCGTTCAATGGCCTCGGCGACCTGCTCGCGGTCCGTCGGCTCGGGTTCGAGCTCGCCGCGAAAGATCATCTGCTGGTAGCTCGTGATGTCGCGCGCGCCGCTCTCGGCGAGGATGTCGTAACGGCGCTCCATCTCCTTCACGGCCCAGGCGAGCATGCCGGCCGCCTTCTTGGGATCGACCACGACCGGCGCGAGGAGGTGGGGCAGGTCGTTGTACTGGCCCATCTCCACGCGCTTGGGGTCCACCAGGATGAGGCGCAGCTCGTCGGGGGTCGCGCGCATGACGAGCGAGGTGACGATTGAGTTGATGAGCGAGCTCTTGCCGGCCCCGGTCGCGCCCGAGATCAGCACGTGGGGCATCTCGCCCAGGTTGACGACGACGGTGCGCCCGGAGATGTCGCGGCCGATGGGCACGTCGAGGGGGTGCTCGGCCGCCGCCGCCTCCTCCGAGGCCAGCAGGTCCCCCAGGGCGACCAGCGTGCGCTGGCGGTTCGGCACCTCGACGCCGATCGCGGAGCGCCCGGGGATCGGCGCAAGGATCCGCACTTCGGGTGAGGCCATGGCGTAGGCGATGTCCTTGTTGAGCGACGTCACGCTCGACACCTTGACGCCGGGACCGAGCTCGAGCTCGAACCTCGTGACGGTGGGCCCGACGGTGAAGCCCACGAGCACGGTCTCGACGCCGTGCGCCGCGAGCGCCTCGACCAACTCGCCGCCCAGGTCCTCGATCGCGCCGCGGTCCTGGCGCAGCTCACGGGTTCGTACCAGCAATGAGGGCGAGGGCAGACGCCAGTCGCTGGCCATGACGGGCTGGCGGATCGCCCCGACCGGCGCGAGGACCGGTTCGTCCGGCACCTCGTCCTCGTCGTACCCCTCGTTCTCCCCGTCCCCGTACTGCTCGTCAACGTCGTCGGGACCTTCGGGCTCGGGGATGAACTCGGCCTCCTCCACCGGCGCGAGCCGCACCCGGCGAACCGGGACCGCGTCGAGCTCGTCGGCCTCGGAGTCCGGCTCGTCGCGCGGACGCATCGACCACCACCGAGCGAGTCGCGAGACCGCAGCCCGCACCAACGACACGGTCGCGGCGAAGAGGGCCCGCAGCCCGATGCCGGTGCTGACCATGGTCGCGACGATCAGCAGTGCCAAGAGGACGACCAGCGCGCCGGCCACGCCGATGGTCTGGTCGAGCCCGCCTCCCACGATCGAGCCGAGCCAGCCGCCGCCGTGTGCGAGGGCCTGGGCCTTCGCGTGCAACGTCGGTCGACCCCCGGCCAGGTGTCCGACGCCGCAGACCGCGACCAGTCCGAGCGCAATCCCCCAGCCGAGTCGGGGCCAGTCGACCTCGATGCGTCCAATGACGAGGGCCGCCCCGAGCCCCAGGAGCATGACCGGCAGGGCGAAGCGCCCGACGCCGAAAGCGAGCGCCAGGGCCTTGGAGATGGCGCGCCCGACCGGACCGAGGGCGCCCCACTCGGCGAGCGTCACGAAGAGGCCCACGACCATCAGCGCGACGATCCACAGGTCGCCGGCGTGGCGCCGCCAGACGGTCGGCTCCGCGACGGCCTTCGCCGTCCTCTTCACCGGCTTCTTCTGGTGTCGCGCCTGTGCCACAACCATCCAACTTACCGAAGGACCGTTCGCCCCCGGTGCCACGTGTTTACCTGTTCGCCCGCAGTGTCGCGCCCACGAAGTGCCTCGTGGAGCGCCGTTAGGCTGAACCGATGACGCTCAAGCCCCACGAGTCCTCGATCGAACTGGCCGAGCGGCTCGGGGCGATGGCGCGGGTCTGCGAGGTTCTCGAGACCCGCCAACTCAGCTCCTCGGTCCACGAGGTCGTCCTGGGCGGTCCGGCGACCGTGCTGACCGGCGTCGCGGGCAACGACGTCATGATCCAGGTCGAGAACCCCGCGGGCAAGCTGGTGCGTCGGCGCTACAGCGTTCGCGCCAGCGACCACCACGGGGACCGGTTCACTCTCTGGGTCACGACCGGCCACGACGGCCCGGGCAGCTCGTGGGCCCGGCGCGCCCGGGCGGGCGACCACGTTGACGTGATCGGACCTCGGGGCAAGGTCGCGCTCGACGGGGCCGCCGACTGGCACCTATTCGTCGGTGACCCGACCGGCCTCGCCGCGTTCTACCGACTGGCGCAGAGCATCGAGGTTCCCCGACGGGCGATCTTCATCGTCGAGATCGACCACTCCGACGACGCTCTGACGGCCGACTTCGACGAGGGTCTCGGCGTCACCGGCATCTTCGTCGACCGCCAGGGCCACGAGCGCGACGACCCCGCCGGACTGTTGAGCGGTCTCGCCGCCTTCGCCTTCCCGCCCGACGTTGGCCACGCGTACCTGTTCGGCGAGTTCACCGTACTGAAGGCCCTCAAGGCGGCGCTGCTCGACCGCGGGCTCGACGCGAGTCAGGTCAGCGTGAAGGCTCACTGGCGCACCGGGCGCGACAACGCCGACCACGGCGAGCCCGACAAGTCCGAGGGCTAGGAGCTAGAGCACGACGATCGCCGAGAGCAGGACGGGCTGACGGCGGTACTTCTGGCCCAGTAGCCGGCCGGCCGCGCGCTGGGCCACCTTGTTGAGCGACTCCGCGTCGCGGTTGCCGTCGCGCAGCGCCGTCTCAATCGCCGCGCGGACCTCGTGGGTGACCGAGTCCATGAGGCTGCGGTCGTGCTCGCCCTCGAACCAGCCCCGCACGGTCAACCGCACCGGCTGGACGATCGTGGCGCGGCCCCCGTCGACGCCGGCCGAGATCTGCAGCACGCCGTACTCGGCCAGCATGCGCCGCTCCTCGAGGGGCCGCTCGTCCAGGTCGCCGGCGCTGCCGTCGATGTAGTGGAAGCCCGCGGGGACCTGACCGGTGCGCTTGATGCCGGCCGCGGTCACTTCGATCTGGTCGCCGTCCTCGCAGATCAGCACGTGCTTGGGCGAGAGGCCCATTGAGTGGGCCAGCTCGGCGTGGTGGACCATGTGGCGGTACTCGCCGTGGACGGGCACGAAGTTGCGCGGGCGCAACAACTGGTGGAAGGTCCGCAGCTCGCCCTGGCGGGCGTGGCCCGACGCGTGGACCGGCTCGTGGCCAGAGTGGATGACCTCGGCCGCGGCGCGGTGCAGGTCGTCGATCACCCGCCCGACGGTCCACTCGTTACCCGGGATCGGGTGCGAGCTCAGGATCACCGTGTCGTCGGCGCCGACCTTGAGGAACCGCGCGTCGCCGCGTGAGAGCTTGGAGAGCGCGGCGAGCGGTTCGCCCTGGCTGCCCGTGCAGATGACGCAGACCTCACCGGGCGCGTAGCGATCGATGTTCTCGATGTCGATCAGGTCCGCACTGTCGACGTGCAGGAGGTGGAGCTTTCGCGCCAGCTTGGCGTTGGACTCCATCGAGCGACCCATGAGGACGATCTTGCGATTCTGCTCCTTGGCGACGTTGATGATCTGCTGGACGCGGTGGATGTGGCTCGCGAAGCAGGCCACGACGATGCGCCGTTCGGGCCGCTCGAGGAAGAGGCGTCGCAGGGCGCCGCCGACCGAGCGCTCCGACGCCGTGAAACCGGGCTCCTCGGCGTTGGTGGAGTCGCACAGCAGCAGCGCGACGCCCTCGTCGCCCAGGGCGGCCAGTCGGGAGATGTCGGTGCGCCGATTGTCGATCGGCGTGAGGTCGAGCTTGAAGTCGCCCGAGTGCACGATGATCCCGACTTTCGTGTGGAAGGCGAGGGCGTGCGCGCTCGGCACCGAGTGGGTGACGGGGATGAACTCGATCTCGAAGGGTCCGATCTTGCGACGCTCGCCGTCGGCCACCTCGATGAAGGTGAGGTCCTTGGCGACCTTCGCCTCCGTCAAGCGGTGGCGCGCGAAGCCGAGCGTCAGGGCCGAGCCGTAGATCGGAACGTTGACGTCCTTCACCAGGTAGCGCAGCGCCCCGGTGTGGTCCTCGTGGCCGTGGGTCAGCACGATCGCGTCGACGCGCTCGCGCCGCTCGATCAGCCAGCGGAAGTCCGGCAGGATGATGTCGACGCCGTACATGTTGGGCTCGGGGAACATCAACCCCGCGTCGACGATCACGAGGCGACCGTCCTGCTCGATGGCGGCGCAGTTGCGGCCGATCTCGCCCAGGCCGCCAAGGAACGTGACGCGGACGGTGCCCTTAGACACGGGCCCCTCGAAGCGTGGCCACGAGCGCCGTGGCGCCCTCGTCGAGCGCGGCGTCCGCTACGGGGTGCGGCAGCCGGCACTGGCCGACGTTGATGCCCAGGGCGCGCAGGACGGCCTTGGTGGGCATCGGGTTGGGGTAGGCCTCAGTGTTCTCGAAGGCGCAGCTGGGCGCCAACACCTCGTTGAGGCGACGGGCCTCGGACCAGTTACCCTCGACGACGCACTGGACGAGGGCGGCCAACTCCGGCCCCGCCCAGTGTGAGGCCACCGAGACGAGTCCCACGGCGCCGACCGCCATGAAGGGCAGCAGCATCGAGTCGTCGCCACTGTAGAGATCGAGGGCATCGCCGAGCACGGCCTGTACGTGCGCGGCCGACACGAGGTCGCCCGAGGCGTCCTTCAGGGCCGTGATGTTCGGATAGGACTCGACGAGGGCAATCGTCGTCGCGGCGGCGATCTTGCGACCGGTGCGCGACGGGATGTCGTAGAGCATCACCGGCAGCTCGGTCGCCTCAGCGATCGCGCCCAAGTGGGCGGCGATGCCGTCCTGGCTCGGCCGGGCGTAGGGCGGGGTCGTCGCGAGGACGCCGCTGGCGCCGGTCGCCTGCACCAGACGGGTCAGGGCGACCGACCGCGCAGTGTCGGACGAGGAAGTGCCCGCGAGGACCGGGACTTGAACGGCGCCCGCGACGCACGCGAAGAGCTCGAGCTTCTCCGAGTCCGACAGTGCCGAGCCCTCCCCCGTCGAGCCGGCGAGCACGAGCCCGTCACTTCCCCCGTTGACCAGGTGCTCGGCGAGCTCAATCGCGACGTCGAAGTCGATCGATCCGTCGGGCGCGAAGGGCGTCACCATCGCGGTGAGCACGCGTCCGAATTGGGGTGGGGTCATAGAACGAAGTTACCAGCCGTCGCTGCCGCCCCGAATCACTCGACCAGCGACGAGATGCTGTCGAGGTAGCGCGGCGTCGCGTCGATGGCCCGCACCGCGGCCGCGACGCCGGGCACGAAGCACGTGCGGTCGAACGAGTCGTGACGGATGGTGAGGCCCTCGCCCGGCCCGCCGAAGAGCACGATCTGGTGGGCAACGAGTCCGGGCAAACGGACCGAGTGGACCTTCACGCCGTCGACGACGTCGGCGCCTCGCGCGCCCTCGAACGTCGGGCGGGTCGTCGGGTCCAAGAGGGGTCCGAGTCCCGCCACGACGCGGGCCCGCGCGATCCCCTGGGCCGTCGAGATCGAGGTCCCCGACGGGGCGTCGACCTTGTGGTCGTGGTGTAGCTCGATGATCTCGACGCGCTCGAAGTGGGACGCGGCCTGGACGGCGAAGCGCTCGGCGAGCACGGCGCCGATCGAGAAGTTCGTCGTCATGACGACCCCGACCCTCGTTGAGGCGGCCCGCACCTCGGACCGCTGGTCGTCCGAGAGTCCGGTGGCGCCCACGACGAGCGCCACCCCGTGCTCGGCGCACCAACGCGACGACGCGACGACCCCGTCGGGGATCGAAAAGTCGATGACGACGTCGAGGGTCGAGGGGTCGAGGTCCTCGAGCGAGCGGGCGTACACGGCCCCGAAGAGCTCGCGTGGTTCCTCGACGTCGACGAGCGCCACGACCGCGACGTCGAGCGCCGCGAGGCCCTCGGCCAACACCTGGCCCATCCGCCCGGCTCCCCCGACGATACCGACGCGCTTCATCCCAAAACCCTACCGTTCGTCCGGCGCCGCCACCAGCCTCGAGAGAGCGCGAGCGACGCCAGCAGCGCCATCGATCCGAGGGCCGAGCTCGCGATGCCGAGCTCGATGTAGGGGGCGTGGTAGTGGAAGTGGACCTGCCACGTCCCCGCCGGCACTCTGACGCGCTGGATCAGTCCCGAGCGCTCGACGGTGAGTGTTTCACTCCGACCGGTCTTAACGTTGAACGCCGTCGCGCGCCAGCCCGGCAGCCACTCGTCCGAGCGACGCAGCACCGTCGGGTGCGACGTGCGCACGGTGATCCACGAGTCGCCCCAACTGGCGTTGCGGATCGACGTGACCCTCGAGTGCCTCGACGAGCGAGAGAGCCACGCCGTAGGCAGCACGTGGACGGCACGAAAGATCGTCAGCGTCCCGGTCGTGGGCCCGACGTGCCACGACGAGGTTGACAGGGCCTGCTGGAACCCTCCGTTCAACCGGTAGGGGGTACCACCGGAGGGCTGGGTGACGGTCGTGGAGAACAGCAGAGCGCCGGCGGGAGCATTGAACTGCACGCCGGTGGCGTGCATCCGGTCGGGGCCGAAGTGAAAGGTCACGCGGGGGGATCCGAGCTCTACGATGATGGGACCAAAGGGGTGGCCCCGCGGATCGAGGAGCTGGGCCGTGACGGGACCCCGCGAGACCGTCGTCCCGTTCGAGCTCTCGAGTGTGACGTCGGCGACGGCGAGCAGCCGGCCGAAATAGCGCTGGGCGTTGGTGACGCTCGAGAGGCCCGGGCACCAGATCGGATGGGGCGTCGGGGAGGTGACCGGCGTCGCCAGGACGTCGGCCGCGATCACCACGGCCGCCAGTCGCAGGGACTTGAAGGTGCCCCGCACGAGCCGGCACGAATCGAGGCTGAACAGAGGATGGGTGTAGGTGACGTTGCCGTAGAGCGAGTTGACCAAGGAGCCGTAGCCCTGGACGCTCGGCACCTTCGTGAAGACGTTGAGGTTCGGTGCGCCGACGTTGACGAACTCATTGAAGTGCTGGCGCGCCGGGTCGATCAGGGCGAAGCGCCCGGTACCGCCTAGCTGGTGGAGGGCGTGCGCCCTCGACGGCATCGGGTTCACGTTCCCTGACACGAGTCCGGTCGAGCTGAAGAGGATAAAGACGATCACGTCAATCGCCGTGATCACGACGAGCCACCGCTCGGGCCTCACGAGCCGGCGCCCCAACAGTACGACCGCGCACAACGAACCGGCTATTCCCAGTTGCAAGAGCAGCGTCAGCGTCTCGTGGTTCGCCATCTGCGACGCGAGATCGCTCGCTCCCATCCAACGCACGATGGCCGGTCCCCGGGCCATCATCGCGAGCGACAGCGCGACCGTTGCGAGCGCGGGCGCCAACGTGATCAGCCGTCGACGACGCCCGAGTCCCGCGCCCTCGAGGTCGCGCGACTCGACTCGGTGCAGCCACCAGCCAAGCAGCGCCGCCGCCCCGAGGTCGACCAGGACCACGTTGCGACTCTGCAGTCGGGTGCTGCCGAACAGGGGAACGCGCTGGAAAACGTGGCCGAGCGGCGTGGTGCTCCCCCACGAGGCGAGCAGGCCGACCACCATGACGACTCCGTAGAGGACGTAGTCACGCTCTTCGCCCCGCCAGCCCCGGGGGGTCAGACGCGAGAGGAAGCCGGCTACCGCCACCAGCGCGAGCACGCCCACGTAGCCGGTCACTTCGGGCAGGTTGTAGCCGGTGAAGAAGTTGGGCGTGCCCGCGAAGCCGTTACTGCCCAAGATCGTCTGATCGAGGAAGATCGCCGTCCAGCGCAGGTACAGCGACCCGGCGCCGAAGAAGCTGTAGGAGGTCGAGGCGCGCTGGGACTGGGCAATGAAGTTTAGGCCCGGCAGGAGTTGCGCGAGGCCGATGACCACGCCCCAGCCGACGCCGACGGCCGCGCCCACGACGAAGGCGCCGCGCTGGCGCCAGTGCGCGGGCCGGTACGAGCTGTGCACCAGCACGACGCACGGCACGATGATCATCGTCAGGAGCTCGATCTCGGCGATGGCGCGAGGTTCGCCCGAGAGGCATTCGAGCGCCCAGAGCACTGCGAAGGAGAGTGTGCCCGGCACCATCGCGCGCACCGTGGCGCGCCACGAGGCATCGGGTCGAAGCGTGCACAACGACCGGGCCAGGGCGAGCAGGGCCAGCGTCGCGAAGGGGAGCAGGGCGAAGCCCTGAATGACTCCCAGATGGACCATCTGGCCCATCATCGAACCGCCGTAGGCGAAGACCAGGGCCGCCACGACCGACGAGAGGGTGCTCAACCGATGCCAGCGGAGCAGCGCGAACATCCCGAGCGCCGCCGTCACGTACACGAGCACGAGGTTGAGGGTCCAGGCGAGCAACGAGGGCAGGACGACGAAGAGGAACGTCGCGGGGAAGAACGACCCCGCGTTCATCCCGCCGAGCAGGGGCGTCGACGAATTGGCCAGGGGGTTCAGGAGTGGCAGGTGACCGGAGCGGAACTGCTCACCCGTTAGCACCCGCAGCGGGTAGTTCTGGATGAGGTTGTCGGCCGCGATGGCGGGGTGGCCGAACAGCGCCGGGACGCCGAAGAGGACCAGCGGGAGGGCGACGATCAATGCGATGGCCACACGGTCGGCGTGGCCGAGTGGTCGCCACCACTTCAGGGGAAGTGGAGCGGTCGTCACGGGCACCCCCCTACGCTACGGAGTGCACGAGGCCCGCACCGAGCAATCGCGGTGACTGCACGGCACGGGCCTCGAAAAACTAGCGACGACGGGGCCGCGGGCTGCGACGCCCTCCACTCTCACCTTCGGAGAAGGACGGGCCGCCGGGGCCCAGGTCGCCGATCTCGTCGGCCAACTCGGCCTCGAAGGCCGCCTCGAATGACGAGGACGGCACCGGACGGGCCGAGCCGCCGTTGTCACGCGGCGCACGGTCGGCGTCGCGTGGGGCACGGTCGTGGTCGCGCGGGGCACGGTCGCGCGGGGCACGGTCGCGGCCGCCACGATCACGATCACCTTCGCGCGGCCGCGAAGGACGCGAGTCGTCGTCGGTCGCCATGTCGGCGTACTCGCCGGCGAGCGAGAGCGAGACATTGCCCTGCGGATCGATGTCGTCGACCTTCACCTCGATCGCCTGGCCGAGCTCGAGGACGTCCTCGACCTGACCAATGCGCTTGCCGGCGTTGAGCGGCGACATCTTCGAGATGTGCAAGAGACCGTCACGACCGGGCATGATCGACACGAACGCGCCGAACTTCGCGAGGTTGACCACGCGACCGGGGTAGACGGCGCCGACCTCGGGCGTCGGGGGATCCAGGATCAGGGCGATGCGTCGTCGGGCTTCCTCGACCGCGCGACCGTCCTTGGCGCCAATGGTCACCGTGCCGACGACCCCGTCGTCGTCCACCGCGATGTCCGCGCCGGTCTCCTGCTGGAGGGTGTTGATGACCTTGCCCTTGGGACCGATGACCTCACCGATCTTGTCGATCGGGATCTCGAGGCTGACGATCTTGGGCGCCACCTCGGCGACCTGCGCGCGGGGCTCGGGAATCGTGTCGGTGATGACCTTCAAGATCGCCAACCGGGCTTCCTTGGCCTGGTGCAGCGCCTTGGAGAGCACGTCGGCCGGGAGGCCGTCAATCTTGGTGTCGAGCTGGAGCGCGGTAACCGCGTCGGCGGTGCCGGCGACTTTGAAGTCCATGTCACCGAACGCGTCCTCGGCACCGAGGATGTCGGTGAGGGTCACGTACTTGCCCTCGTCGTAGACGAGGCCCATCGCGATGCCCGCGACGGGAGCCTTGATTGGCACACCGGCCGCCATCAGCGACAGCGACGATCCGCAGACCGACGCCATCGACGTCGAGCCGTTGGACTGCATGACGTCCGAGACGACCCGCAACGAGTAGGCGAAGTCCTGCTCGCTCGGCAGTACGGGGATGAGGGCCCGCTCGGCGAGCATCCCGTGTCCGACCTCACGGCGCTTGGGCATGCCCACGCGTCCGGTCTCGCCGACGGAGTAGGGCGGGAAGTTGTAGTGGTGCATGTAGCGACGGAACTCGTCGGGGCCGATCGTGTCGAGCTGCTGGCGCATGCGGGGCATGCCCAGCGTCGTGACGTTGACGACCTGGGTCTCGCCCCGCTGGAAGAGCGCCGAGCCGTGGGTCATCGGGAAGAGGTCAATCTCGGCCGACAGCGGTCGCAGGTCGGTGACGTTGCGTCCGTCGATGCGGATGCCCTCCTCGACGATGCGCTTGCGCACGATCCTCTTGGTGACCGACTTCACGGCCGCCTTGATCTCGCCGCGGCGTTCGGGGAACTCCGCGCTCAGCTGCTCGATGATCGCGGCCGTCGCGGCGTCGAGCGCCTCGTTGCGCGCCGACTTGGTCGTCAGCTGGTTGGCCTCGGCAATCGAGTCGCTGCCGATGGCGTCGACCCGGGCGAACACGTCGTCGCGGTAGTCGGCCTGGGTCTCGTACTCGAAGGTGCGCAGCGGCCCACGGGCGGCGACGAACTCTCTGACGAGCTCGCGCTGGAGATTGATCGACTCACGGATCCAGAGCTTGGACGCCTCGAGTCCGGCCGAGAGGACCTCCTCGGAGACCTTCGGCGCGCCGTCGGCGTACATCTCGAACGAGCCCGCGGTGCCTCCGGCCTCGACCATCATGATCGCGACGTCGGACTCCACGGAGTCGGTGAGCGCACGCCCGGCGACGACGAGTTCGAACGTCGCGGCGTCACCCTCGCCGTAGGTCGGGTGTGGAGCCCACTCGCCGTCGGTGGTGTAGGCCATCCGGACGGCGCCGATCGGGCCCTCGAAGGGGATACCCGAGATCATCAAGGCCGCCGAGGCGGCGTTGATCGCGAGCACGTCGTACGGGTTCTCCTGGTCGGCACTGAAGATCGTGCCGACTACCTGGACCTCGTTACGGAAGCCCTTGGGGAACGAGGGGCGCAGCGGGCGGTCGATGAGACGGCACGTCAGCACGGCCTGGTCCGAGGGCTTGCCCTCGCGGCGGAAGAAGGCGCCCGGGATCTTGCCGGCGGCGTAGGCGCGCTCCTCGATGTCGACGGTGAGCGGGAAGAAGTCAGTCCCCTCGCGCACGTTTCGGGCCGCGGCCACGGTGGCCAGCAGCATGGTGTCGCCGATGCGGGCGACGACGGCCCCGTCGGCCAATTGGGCCAAACGGCCCGCTTCCAGGCTCAGGGTCTTGTCGGTGCCCGTAATCGGGCTACTTACGCGAATCGCGTCAGTCATGGAATTTGCTCCTATGTGGTTAGCAACACTCCGCCCGGCGTCCAGTGGGCAACCTTCGCGCCAATCGCGACTGCTCTCCACTGGCCTCCGGGGCCTCGGATGTGTTGAACACGTCGACGGCGTCGACGTGCATCTCGGCTAGCGACGAATGCCGAGACGACCGATCAAAGCGCGGTAGCGCTCGACATTGCCGCGCTGCACGTAATCGAGCAGACGGCGACGTTGGCCGATGAGCTTCATGAGTCCACGTCGGGTGTGATGATCGCCCTTGTGTACCTTGAGGTGCTCGGTGAGATGAGCGATCCGGTCCGTCAGAATCGCGACCTGGACCTCCGGCGAGCCGGTGTCCGTATCGTGAGCCTGATAGTCCTTGATGATCTGCTGCTTCTCAGCCATAACGTGTTGTGCCTTATGAGTCGGGTGTCCCGTTGCAAGCCGCCTACGTGACGACCCACACAATCAGCGTCGCTGACCGAAAATCTATTCTAGCAGCGTCGAGGCCGCGGGCGAGAACTTCTTGAATATCTCAATGGTTTGCTCGACGTCGCGGCTGATCTGGGCCACCAACTCGGGCACGCCGGCGAAGGTCGCCTGGCCGCGCAGTCGAGTCGAGAAGGCCACGTCGAGCACCGTGTCGTAGAGGTCGCCGGCGAAGCCCGGCAGGTGGACCTCGACGAGCAGCGCACCGTCCTCGTAGAACTGTGGACGGGTCCCAATGGAGACTGCCGCCGGCCACCACGCGCGACTAATGGTGCGCACGGCGCCGGCGTAAATGCCCTCCCGGGGAACCAGTTGGCGCTCGGCCCGGGCCAGATTGGCCGTCGGATAGCCCAGGTCGGCGCCGCGGGCGTCTCCGTGAACGACCGTGCCGCGCATGGTGAAGGGGCGCCCGAGGGTCGCCGTGGCGAGCTCGAGGTCCCCGGCGAGCAGGGCCTCGCGCACCACCGTCGAGCTCCACCGGACAGCCGCCCCGTAGATGGGCGCCGCGACGACGTCGAATCCCCGACGACGTCCCTCCCGGGCGAGCAACGCGACGTCGCCGACGCGCTCGTGGCCGAAGCGGAAGTCCTGTCCAACAACGACGACGCCGGCGTGGAGCTCGGCGACGAGGACCCGCTCCACGAATTCGAGCGCCGACTCGCTCGCGAGGCGCTGGTCGAAATGAAGGATCCGCACCCGCTCGACGCCGAGCGCCGCGAGCCCCTCGAGGCGCTGGTCGAGGGTACCGAGCAGCCGCGGGGCGCGATCGGGGGCGAGGACCCACGCCGGGTGGGGGTCGAAGGTCACCACGGTGCTCGACCATTCGCGCTCGCGGGCGATCTCAGTCACCTGGCCGATTACCTTCTGGTGTCCGAGGTGCAGTCCGTCAAAAACCCCGACGGCCGCGGCGGTCGGTCGGTCCGACGGCGCGGAGACCTCCCCATCGCGCAGAACGAACATGCGACCAACTACCCCCGCGCCGCGTCGGACGAGGAGACCAGGACGACCTCGG
>JAYVZV010000095.1:0-31630 GCA_043782995.1 Acidimicrobiales bacterium | reverse complement strand
GCAACGCCGGTAGCGCGCTGGCGGCCCTGGCCCTGATGCTCATGGTGATCACGGCTAGCGTGAATGCCTTCGCGCGAGTGCTGACCAAGCGGGCTCAGAGGGCTGCATGACCGACACGCTCACCAACTTGCCCCCCGACCCGATCCTCGAGCGTCGCCAGAAGATCCACGAGCGCGCGGCCCACACCATCGGGCGCCGAACGTTGATTTCGAGAATCTACGTATTCGCGCTGCTCGCGGCCTTCCTCCTCGCGCTCGTGCCGCTCGGTTCGGTGGTCATTGCGCTGCTGCAGAAGGGGATTGCCTCACTGAGCTGGCCGTTCCTGCACACTCTGCCGACCCAGCCGAGCCTCGTGGCCCAAAACGCGATCGGCGGTATCGGCAACGCCATCGAGGGAACCGTCATCATCGACGGCCTCGCCGGGCTCATTGCGATTCCTCTCGCCGTGCTCGTCGGTCTCTATCTCGCCGAATCCTCGACGCGCGTCGCCAACTTCCTGCGAGCGATCACCGAGATCATGACCGGACTCCCGTCGATCCTCCTCGGAGTCTTTGCCTACGAGTACGTCGTCGTGCCGATGAAGGCCTTTTCGGGACTCGCGGGGATCGTGGCGCTGGCGGTGCTCATGGTGCCAGTAATCGCCAAGGCTTCCGAGATCGCCTTTCGCGGGGTCCCCACGACGTTGAAGGAGGCCGGCCTCGCCCTGGGCGCGCGCAACTCGAAGGTCACCCGCGAGATCATCATCCCCGCGGCGATGCCCGGCGTGATCACCGGCGTGCTGCTCTCGCTGGCGCGGGCCATGGGCGAGACGGCCCCCATCCTGCTCGTCATCGGCGCGTCGTCTAACTGGACGTGGAACCCCGTGCACCAGATGTCGGCGCTGCCACTTCTCGCGTACAACTATTCCGGTTCGCAGTACCCCAGTCAGCGAGCGGCGGCCTGGGGCGTGGCCTTAACTTTGGTAATCATGGTCATGGTGCTGAGCCTGGGAAGTCGATTCATGTCGGCGCGAATGAGAAGGGAACGGCACTAATGGAGTCGATCGAGACCGGGAGCACCGTCATCAAGGACATATTTACCGACCCGCTACCCGGAGCGACCGCCATGAGCCTTCGCGACGTCGCCGTCTCGTTCAACGGCCGCACCGCCATCCGCAACGCAACCTTCGATGTCACGGCCAATCGGGTCACGTCGCTCATCGGACCCTCGGGCTCAGGCAAGACCACCTTGCTGCGCGCGCTCAATCGACTGCACGACCTGACCAAGAGTGCCAGGGTCACCGGAGAGATCAAACTCGGTGACGTCAATATTTATGGCGGTAACCTCCCGACGACGTTGCTGCGCAGTCGCATCGGGATGGTCTTCCAGCGGCCGAACCCCTTCCCCACGATGTCGATCTACGACAACGTCGTCTCGGGACTTCGCTTCAACGGGATCAAGAAGAAGTCGCTGCTCGACGAGGCCGCCGAGTCGGCCCTCGTCGCCGCGGCGCTCTGGGACAGCGTGTCGTCGAGGATGAAGGCCCACGCCGTCACCCTCTCGGGCGGTGAGCAGCAGCGGCTCTGCATCGCCCGCGCCCTCGCGGTCGAGCCGGAGATCCTCTTGATGGACGAGCCGACCTCGTCGCTCGACCCGATCGCCACCCAGGCGATCGAGGGATTGATGAGCGAACTGAAGCACCGGGTGACGATCATCATCGTGACCCACAACATGCAACAGGCCTTCCGGGTCTCGGACGACTGCGCCTTCTTGCTCATGGGCGAGGACCGCGCCGGCGAACTTATTGAGTTCGGGCCCACCGAGAAGATCTTCAACGACCCCCACGACAAGCGCACCCTCGACTACATCCAGGGCCGCTTCGGCTGACCCTCGACTGACGGGAGAGCACGTCGCGACGTGGCAAACTGTCCCCGACATCGAACGAGGGGACCGTCATGGCAGAACTCTGGCAGCAGTCGGCGACGACATTGGCCGAGATGATCCGCAATGGAACGACTTCGTCGCGTGAGGTCGTCGAAGCGCACCTCGCGAGGATCGACGAGGTGAACGGGCGGTTGAACGCCGTCGTGGAAGTCCGCCCGGACGAGGTCCGGCTCGAGGCCGACGCGGCCGACGCGGCACTGAAGTCCGGTGGTCCCGTCGGGCCGTTGCACGGCGTCCCCTTTACGATCAAGACCAACCTCGACGTGGCCGGCTACGCGACCACCGAGGGTTGCGAGACGCTGAAGGACTTCATGGCCACCGAGGACGCGCCGACGGTCGAGCGCATGCGCGCGGCTGGGGCCGTCGCCCTCGCGCGCACCAACATGCCCGACCTGGGGCTCCGGGTGAATGCCGAATCGTCGCTCTACGGTGCCACGCACAATCCGTGGCAGCGAGGCCGCACCGCCGGGGGGTCCTCGGGCGGCGAGGCGGCGGCGATCGCGGCCGGGATGAGCCCGATCGGCCTCGGCAATGACATTGGCGGCTCACTGCGTAATCCGGCCTTCGCTTGCGGAATCGCCTCGATCAAGCCCTCGCGCGGTCGGGTGCCCTCGGGCAATCCGAGCGCGCTTACCGAGACCGCGTTCAACTCCCAGGTCATGCACGCCGATGGCGTGCTGGCCCGTCACGTGTCCGACGTCCGTCTCGGCCTCGAGGTCCTGATGGGCGCGCATCGGAACGACCCCCAAACGTTCGACGTGCCGCTTCGTGGGAAGCCCGTGGCCCGACGGGTCGCCCTGGTGCCCGAGCCCTTCGGCGGCGAGACCGACGGGGACATCGCCGAGGGCGTGCGGATCGCCGGACGGGCGCTCGAGGCCGCCGGCTACGAGGTAGAGGAGGTCGAACCGCCGATGCTGTTCGAGTCCTACATCGGGTGGGCGGAACTCATGACTGCGAACTTCCAGTTGACCGGTCCGATGAACATGGCGGTGATGGGCGAGGGCGGCCGGAAGTTCCTCGAGCTGGCCAGCGCTGACTTTCCGCTGATGACGGCCGAGTCACTCGAGTTGATGCACCAGAACCGTTTCAAGGTCGCGCGAGCGTGGCGTCAGTTCTTCCTCAACTACCCGCTGATCGTCGGACCAACGTGGACGCAACCGCCGTTCGAGCACGGATTCGACATCCTGGACAGGGAATCCGCCATGAAAGTCGTCGAGACCATTCGCTTCGTGACACCGGCCAACCTGCTCGGACTTCCGGCGGCGTGCGTGCCGACGGGCCTGGCGAACGGGCTGCCGACCGGAGTGCAGATTATGGGCGACATGTTTCGCGACGACCTCTGCCTCGACGCCGCCGAGGTCGTCGAGAGGGCCGTAGGAGTGATGACGCCAATCGACCCTCGGGGCTAGTGGATGGCAACTCGGACCGCTTGATCGCCGACGGCGACGTTGCCGCGTCGTCGCTGGTTCTCGGGGCCGCTACTGGACGAAACTCACGATTTGCGACGTCCGCGAGAGCGCCCCACCGGTTGTATTTGCGCGAGTGCTACGAGCGGTCGAGCCAGGGCTTCAAGAAGTAACTAGACCTCGACCTCGCGTAATCCGCCGTCGTCGACGTTGAAGACGAATCCCCGGACCTCGGTGCCGTCGACGAACGGGCTGGCGCGAAGGGTCTCGACGGTCAAACGCACGTCGGCGTCGACGTCGGCGAAGGCCCCCAGCCGGAAACGTGGTCGCTCCCCGAGGGCCGACTCGACGTCTCGTTGCATCGTCTCCTCGTCGAAGGTCTCTAGTCCGCAGCGGGTGTGGTGGATCACCATCACTGCGGTGGTACCGAGGAGGCGCTGACTCAGTAGTAGCGAACGGACGGCGTCGTCGGTGGCGAGGCCGCCGGCGTTGCGGATGAGATGGACCTCACCAAGGTCGAGGCCGAGGGCACCGAAGAGGTCGAGCCGCGAGTCCATGCACGTCAACACCGCGAGTTGCAGCTCCGGCGTCGTGGCCAGCTCTCGGTGCCCGTGGCGCGCGACGTATGTGCGGTTGTTGGCGAGGAGTTCGTCGATCACGGACATCGCGACATCCTAGGGAGACGGGGCGACAGTTCAGGCGGAGAGGGCCCCGCGCATTCGCTACGCTGCTGTGCGGAGGTGCCAATGGAGAGCATGCACGAGGTCCGCGAAGAGCTCCGCCAGCCGGCGATTGACTTGCGAGGACTGATCCCCGAGGTGATGAAGGGCTACGCCACCATGTCGGCCGCGTCGATGGCGGCGGGCGAACTTCCGGTGGCCACGAAGGAACTGCTCGCGATCGTGATTGCGATCACCCGCGAGTGCGACGGTTGCATCGTCAGCCACGCCCGGAGCGCCGTGCGCAACGGCGTGACCCGTCAAGAGTTGGCCGAGGCGATCGGTGTCGCAATCATGATGAATGGCGGTCCGGGCACGGTCTGGGGACCCCGAGCGCTGCGATCATTCGACGAGGCGGTCGCCGACCGCAAGTCCTAGCATCCGCATTTCCTAAAGGCCCCAAGTCCTAGAAGCTGTAGGGGAGGTGCTTGATCCCGTTCACAAAGCTCGACGCCAACTGTTGAGGGGCGCCCGTGGCGTGGATGCGGGGGGTCTGGGCCAGCATCTCGCGCCACATCACGGTGATCTCGCGTCGCGCGAGGTGGGCGCCGAGGCAGAAGTGGGGGCCCGGCGCGCCGAAGCCGTAGTGGTCGTTGGGCGTGCGGCCGACGTCGAAGACGAAAGGTTCGGGGAAGACCGTCTCGTCGCGATTAGCCGAGTTGTAGTACAGCAGGACCTTGTCACCCTCCTTCATGTCGACGTCCGAGAGGGTGTAGTCGCGCGACAGCGTGCGGCGCATCCAGATCACCGGCGACGCCCACCGGACGATCTCGTCGGTCGCGGTCTTCGCGAGTCCCTCGAAGTCACCGGCCAGTCGGTCGCGCTGGTCGGGGTGCTCGGTCATTGCGTGCAGGCTGTGGGCGAGTGCCGTACGGGTCGTCTCGTTGCCCGCCGCGACCAGTAGTACGAAGAAGGAGGCGAGCTCTTGCTGCGTGAGCTTCTCGGACTCGATCTCGGCGTTGACGAGCGCGCTGGTGATGTCGTCGATCGGGTTGTCGAGCCGGTAGCTGCCGAGGTCCTGCATAATCGACGTCAGCGTGCCTCCGGCCTCGAGTACGGCCACAATCGGGTCGGTCCCTTCGCCGATCACGTCGGGGTCGCCCATTGAAAGGATGGCGTTAGAGCACCGCAGGACCGTGGCGTACTCGCTCGGCGGCACGCCCATCATGTCGCAGATGATGACCAATGGGAGGGGCGCGGCGATGTCGGTGACGAAATCGCCCGAGCCCTCCGCTCGGGCCCGGGTGAGGATCTCGGCGGCCACCCGCTCGATCGAGTCCTCGACCCCTCGGACGTTGCGCGGGTTGAAGGCGTTCGAGACGATCCGACGAAGCCTCGCGTGCTTCGGGTTGTCGGTCGAGATCATACCCGAGAAGTACTCCACCATCTCGGGCGGCAGGTCGTACTGGGAGACGGCGCCCGGTCCCGAGAGGAAGACCTCGGGATGGCGCGAGGCCTCGGCGACGTCGCGGTGCCGGGTCAGCGCGTAGTGTCCGTTGCCCGGCGGAAAGACCATCGAGAGGTTCGCCATGTCCGGGTCGTTGAAGTGGGCGATGGGCCGCTCGGCGCGCAATGTGGCGAAGGCCGCCTCGCGCTCGGGCCAAGGCCGCTTCCAGAACTCCAGGTCCGACAGGTCGATCTCGTCGACGCCCCACTTCATTACCTGAGCCACGCGGTTCATCGTAGTGAACGGGGCCGACGTCACGCGCCACGGTTTTCACGGCAGACTGGGGCTATGGAACTGTCCGACCAGGAGCGATCGACCAGGTTGAAGGCGCTGAACGCGCTGCTCGACCTGATGCGTCCGGCGGTGCAGGCCGACGGCGGGGATCTCGTCCTGCTGCGCGCCGACGTCGAGACCGGCGTGGTCGAGGTCCAGCTCCAGGGGGCGTGCTCGAGCTGCGCCATCTCATCAGACACCCTGCAGGGTGGCGTCACCCGGATCCTGACGGACCGACTGGCGTGGGTCACCGAGGTTATCGGGGGCGTCGACGACTCTATGGACCCCGAGGACTCGATGTCCCTCGGCGCCGGCGGCTACGTGCCGCGCTACCGCCAGCTCTAAGTACAAGATTTCCGCTCGAGAACCACCAACGTACGGTATTATTTAGTTAGGTGAACTAATGGAAACCACAACTACCGCCGAGACCGCCGCACGCCTCCGTCGGGCGATCACGCGCCTGAACCGCAAGCTGCGCTACTCGGCCCTGGGCGGCGTCTCACCGGCGCAGGCCTCGATGCTCTCCTCGGTCGAGAAACTCGACCACCCGTCACTGGGCGACCTCGCCCTGGCCGAGCAGATCCAGCCCCCGTCGGTCACCCGGCTGGTCCAGGTCATGGAGGTGGCCGGACTCATCAAGTGCGTGCCCGACCTCGACGACCGGCGCTGCACCCGCGTACAGATCACGGCGTTGGGCCGTCGAGAGCTTGAGGGCATCCGCCAGCGCAAGACCGAGTTTCTCGAACGGCGCCTGCTCGCGCTCTCGCCCTCGGACCGCCGTGAGGCGGAGGGGCTCGTCGCCTTCCTCGAGGCGCTGTTGGAGGAGGAGTGACCGCCCAACAGATGTCGTCGCGCACCTTCGCCGCCTTGAAGGTCCGCAACTTCCGGCTCTACTTCTTCGGCCAGCTCATCTCGGTCTCGGGGACGTGGATGCAGTCGGTCGCCCAGGGCTGGCTCATCCTGCAGCTGACGGGCTCGTCGCTGGACCTGGGCATCGCGGTGGCGCTGCAGTACCTACCCATCCTGCTCGCCGGTTCCTACGGCGGGCTGATCGCCGATCGCTACGACAAGCGTCGAATCCTCTACTTCACCCAAGGCGCCGCCGGAGTCCTGGCACTGGCCCTGGGCGTGCTGATTACGTCTCACCACGTGGTGCCGATGACCGTCTACGTGATCGCCTTCGGGCTCGGCATCGTGAATCTCTTCGACGTCCCCGCGCGCCAAGCCTTCGTCCAGCAGATGGTCGGGCGCGACCTCATCACCAACGCCGTCAGCCTCCAGAGCGTGCTGATGAACGCCGGACGGGTAATCGGCCCCGGCATCGCCGCGGCGTTCATCGCACTCATCGGCACGGCCGGGTGCTTCTACGTGAACGCGGCGTCCTTCGTCGCGGTCCTGGTCGCGCTGGCGATGATGCGCCAGGCGGAGTTCTTGCCGATGCGGATCGTCGAGCGCCAACGGGGCCAGCTTCGCCTCGGACTGCGCTACGTATGGGAGACGCCGGCGTTGCGCAACGTGATCGCCTCGGTCGCTCTGATCGGCCTATTCGCCTTCAACTTCACGGTCACCCTGCCGCTGCTCGCGCGAATCACCTTCCACGAGCACTCGGCGGCCCACTACGGCCTGCTGATGGGCGCCATGGGTGTGGGGGCCATTATCGGGGGGCTCTACGTTGCGCACCGCTCGCGGCCGACGCCGCGGCTGCTCGCCGTGCTGGCTCTGGGCTTCGGACTCTCCATGACCCTCGTCGCGTTCGCCCCGACGATCGTGCTCGCGGAGGTCGCGATGGTCCCGACGGGGGCCTTCTCCATTGCCTTCCTATCCAGCGCCAACGCCACGCTGCAACTGAACTCGGTAGAGCACATGCGCGGGCGCGTGATGAGCCTTTACGCGATGGCCTTCCTCGGCACGACGCCGATCGGCGCGCCGCTGGTCGGGCTCATAATCGCCGGGACCGACCCGAGGATCGGGATCTTCGTCGGCGCGATGGTCACACTGGCGACCGGTCTCATGCTGGTCGCCCAACTGCGCGCCGGCCCGCGCGCGGCCTCGATTCTCCGGACCGCCTGAACCACAGCTACACCTTGAGGGGCTTGGGCTCCTTGGGCAGTCCGAGGGCGCGCTCGCCGATGATGTTGCGCTGGATCTCGGCCGTGCCGCCCCAGATTGTCTCGGAGCGGCTGAAGAAGAACGAGCCTTGCAACTCCGAGACCGGGTAGTCGGCCCGGCCGCGGCGCAGTCCCGGCTCGACCTCGTCGTTGGACGAGCCTCCGGTGAGAATCTGGCCCTCCATGCCGATCACGGCGATCGCGAGTTCCATCGTCGCGCGGTGCGCCTCGGACCAGAACATCTTGTTGCACGCGCCCAAGAGCGCCGTGTGGTGAGTGCCGTTCAGCGAGTCGGTGAGCGAGCGATAACCGTTGATCTCCATGATCTTGCAACGCTCCCAGGCCTTCACGAGTTCGTTGCGCACGCGCTGGTCGCCGTTCTTCTCGAGGCGCTTGGCTTCCTTCACGATCTGCTCCCACTCCTTCAAGAAGCGTCGGTAGCTCGTCGTCGATGATGAGCCCCGCTCGAAGCCGAGCGTGGTCATCGCGACCTTCCATCCGTTGTTGACCCCGCCGACGGCGTTGCCCTTGGGGCAGCGCGCGTTGGTGAAGAAGACCTCGTTGAAGTCGCCCGATCCGTCGACCTGGATGATCGGGCGGACCTCGACGCCGGGCTGGTGCATCGGCACTAACAGGTAGCTAATGCCGGCGTGCTGGGGCGCGTCAGGGTCGGTGCGCACCATCAAAAAGACGTAGTCGGCGTGCTGGGCCTGGGAGGTCCAGACCTTCTGGCCATTGATGATCCACTCGTCGCCGTCCAAGACCGCGCTCGTCGTCAGGCTCGCGAGGTCCGAGCCGGAGTCGGGCTCGGAGAAGCCCTGGCACCAGGCGATCTTGCCCTGCAGGATGCCGGGGATGAACTCCTTCTTTTGCTCCTCGGTGCCCCACTGGAGGATCGTCGGGCCCACCAGGGTGTCGCCGAAGAAGTCGGCGCGCATCGGCGCGCCGACCTTGGCGAACTCCTCGTTGAGGACGACCTGCTGGAGGAGCGAGAGGCCCTTGCCGCCGTACTCGACGGGCCATCCGGCGCAGATCCATCCACCGGCGAAGAGCTTCGGGTTCCAGCTCTCGTTGAAGGCGCGCCGCTCGGCCGGGCTCATCGTAAAGCCCGGTTCGGTCCAGCCCGGGGGCAGGTTCTCCTCGAGCCAGGCGCGGATTTCGGCGCGGAACAGTTCGGCTTCGGGGGGGTACGTCAGATCCATATCTGGCAGCGTAGCCAACGACGGCAGGCCCCTTCGAGGCCATTTGTGCCCCTCAGGCGATCTGGGCGAGAATAGAGGACTGCGAATCCCCGAAAGTTGGCCCGTGCCCCGCACCCTCCGCCAGACCATTGCCGAGACTCGCGCGTCCTGGGCCCGATCGGCGACCATCACGACGCCCGGTC
Source organism: Acidimicrobiales bacterium (assembly GCA_043782995.1). GTDB lineage: Bacteria > Actinomycetota > Acidimicrobiia > Acidimicrobiales > RAAP-2 > RAAP-2. The sequence continues at coordinate 22,370 of JAYVZV010000095.1, read as the reverse complement.
ACGTGCCGGCCCGCCCGGCCGCTCCCGGCAAGCACCGTGTCGCCTTCCTGCTCTACCGCGGCAACCCGCGCTGCGGCGGCCAGGGCGTCTACACGCGCCACCTGACCCGCGAACTCGTGCGCCTCGGTCACAGCGTCGAAGTCTTCTCGGGCCCTCCGTGGCCCGAGCTCGACGAGGGCGTCGGCTTCACGGCCGTCCCGGGCCTGGACCTCTACCGCGACCCCGACCCCTTCCGGATCCCCGCCCGTAGGGAGTTCACGTCGCGGGCCGACCTGACCGAGTTCGCGGTCATGCTGAGCGGTGGTTTCGGCGAGCCGCTCGCGTACTCGATGCGCATCGCCAAGGTCCTAAAGGGCCGGCGGGCCGACTTCGACATCATCCACGACGATCAGTGCATTGGTACGGGCATCCTGGCGCTGTACCGCAGTGGCTGGCCCGTCCTCGAGACGTTGCACCACCCGATCACCGTCGATCGCTCCATTGCGTTAGACCACGCCGAAACGGCCTGGAAGCGCTTCAACACCCGGCGCTGGTTCGGCTTCTTGCGCATGCAGGTGCGCGTGGTGAAGCGCCTGCCGGCGGTGCTGACCGTGTCGCACAACTCCAAGGTTGACATCAACGCCCAGATGAAGGTGCCCCTGGAGCGCCTCACCGTCGTGCCGGTCGGGGTCGACCAGACGGTGTTTCGCCCCTACGACGACGTCGAGAAGAAAAAGGGCCGTCTGATGGTCACCTCCAGCAGCGACGTGCCCATGAAGGGTCTCGTGCCCCTGCTCGAAGCGATCGCCAAGCTGCGCACCGAGCGCGACATCGACCTCATCGTGATCGGCCAGCCCCGTCCCAAGGGCCGGGTCGCCAACGCCCTGGAGCGCCTGGGCCTCACGGACATCGTGACGACGATCACCGGCGTCAGCGACGAGGACTTGGCCCGCCTCTACGGCGAGGCCGAAGTGGCGATCGTGCCGAGCCTCTACGAGGGATTCTCGCTGCCGGCGATTGAGGCGATGAGCTGCGGCGTACCCGTCGTGGCGACGACCGGCGGCGCGCTACCCGAGGTGGTGGGGTTGAGCGACGAGACCGGCCTGCTGGTCGAGCCCAACGACCCCGAGGCCCTCGTCGACGCGATCCGTCGGCTCCTCGACGACGAGGGGCTCCGGAACCGCCTCGGCGCCGCGGGACGCCGTCGCGTGATGGAGCGCTTCACGTGGGAGGTGACCGCTCGCGGCACGGCGGCCTGTTACGACGCGATTCTCTCGGGACGTCCCTTGCCCGAATCGATGGACTTCGACTGATGCTGACGGCCGACTACGACCGGTTGGGCCTCGCGCGCGGCGATCGGATGCTGGACCTGGGATGCGGATTCGGGCGCCACGCCTTCGAAGCGGCGCGCCGGGGCGCCGACGTGGTCGCCCTCGACGCCGGTCGCGACGAGGTCGAGGGCGTGGTCGCGATGTTCGCGGCAATGGCCGCCGCCGGCGAGTTTGACGCGCTGACCCTGCACTCCGCGGCCGTCCAGGGCGACGCGTTGCACCTGCCGTTCCCCGACGGGGCCTTCGATCGCGTGATCTGCTCGGAGGTCCTCGAGCACATCCCCGACGACGTCGGCGCTATGCGCGAGCTGACCCGGGTGCTGCGCCCCGGGGGAACGATGGCGGTCACGGTGCCGCGGTTCGGGCCCGAGCTGGTCAACTGGGCGCTTTCGGACGCTTACCACAACGTGCCCGGCGGCCACATCCGGATTTACCGGCGCTCGGTCCTCGCGGCGCGCCTGAGCTCGGTCGGCCTGCAAGTGACCGGCCACCACTACGCCCACGGGCTCCATAGCCCCTACTGGTGGCTGAAGTGCCTCGTGGGAACGACGAACGAGAAGAACTGGTTGGTACGGGCCTACCACCGCCTACTCGTGTGGGACATCATGAAGGCCCCGCGCACCACCCGCTGCGCCGAACGGGTGCTGTCGCCGTTGATGGGCAAGTCGATCGTCCTCTACCTCGCCAAGCCGGCGTCGTCGTGACGTCGACGGCGACCTCCCTCGCCGGCGTGCCCGGGCTGCTGTCGAGCGAGGAGATCGCCCTCACGGCCGCCCACCTCGCCTCCCTGCAGGTCCCCTCGGGCCAGATCCCCTGGTTCCCGGGAGGCCACTGCGATCCGTGGAACCACGTCGAGGCCGCGATGGCCCTCACGGTGACCGGTTACGCCGCCGAGGCCCGAGCCGCGTACCGCTGGCTGGTCGCCCACCAGCTTGGCGACGGCAGTTGGTTCAACTACTACGTCGGCGAGCGCGTGAAGGATATGCGCCTCGACACCAACGTCTGCGCCTACCTGGCGGCCGGGGCCCACCACTACGTGCTCGCCACCGACGACGTGGACTTTGCCGTCGAGGTCTGGCCCGCGATCGAGCGCGCCGTTGAGTTCGTACTCCGTTGGCAGCTCGACGACGGCACCGTGCGCTGGTCGCTCGACTCGATCGGCCAGCCCGAGTCCTACGCGCTTTTGACGGGCTCGTCGTCGATATTCCACTCCCTCTGCAGCGCGGTCGCCCTCGCCGAGCGACTCGGGCACGCGAGGCCCGAGTGGGAGCTGGCCGCGGGGCGCCTCGGCCACGCCGTCGCCCACCACCCCGGCGCCTTCGCGCCCAAGAACGAGTTCGCGATGGACTGGTACTACCCGATATTCTCGGGCGCCCTCGGCGGCGCGGCCGGAGAGGCGCGTATCGACGACGGCTGGGAGCGCCACGTGATGGACGGCCACGGGGTGCGCTGCGTGTCGACGAGCGACTGGGTCACCGCCGCCGAGACGGCCGAGTGCGTCCTCGCGCTCGACGCGCTCGGCCTCACCAGCCGGGCCCTTGACCTGTTCAGCTACACCCGGCGCCACCGTCGCGAGGACGGCGCCTACTGGACCGGGATCGCCTACCCCCAGGAGGTCACCTTCCCGGGGCTCGAGACCACGTCGTACACCTCGGCGGCGGTCATCCTCGCCGCCGACGCGCTGACCTCGTCGAGCGGCGCGTCGGGGCTGTTCCGCCACGACTTCCTGCCCCGACCGGTCGACCTCGCCGAGCCGGGCTGCCCGCTAGCGCGTTAGACGCGACGCAGCACCCGTAGCGACCCCTCGGTCGCTACGTCGATGAACTGCCCGCTCTCGAGGGCGGCCAGGTAGATCTCGTAGGGCGGACGCCCGCCGTCGCCGGGGTCCTCGAAAACGTCGTGGATGATCAAGAGACCGTCGGCGACGACCTTCGGAGTCCAGGCCCGGAAGTCGGCCCACGCGACCTCTGCGCCGTGGCCGCCGTCGATGAAGAGCAGCTCGAGCGGCTGGGCGAAGTGGGCCGCCACGCGCGTGCTCGGCCCTACGAGGCCGAGCACGGTCGACTCCAGCCCGGCGTCGGCGATCGTGCGCTGCCAGGTCGGCAGGGTGTTCAGCCGGCCGTCGTGATCGTCGACCAACGTCGGGTCGAAGTGCGCCCAGCCCTCCTGGTGCTCCTCGCTGCCGTGGTGGTGGTCGAGGGAGTAGAGCACGCAAGCCGAGGCCTCGGCCGCCGCCCCGAGGTAGACGGCCGACTTGCCGCACCACGCGCCGACCTCGAGCCAGGTGCCCTCGGGGAAGCGCTCGCCGTGCGCGGCGCCGTGGCGGTACAGCGCGAGGCCCTCCTCACGGGGCATGAAGCCCTTTACCGTGTCGGCGAAGTCCAACAGATTGTCGTGGCGCATCAGACCACCAAGGATAGGAGCGTCCAGAGGCCCAGGCCGCCGAAGATGAGACCGCCCACCACCCGGATGCGGGCCAGCGGCACGACGCGCACGAGGGCGGCCCCGCCGTAGGCGCCGAGGAACGAGACGCCGACCATGGCGATCGAGGAGGCGAGGAACACCTCCAGCGGCTGGTGCAGCTTCGCCTCGAAGTTGGCCGCCTGGATCTGGGTCAGGTCGCCGAACTCTCCGATGAAGATGACGGCGAAGGCCGTCGACATCTCCTTCCACCGGGTGGCGCGACGCTCGGGCGCGGCTTCGCGCTCGCCCGCGGCTTGCTCGTGCGCCTCCGAGACGAGTAGCAGGTACGCGGCGCCGGCGAGGAAGAGCAGCCCGACGACGAGGTCCTTCCAGCGAGTTGGTATGAGGGTGAGCAGCGAACCGGCCCCGACGGCGAGGCCCATCTGGAGAATGAAGGCGACCGACGCCCCGATCACGATCATCGCGGGGCGGGCCCTCGTCGACATGACGACGGTCGCGATGAATGTCTTGTCGGGCAGCTCAAGGACGAACATGAGGGCGAAGATGCCCGCGAACGTCCCGACGGTCATCGACGGCGCCTAGAGCTGCCGGCGAACGGCCTGAGCGAAGGCGAGACCGACGCGCATCCGCTCAATCTGCTGCACGACGGTGCGCTGCTCGCCGCCGAGCGAGTGCTCGGTGTGGAACCTCTCCACCTCGTCGGCGAGGGCGGCGTCGCGAATAAACGTCGGTAGTCCTAGGGCCATGTAGTCGTGCGCACTCGCGGGGAACCTCGCCACGGCCTCGTCCCATCGTCCGGTGAGGTATCGCCAGACCGCGGGACCAGTGTGCTCGTTGCGGGTAAGCAGTCCGAGCACGACCGGCGCGTCCTGGGTGCGGAAGCTCTCGAAGCACCGAGTGGCCGCGTCGAGGGCGATGCGCTCGTCACCGAAGGCGCCGAGCGCGTGGAGGTAGCGCTGCTCCACCTGGGGGTTCGGGGCGTGGTGGTATCGCTCGAGGAACGTCTCGTAGGTTCCCGGGCGGTTCTCGCGGGCGACGACGCGCATGATCGCCGGGGCGAGGTTGCCGTCCATGGTGTCGGCCTCGAAGCGGCGCTGGGCCTCGGCCCGGACCGACTCGTCGGCGCCGATCGTCCCGAGGGTGCCGATCACGATGGCGCGCAGTTGGGGGGTCCGCTCGCTCTCGCCCGGCCTCGCGTCCCAACCGAGGCGCTCGAACTGGGGAGCGAAGAGTTCGCGCACCGTCTCGACGACGGCCCCGCGCCGATCCTCGTCCAGGGCTCGGTGCACGTAGTCGACCGCGGTGGCGACGGTGCCCCAGGGCGTGGGTTCGTCCAAGTTCTCGAGTCCGCGGGCGATGGCGAGCCCCTCGGCGACGGTGACGCGGCCCGCCAGCAGCGAGGCCCAACTGTCGGCGACCATCGTGGCACGTTCGAGCTCTTCGAGCTCGCCCAGGTGATCGGCGATCTCGGCCAGTTCGGCTCGGCCGTAGCGCGAGCGAAAGACGCCCGAGCCGCCCGCGTTGAGTACCACCGGCTCCGTGTCGGTGACCGGCAGCGCGGTGCCGCCGAGCAGGTGACGGCTGACTGGCCCACCCTTCAGCGATCGGGTCAGCACCGGGGTCAGCCACGACGAGCCGATCGAGCTCGACTCCCCGGCCGGACCGTACGCGAAGGGCTCTTGGGAGATCACCCCGTTCTCGAGGGTGACGAGCGGATGACCGCCCTGGAGGATCCAGGTCTCCATCATGTCGCGCACCGGATGGCCGGAGACCTCCTCGAGGGCGTCCCACAGGTCGGTCGTGATGGTGTTGGCGTAGCTGTGGCGCGCCAGGTAGACCCGAATGCCGTCGCGGAAGGTGTCGGCCCCCAGGTACTGCTCGAGCATGCGCAGCACCGAACCGCCCTTCTCGTAGGTGAGGACGTCGAACATGCCGTTGGTGTCGTCCGGTGAGACGACCTCGAACTCGATCGGTCGCGTCGAGTGCAGCCCGTCGACCTGCAGCGCGCCGTCGCGGTCGACGCCGAAGTTGACCCACATCTTCCATTGGGGACGCATGTCGTTGGTGCACAGTACCTCCATGAACGTGGCGAAGGCCTCGTTCAGCCAGATGCCCTCCCACCACTCCATGGTGACGAGGTCGCCGAACCACATATGGGCGATCTCGTGGCCCACGATGGCGGCGACACGCTGCATCTCGGTCAGCGACGCGGTCGCCGGGTCGACGAGCAGCGCCGACTCGCGGTAGGTGATGCACCCGAGATTCTCCATGGCGCCGAAGGCGAAGTCCGGGATGGCGACCATGTCGAGCTTGTCGCCGGGGTAGGCGATGCCGAAGTACTCGGAGAAGAAGGCCAGCGCGTGCGCGCCCGCCTCGAGGGCGAGAGCGGTGAGGTGGCCCTTGCCGGTCGGGAAGACGACGCGCAACGGCACGCCGCCGACGTCGTGGGCCGGCGTCTCCTCGAACGGCCCCACGACGAACGCCACGAGGTACGTCGACATCTTCATCGTCGTGGCGAAGCTGACGGTGCGCTGGCCGTTGCCCAGGTCGGTGTTGGAGGTCACCGGAGAGTTGGAGTACGCCGCGAGGTGGTCCGGGACCGTGAGGTTCACCTGGAAGGTGGCCTTGAACGACGGCTCGTCCCAGCAGGGGAAGGCCCGTCGGGCGTCGGAGTGCTCGAATTGCGTCGTCGCAATGGTGTGCACCACGCCGTCGGCGTCCGTGAACTTCGAGCGGTAGAAGCCCGCCAGCAGATCGTTGAGGACCCCGGTGAAGGCGATCTCGACGACGGCCGGGCCCAGGGGTAGGGGATGGTCGAAGAGGAACGTCGTGGTCTGGTAGGTGCGGTCCTCGCGCACGTCGACCGAGCGCAGGCTCGTGCCGGCCGCGGTGAGGGTCGCGGCGCCGAGCACGAGGTCGAGTGCGTGCAGCGTTAAGTGACGATTCGACTCCTCGACGACGACGTCGACCTCGACGCGACCGGCGAAGGTGGCCGCGTCGAGGTCGGGCGTGATGAAGAGCCGGTAGGCGGAGGGGACGACGGAGCGGCCGAGGCGGTAGGGGTTCAGAGTTGTATTCACAACGTTCAACCTTAGGTCCAAAGAAACTACGCTCGTGAGGTGACAGATACGCCCACGTCCGTCTCACTGCGCGCGAAGCCGGGTCCCGATCGATTGGCGGTGACGGGGATTGGCAACGCGATGCTCGACATCATCACGCAGGACTCCCGGGAGGTCTTTCGCGAACTGGGTCTCGTCAAGGCGGCGATGGCCCTAATCGAGGAGCACCAGCTCGACTCGTTCTACGGCGCCATGGGCCCCACCATTGAGATGTCGGGCGGTTCGGTGGCCAACTCGATCGCGGGGGTCGCCGCCCTCGGGGGCACCTGCGGCTACATCGGCAAGGTCGCGGACGACGACTTCGGCCGCCGGTTCACCCACGACCTCGCCTCGATGGGCGTCGAGCTCGACCTCGCGCTGGCCAGCGACGGCGAGGGCGCGACCGGCCGGTGCCACGTCTTCATCTCCGACGACGCCCAGCGCACGATGGCGACGTACCTGGGCGCCTCGAACCAGTTGCGGATCTCCGACATCAACGAGCGCTTGATTGCCCGCTCCGAGATCACCTACGTCGAGGGCTACCTCTTCGACCTACCGCCGGCCAAGGAGGCGATCCGCAAGGTCGTCAACTTCGCCCACGATCACGACTCGATGGTGGCGCTCTCGCTGTCGGACATGTTCTGCGTCGAGCGCCACCGCCGCGACTTCCTCGACCTCGTGACCCTGGACGTCGACGTCCTGCTCGCCAACGAGACCGAGATCCGCGCTCTCTTCAACGTCGCCACTCTCGAGGCCGCCTTCGGGGCGCTCGACGAGCTCGGCATCTTGGCGGTCGTCACGCGCGGGCCCTTCGGGGCCGACGTCGCTACCGTGTCGGGGGTCGTGAGCGTACCGGCCCACGAGGTCGACCACGTCGTCGACCAGAACGGCGCCGGGGACATGTTCGCGTCGGGGTTCCTCTACGGGCTCGCGCTCGGGGCCGACCCGGTGGAGGCGGCCGAACTCGGATCGCTCTGCGCGGGCGAGATCATCACGCACCTGGGGGCCCGCCCCGAGAGCGACCTCGAGGAGCTGGCGATCCAGGCCGGACTCCTCTAGAGGCCCTGACGATCGAGCTCGGCGTCGAGCTCGGCGGTACGCACGGTCTCCCACTTCACCCACGCCACGGCGATTGGGATGCAGGCGAGCAGCATCAGCGCGTCGCCGCCGATCCACATGATGGCCCCGCCGAGGTGGATATCGTCCAGGATCGAGGCGCCCGTCGACCCGGTCGGCGCCAATCGGGCGTAGCTGGGGAAGGGGTCCCTCGAGGACATCGCCAGGGCGAGCCCCGTGAACGTGTCGACCGGCACCGCCGCCATGACGTAGACGAGGCGAAGCCCCCGGTGGATCGTCGTGCCTCGCTCGAGGCCGAAGGCCACGCGGAAGAAGAGGTAGCCCGTCACGAGGAAAGCGACGTGCTCGAGGTTGTGGATCCAGTCGTGGCGCAGCATGAGGTCGAAGAGTCCCGTCAGGTGCGCCGTGGGGATGAAGGCGAAGTAGAGGGCGAAGGCGAAGAGGGGATGAGTGAGCACGGCCATCAGCCGTCCGTCGAGCCAGCGGCGCAGCCCGTCGGAGCCGGCCGCGTGGGCGAGGTCCAGCGGGGCGCTCAGGGCGAAGAGCGGCGCGGCGACCATGATCAACAACAGGTGCTGGATCATGTGGTCCGCGAAGTACACGCGATCGAACACGCCGACCACCGTCTCGGTGGCGAGGAACGTGACGATGAGGCCGGTGACGAAGGACGTCGTGCGCCACCGGGACCACTCGCCGGTACGTCGGGTGGCGAGGACGTAGAGAAGGCCCGCCCCCACGAGCAACGCGAGCGGCACGGCGTCGAGCCGCCACTGGTTCAGGTGGTGCCACGAGAACGGTTGAATCGTTGTCAACGGCACGGTGGGCATCATACGACCGGCTGGGAGCCTTAAGGGCCCGCCGTAGGATGGTGCGGTGAAGTCGAAGTATTTCTCCCCTCGGGCGCTCGGCCTTCATCTGGCGCTCGCGACCTGGATCTGCGTGTGCGCCGTCGCCGCGTGGTGGCAGGTCGGCCGCGCGATCCAGGGCAGCTCGCTCAGCTACTTCTACGCAATTGAGTGGCCGGTGTTCGGCATTTTTGGGGTGCTCGGCTGGTTCGCGCTGCTCAACCTCGAGAAGGCCACCGAGCACCAGGAGAGGGCCCGTCGCGAGTTCGAAGAGCACAAGCGCGCCGAGGCTCGCGCGGCGCGCGAGGCCGCCGGCGAACTCGAGGACCCGATCCTCGCCGCCTACAACAACCACCTCGCCCAGATCGCCGCGTCGCCGAAGAAGAAGCTGTGGGGCCACTGATGGACCCGGCCTTTCGCCGCTACCGCCTGATGTCGTTCGTCACGGGCACGACGCTGCTCACGCTGTTCGTCACGCTCTTGCTGCACGCCGTGGACCAGTCCCTCTGGGAGCACCTCCAGTGGTTCGTCAAGGTCGTGGGCGTCGGCCACGGCGTCCTGCTCTACCCTCTCTACATGGTGACCTGCTTCCAGGTGGTGCTGAAGTACCGCCTGAACGTCGGGTTGCTCGCACTCATGTTCCTCGCCGGATTCGTGCCGGGTCTCGCTTTCTACCTCGAGCACCGAATGCGCCAGCGGCTGTACCCGAACGGCGTCGAGAGCCCGTGACGGCCCCCTGGACCTCGCATCGGGTCATCAACTACGCCCATCAGGGCGGGTCCTTCGAAGGGCCGTCCTCGACGCTGGCGGCGATCGCCCAGGCCCTGGCGGGCGGCGCCTCGGCGGTGGAGTTGGACGTGCACGCCACCTTGGACCGTCATATCGTGGTCAGTCACGACGAGACGGTCGATCGCACGACTGATCACCGGGGCGAGATCGCCGACCTCACGCTCGCCCAGCTGGTGGAGATGGACAACGCCTATTGGTGGATCGCCGGCGACGCGGTGACGCCCGGTCGCCCCGACCACGAGTACGTTCTTCGCGGTCGCGCTCCGGCAGATCGCGACTACGGGATCGCGACCTTGGAGGAGGTCGCCACGAGGTTCCCGGGCGTGCTCCTCAACCTGGACATCAAGCGAAGCGACCCCGACGTCGAGCCCTACGAGGAGCTCCTCTGCGCGGAACTGCGCCGTCTCGAGCGGACCGACTCGGTCATCGTGGCCTCGTTCCTCGACGGGGCGATCCAGAGGTTCCGGGCGCTCGCGCCCGAGGTGGCGACGTCGGCCGCGACGGGCGAGACGGCCGCGTTCTTCTTCTCGCTCGCCGAAGGACCGGTCGCCGTCCCGCCGGCCCAGGCGCTCCAGGTGCCCGCGACGTTCGGCGACATCACCGTGGTTGACGAGCGGTTCGTCGAGGCGGCCCACGGCGCGCGGCTCGCGGTGCACGTGTGGACGATCAACGAAGAGGACGAGATGCGACGGCTGGTCGACCTGGGGGTCGACGGAATCGTCAGCGACCGGCCGACGCGACTGTCCCAGGTCCTGGTGGAGCGGGGCTGCGCGTGGGACGGGGTGCTGTAGGCGGACTTAGCCGCGGCCGCAGTTCGGCTTCTTGCCGTGGTTGGCCTTCTTCTTCGCGCGAAGCTTGCGCTTTACCGTCCGCTTTGACATAGGTGACAATGTTAGTGGGTGCAGGGCAGATCTGGCCAAACGAGGGGGCGTCCGTGGAGAACACCGTGACCCGGGGTCGACTCATCGTCGTCGCGACGCCGCTCGGGAACCTCGGCGACCTCTCGCGCCGGGCGCTCGACCTGCTCGCCAGCGCCGACCTGGTCTACTGCGAGGACACCCGGCGCTCGAGCACGCTCTTCAGCGCCCATTCGATCCCGGTGCGCGGTCGACTTCGGGCATTGCACGAGCACAACGAGGCCTCGCTCTGCGAGGAGGTCGTCGGGCACGTGAGCGCCGGTCGGGTTGTCGTCATCGTGAGCGACGCCGGGACGCCGGGCATTAGCGATCCGGGGTCACGACTCGTCGCCGCCGTGGCGGCCGCCGGGCTCGAGGTGACGACCGCGCCCGGTCCGAGCGCGGTCGTCGCGGCGCTGTCGGTGAGCGGGCTGGTGACGGAACGATTCTGCATGGAGGGGTTCGTCGCGCGAAAGGCCGGCGATCGGGAGCGGCTCTACGCGCAGTGGGCCCACGAGACGCGCACCATCGTCTTCTTCGAGTCGCCCCAGCGCCTGGGCGCGACGCTCGCCGAGTTGGCCAGTCACTTCCCCGAGCGCCGGGTCTGTGTCGCGCGCGAGCTCACCAAGCTGCACGAGGAGGTGTTGCGCGGCACGCTCGCCGAGGTGGCGGCGTGGATCGGCGCGCGCGAGGTCCTCGGCGAGGTCGTCGTCGTCCTCGCGGGTGCGCCCCCGGAGCCTCCGGTGGGCGACGACGTGATTCGCTCCGCGCTCGCCGAACAGTCCAAGGAGGGGGCCACCACCCGCGACGCCGTGGCGTTCGTCGCGGAGTCGCTCGGGGTCACGCGCCGGGTCGTGTACCGGCTCGCGCTCGAGCGTCGGGCCGACGAGCGCGGTTGATTCGGTACCCTTGACGAATGGGTCGCTTCTACATCACCACCCCGATCTACTACGTCAATGACGCCCCGCACGTCGGCCACGCCTACTGCACCGTCAACGCCGACGCGCTGGCGAGGTGGCACCGACTGATCGGCGACGAGACGAAGTTCCTGACCGGCACCGACGAGCACGGCCAGAAGGTGGCCGACGCCGCGGCCAAGAACGACATGTCGGCGCGCGACTGGACCGACCGCTACTCGGCGCGCTTCCGCGAGGCGTGGGACGCGCTCGACGTCAGCTACGACGACTTCATCCGCACGACCGAACCGCGCCACTACGAGAGCGTTCAGAAGTTCCTCACCGCGATCTACGACAACGGCTACATCTACAAGGACGTCTACAAGGGCCTGTACTGCGTGAGCTGCGAGGACTACTACACGCCCGAGGCGAGCGTCGAGGGCAACTGCCCGATCCACGGCCGGGCCCTCACCGAGATGGAGGAGGAGAACTGGTTCTTTCGCCTCAGCGCCTTCGAGGACCGATTGCTGGCGCACTACGCCGAGCACCCCGGCTTCGTCACCCCCGAAACGAAGCGTAACGAGGCCCACGCATTCATCAGGGGGGGGCTGCGCGACATCTCGATCACCCGCACCTCGATCTCGTGGGGGGTACCGGTGCCCTGGGACCGCGAGCACGTCTTCTACGTCTGGTACGACGCCCTGATCAACTACTTGACGGCGATCGGCTACGGGCGCGACGAGGACGAGGTGCAAGAGTGGTGGCCCCACTCGCACCACCTCATTGGTAAGGAGATCATCCGCTTCCACTGCGTCTGGTGGCCGGCGATGTGCATGGCCGCGGGCCTCGAGCCGCCGAGCCACGTCCAGGTCCACGGCTGGCTCTTGATCGGCGGCCAGAAGCTCTCCAAGACCATGGCCGCCGAGGGCGAGCTGCGCCTGAGCGACATCGCGCCGGTGCTGCTCACCAACGAGTTCGGCGTCGACCCGGTGCGCTACTTCCTCCTGCGCGAGACCTCGCTCGGCAACGACGGCGAGTTCTCCCACGAGGGCATCACCCAGCGCTACAACACCGACCTCGCGAACAATCTCGGCAACCTCGTGGCGCGCGTCACCGCGGTCGTCGACTCGAAGTGCGCCGGCGTCGGTCCGGCGGCGAGCGCGGACTCGGACCTGCGCGCCGAAGCCGAGCGCGCGGTCCTCGAGTCGGCGGAGGGGTGGAACCGCTTCGCTCCCCAGAGCGCCCTCGAAGCGACCTGGAGCCTCATCGGCGCGACCAACGCCTACCTCGAGTCGAGGGCCCCGTGGAAGATGGGGCCCGGTCCCGAGGTCGACGCCGTGCTCGGCGACGCTCTCGAGGCGATCCGGCTCGTGACAATCCTGGCGACACCGGCAATGCCCGGGGTCTGTCGAGAGATCTGGCGCCGGATCGGACTCGCGGGATTGCCGAGCGATCGCCTCTTTAGCGAGAGTGCGACCTGGGGTCAGTACCGCGGCGGCACGAAAGTCGAGCGGGGCGAGCCCCTCTTCCCGCGGATCGCGACCGAGCCATGAGCCACTGGGTCGACGCCCACTGCCACCTCCAGGACCAGTTCCTCGCCGAGGACGGCCCGGTCGCCGACGACGTCCGCGAGATCCTGGCGCGGGCCTACGAGGGCGGCGTTGACCGGGTCGTGGTGATTGGCACCGACGAGCAGACCTCGCGCGGGGCCCTGGCGCTGACCGCGATTGGCGGTCCGGTCCAGGTCTTCGCGACCGTCGGACTGCACCCCCACGAGGCGGCCGGCGACGTCGGCGCGATTGCCGAACTGGCCCGACAGGGCCACGAGCGCCTGGTCGGCATCGGCGAATGCGGGCTGGACTACTTCTACGAGCATGCGCCGCGAACCGACCAGCGCCGGGCCTTCGCCGCTCAGATCGCCCTCGCCCACGAGTTGGACCTCGCCCTGGTGATCCACGCCCGCGACGCTTTCGACGACCTGTTCGAGGTGCTCGCGAGCGAGGGCGTGCCGACGCGTTCCGTGGTGCACTGCTTCACCGGCGGCCCCGAGGAGGCGCTGGCCTGCCTCGAGCTGGGGTGCGACATCTCGGTCTCGGGGGTCGTGACCTTCAAGAATGCGGGCTCGCTGCGCGACGCGGTTCGCCTGGTGCCGCTCGACCGTCTCCACGTCGAGACCGACAGCCCCTTTCTCGCGCCGGTGCCCTACCGCGGGCGGACCAACGAGCCGGCCTTCGTGACGGTGGTGGGCGAGTTTGTGGCCGAATTGCGCGGGATCGCCTTTCGTGAGTTGCGCGACGCCACCTACGCCAACACCGCTCGGCTCTTCGCCCTGCCGGCACGATAAACCTCCCCTGTTCAGGCAGTTTGGCGGGACGCAGAGCCTGAGTTGCCTCGGGGCTCCCCGGTGCCTAGCGTTGTAGGGCGGGGAGTTCGCTAGCGACCCGTTGTCCTGGTGGAGGGTGGAGTTCTGGGGGCATCAATCCGGCGGGCGCCCTGGCGTCCGTTGTCGTCTTTGACCGTGGTCGGCGCGCTGGCGCTGTCACTGGTACTCGTGGCCCCACTCGACGTGGGCGCCTCACCGAGCCACGCGCCCCGTCACATGCCACGCGTCGTCGGCCTCAGCCGTGCGCAGGTCTACGCGGCGATGAGGTCGGCCCGGCTGTACTTCTCGACCCGCGGGCCGGGATCGTCGACGGGCGAGTGGACGACGGTCGTCGCCCAGTCGCCCCGCCCCGGCACCCTCGTCGCCTGGCACGCCCAGGCGACGCTCACCGTGTCTCGTGCCACCCCCCACGGGCCGCGACGGGTCCCACGCCTGATTGGGCTATCCCGAGCCCGGACCTTCGCCGTCATGAGGCACGCGCAGCTGTACTTTTCAACGCGCGGACCAGGGAGTTCAAGCGGCACGTGGCGGGTAGTGCTTCGCCAGTCGCCGGCCCCGGGCACGCGGGTGGCCTGGCACGCCACGGTGAGGCTGGTCGTCTCGCCGACGCGGCCCCGGTCCCGTCCGACGAGGCCGACGACCACGACGACCGTGAGGCGCGCCACGACGACGACTCTGAAGAGGACGACCACGACGACGTCGACCTCCACCACGACGACGGTGCCGGTCGCGACGACGACCTACCCGGGCCAGACGACCACGACCACGTTGGTGCCGACGACGACGACCTCCACCACCACGACCACCGTGCGCGTGACGACGACGACGGTGAAACGCAAGCCCGGGCGCTACCGCATCGGCGTCGCGACCTGGTACTCGTACATCCCGGGGCACTGCGCCACGTGGTACCTGCCCTCCGGGACGCGGATCCGGGTTCGCGACCTGGCGACCGGACACTCGATCACCTGCATCGTGACCGACCGTGAGGCGGCCCACGGCAACCGGGTGGTCGACCTCAACGAGACCCAGTTCGCCCAGCTGGCGCCACTGCGCGTCGGGGTCATTGCGGTAAAAGTGACCTGGTGACCCATACCAGGACCGAACTCGCGTCGCTGCTGAGCACCCACGGGCTGCATCCGTCGAGGGCGTTAGGCCAGAACTTCGTGGTCGACCCCAACACGGTGCGGCGAATCGCGCGCCTCGCCGAGGTCGGTACGGGCGACCTCGTTCTCGAGATCGGGGCCGGCCTCGGGTCGCTCACGCTCGCGCTGCTCGAGACCGGCGCCGAGGTCCACGCCATCGAGGTCGACCGCTACCTCCAGGAGCCGCTGCGCTCGGTCGTCGAGCCTCGCGGGGCGGTCGTGCACCACGCCGACGCCCTCACCGCCGACTACGACGCGATCCTCTCCGGGCGCGAGGCCGTCGTGGTCGCCAACCTCCCGTACAACGTGGCGACGCCGCTCGTGCTGCACCTCCTCGAGGCGGAGCCCCTGATTCGGCGGATGCTCGTGATGGTCCAGCGCGAGGTCGGCGAGCGCTTCGCCGCCCAGGCCGGTGACGAGGCCTACGGTGCCGCGTCACTGCGGGTCCAGTACTTCGCCGACGCGCGCGTCGTCGGCAAGGTCGCCCCGACGGTCTTCCTGCCCCGTCCGAACGTCGACTCGGCGCTGGTCTCGATCGTGCGCCGTGAGCACGTGCGCATCGACCCCACGGTCGTCAGCGAGGCCGAGCTGTTTGAAGTGATCCGCACGTCATTCGGCCAGCGGCGCAAGATGCTGCGCCGCTCGCTCGCCGGCTGGGTGACCGACGGGGTCTTCGAGCGGGCCGACGTCGCCGAGACCCGCCGGCCCGAGGAGCTGACCCTCGAGGAGTTCGCGCGACTGGCGGCAGCCCGGTGACCCGGGAGTTCGCGGGTCTTCGGGCCCCCGCCAAGCTGACCTGGTACCTCGAAGTCACCGGCCGGCGCGCCGACGGCTACCACGAACTGCGCAGCGAGATGACGACGATCGACTACTGCGACGTCGTCGTCGTCGAGGAGGGCGCGGACTACCTCACGGTCTTCAATCCGCTTCGAACGCCGGTGCCGATCGACGACACCAATATCGTGGCGCGAGCACTGCGCCTGGTCGGACGGCGGGCCGGGGTCACGATCGACAAGTCCATCCCGGTCGGCGGGGGACTGGGCGGTGGGAGCGCCGACGCCGCGGCGATACTGCGCTGGGCCGGGGGCGTGGAGCCGGAACGGGCCCTGACGCTCGGCGGCGACGTTCCCTTCTGTCAACTCGGGGGACGGGCCCTGGTCGAGGGGGTGGGCGAGCGTCTGACGGAGTTGCCGTTCGAGGAGCGCTGGGTGACGCTGATCATGCCCGACTTCGGGGTCAGCACCGCGGACTGCTACCGCGCCTACGACCAACTACGCGACGGCGGCTGGACTCCGGCGGGCTCGAACCACCTAGAGGAGCCGGCCGGCGTTGTCGAGTCGAGGCTGGCGACGACGCTCGCCTGGCTGCGCTCAGAGTGGGGTCCGGACGTGGCGCTGGCCGGATCGGGATCGACGATGTTCGTGGAAGGTCGCCTGGACGAGGACCGCGGCCACTGGGACATGACCGGTCCCGAAGGCCCTCTCCAGTTCGTGCAGACCATCACGACGCCGAACTAGGCGTCGAGGAGACTATTTACCGGCGGCGCGACGCTGGAAGCGGGTTCGCTTCAGCATCTTCTTGTGCTTCTTCTTGCGCATGCGCTTTCGGCGCTTCTTGATTAGTGATCCCATGGCTCGTACGACCTTACTAGAAATCCCCCCGCGCCCCGTGAGCGGCCCGACGTGACCGGCTAGGGCTGCTCGAGGAGGCGCTCGATGTTGAGCGCCTGGCGGGGGCATCCACGAACGGCGTAGCGGGCCGATTCGAGGGATGCGAGGTCGGTCAGGGGTGTCGGGATGGTGAGGATGATCGGGTAGCCCCACTCGTCGATCCTCACGAGCTCGGGCGCGAGCTCGTGACAGTGGCCGAAACCGTCACAGAGGATGGGGTTCACCCGCAGCACGAAGGCGCCGACCTCGCGCTTCACTCCCACACCATCTCGTCCTCGCGCTCCATGACCGGCATCGGCACCCAATGCTGGGTGGAGCGGCTGGCGGCACAGGGCGCGCCGCGCATGTGGTTGTCGATGTCGTGCTCGAAGACCTTGAGGGCCGACATCACCATGCGGGTCACGCCGTCGGGGTGCCGGCAGGCCCCGCGGCCTTCGATCACCTCGCAGCGCTCCACGAGACGGGTGAAGACGCCCCGGGAGTTGCTCGAGCCGTGGGCCAGCTGGGAGAGGTCCTCGGCGATCGCGGGCAGGCCGAAGGCGCACGGTCCGCACTGGCGCGCGCTCTCGTTGGCCATCCAGCGCGAGATCCTCTGGGTCTCGACGAGGCCGCACGCGCCCCGGGGGATGACCACGAGGATGCCCGCACCGACGGTCCCCCCGACCGGTCCGAGGGCCTGGTTGGTGTAGGCGGTGTCGAGGTGCTCGCCGGAGAGCCATAGCCCGCCGTAGCCGCCGGTGAGTATCGCCTGGGGGTCGGGGTCGGCGCCACCGGCCGAGAGGATCGAGCGCAGCGGCGTGCCGAGGGGCACCTCGAGCACCGTCGGGCGGTTGACGGCGCCCGACAGCGATACCAGGGTGCTGCCGGGGCTCTCCGGGGTGCCGAGGCCCCGGAACCACTCGGCGCCGAAGCGCCCGATCAGCCCGACGTTGGCGCAGGTCTCGGCGTTGTCGACGAGGACCGGGCCGCGGCCGATGTGCATGATGTGGGGCCGTCCCGGTCGGTATTGGGGCAGCGACTCATTGTCGTCGAGCCAGTGAACGAGGGCCGACTCCTCGCCGGCCACGTAGCGCCACGGCGGAGCGTGCAACTCGAGCTTGGGGCCGTGCGGGCTGCGCCGGTCCCGCTCGTGGATGGCGCGCTCGACGTGGTGCACCACGGTGGGGTTGTCGCGAGCGACGCAGATGGCGATGTTCTTCGCGCCGATGATCGATGCTAGGAACTCGGCGCCGTCGAGCACCAGGTGGGGATTGGACGAGAGCAGCGTCTGGTCCTTGTGCGCCGCCGGTTCGCCCTCCATGGCGTTCACCACCATGTACTTGCTGTGGCCGCGTTGGCTGCGGATCAGCGCCGCCTTGCGGAAGGTCGGGAAGGCCGCGCCGCCGCGCCCCGTGAGACCTGAGGCCTCGAGCTGGTTCATCACGGTGCCCGGGCGCGCCGACATCTGGAAGGCCTCCTCGTGCTGTTCGAGGGTGAGGGGACGGCCGCCGGCCCCGTGCAGGACCCGCGGCAGCGCGTTGGCGGAGATCACTTACGCCGTCGCCCGGTGTCGCGCGGGGGGAGCGAGGGCAATGACCGGCCGGCATCGGGTGGGGCGAACGGCGGAGTCTCGGCCACGCGACGACCGGGCACGAGCCCGTGGTCGACCGTCGCGAGGGGGGAGAGGGCGGTGCGTCCGGCGGCGCGCGTCGGGCGACCGAGGTAACGCCATAGCGCCGAGCCGGCGACGACGCTCGAGCACACCACGACGATTACCAGGCCGAAGGTCCGCCGTGAGTCGGTTCCGGCGAGCAGCGTGTGCACGATCGCCGCGGCGAAGGCCAACCAGCTGAACCAGTGGATGAATCGCCAGGTCGAGTTGCGCAGGCGCAGCTTCAAGAGGCTCGAGATCCACACTGCCAGGACGAGGTCGAAGGCCACCGAGCCCAGGGCGACGGCGAGTCGCTTAAAGGCCGAGGTTCCCGGCAGGAGGATCGAGATCCAGCCGGTCGGGACGTAGCTGTCGACGACCGTGCTGGTGATGTGGATGGCGAGAAACACGACCGCGATGATCGAGACCGAACGGTGCAACTCATTGAGCTCGAAGCGCCCCACGAGGGTGCCGCCCACCCGGGTCGCGACGAAGCTGCCGAGCGACACGACGAGGGTGAACAGGATCAGCGCGACGAAGCCCGTCGCTCTGGTCGTGTACCACAGATACGGTGACGTCAGGGCAATCACGCGGAGGTGCCTCCTTCTAGGGGCCATCCACCTACGAACTCCACCGTACCGTCGCCACGCACGAGTCGCGCCGACCACCCGGCCTGGGCGATGAAGTATCCGGCGTCGTCGTCCCACAGCAACGCCGCGGTGGAGAAGGCGTTGGCCAGCACGCAACTCGCCGCCGAGACGGTCGCAGTCGAGTAGACCGACCTCGCGTACGAGCCGGTGCGCGGGTCGATGATGTGATTCACGATGGTCCCGCCGGCGCGCCAGGTGCGCGTGTTCGTTGAGGAAGTGGCGACTCCTCCGTGCTCGAGGCTGATCCGGGGCTCGTGGCCGGTTACGTCGAGCGACTCAGCCACGCCGATTACCCAGGGACCGCTCGGCCCACGCCCGCGCACCGCGACGTCGCCCCCGAGCTCGACCACGACGCCGCCGTAGGGTGCGACCTCGTCGGCGACAAGGTCCGCGACCAGGGCCTTGGCGCTGGCTCCGAGGTCCAATTGGCACTGCGGAGCGAGGGTGACGGTGTGTTGCTCGCGGTCCAGTTGAATGGCCGAGAGGCCCGGTGGCAGCACCGGGGGTCGAGCCACGGTGTCGCCGCGCTTTGCCAGTTCGTCGTAGTCGCGGTCGTAGCCGAGAGCGAGTAGCGCCGGTAGCACCGTAGGGTCGCACAGCCCCCCGGTGGCTTCGCTCGCGCGCAGCGCCGCCTCGAGGGCGAGCTCGAGGGTCTGGCTGACGGCCACGGTCTCGCCGTCGCGACCGTTCAGCCGCGAGATCTCCGAGTCCGGTCGGAATCGGTTGCACGAGGCATCGAAGGCGTCGAGCCAGTGCCAGAGTCGCTCTTCGGCGAAGCGAACCTGGCTTTCGTGCTCAGTGACAATCGAGCCGGTCAGGCCCCAGATCTCGAAGTTCATGGCGTAACACCAACTGTATTAGTAACAGGTCACGCGGCCCGAGGGCGTGGAGTAGCAGATCGTCGTCGTGGTCACCGGCGCGACGACGGGGGCCTTGTAGAGCGTCGTCACGGGGGTGCCCACGGTCGAGCCCACGGTCGTGCCCACGGTGGGCACCACCGTGGTGCTCCCGGTCGTGCCCACCGTGGTGCGCTCGGTCGAGGCCACCGGGGTCGTCGTCGAGACGGCGGTCGTGGGCACGGTGGCGGGCACTGTGGCTGCCGGCCTGGCGGCGCTCGCCACGTAGCCGACCAGCACGGCCGAGGCGACACCCGAGCAGACGAAGATCGTCTGGGTCAGGCGCCGGATCCGCGCGAAGCGCCGGTCGCGTTGCTGGGCGGTGCGTCTTGAGGGGGTCATAGGTGGAATCATCTCCCTGAGAGTCTCCCCGCTCCCCCTAAGGGAACCTCATCGGCTAGTTAAGAAATTCGATAGAAGTGGGTCGACGGCCACCACTACTGGTCATCATCGGGCGCGACCGGCAGGATAATCGTGAACCTCGCACCACCGAGTTCGGGGTCGCGGTCCACCTTCACCGTACCGTGGAGCTCGGCGACGACCTGGGCCACGATCGAGAGGCCGAGGCCCGAGCCCGGCAGGGAGCGCGCCGAGGGAGCGCGCCAGAACCGGTCGAACACGAACGGCAGGTCGGCGTCACTGATGCCCGGGCCACTGTCCGAGACGATGATGGCGCCCGGACTTGACGCGACCACGATCCGACCGTCGCGCGGCGTGAACTTGACGGCGTTGGTCAAGAGGTTCGAGACGGCGCGCACGAGCCGGTCGCGACGCCCGAGGACCGTAGAGGGCTCGGCCGTGGCGTCGATCGTGATGTCCTTGATGCGTGCGTAGGTCCGGGCGGTGTCGACGCACTCGTCGACGCACTCGTCGAGGCGAAGCGACTCGACGGCGCCCTCGCTGCGCTCGCCCCTCGCGAGTTCGCCGAGGTCGGTGACCAGAGCGGCCAATTCGTCGACTTGGGCGACCATGTCGTCGGTGAGCTGACGCAGGTCGTCGGGAGGGAGTTCTCGGGCGCGCGAGAGGACCTGGGCGTTCGTTCGCAGCGACGTTAGGGGGGTGCGCAACTCGTGGCTCGCGTCGAGGACCAGTTGGCGCTGGAGAACCTGGCTCGATTCGACGGTGCTGAGCAGCCGGTTGAAGACGCGCCTCAGGCGTCCCAGCTCATCGGCCTCGCCCTCGGCGAGGCGATAGCCCATGTCGTTGGTTTCGGCCACGCTCTCGATCTCATTGGTGACCTCCTCCAGGGGTTTGAGGGCCGCTCGGGCGAGGAAGAGTCCGAGGCTGAGAGCCAGCAGCAGTCCGCCGGCCGCCACCAAGAGCAGGGTGCGAACGAGTTTGCGCAACTCGGCGACCTGTCCGTTGATGCCAGTGATAAAGACCTGCGCGGAGGTGGTCCTCACCTCGCATAGCCCGGTCGAGCAGCGGATCAGCGCGTTCTTGGGCAGCGGCACGACGAGCTCGCGGTAGCTCTGGCCCCGGTACTCAATCGTGCGCAGCAATTGGTGGCTGTGGCCCTTGGCCATGTGGCGGATCGTCTGGTCGACCGGCACGTTGAGCGTCGGAATCGTCTGACCGTTGGCCAGCACGAGCTGAACGGTCGCGCCGGTGACCCGTGATTCGTCGGTGCTGCTGCCGCTCGATTGGGAGAGGGCCTGCGCCGCGAAGAGCGATTCGTCGACCGAGTGCAACAGCGCCGAGCGGGCCGTGATGAATGATGCAAAGCACGCGAGGACCACGGCGATGGCCGCGGCGGCCAAGGTCGCGGTGATGACCCGAGACCGGAAAGTCACGAGTTGCGAAGGGCGTATCCCACGCCGCGCACCGTCTGGATGAGCCGCGGCTCGCCGGACTCCTCGAGCTTGCGGCGCAGGTAGCCGATGTATACCGCGAGCGAGTTAGTGCCCGAGTCGAAGTTGTAGCCCCACACCAGGTCCAGAATCTGGTCGCGGGTCAGCACCTGGCGAGGGTGCTGGAGGAACAGTTCGAGCAGGTCGAACTCAATCTTGGTGAGCACGACGCCGCGGGCGCCGCGGAACACCTCGCGGGTCTGGGGGTTGAGGGTGAGGTCCTCGAAGCGCAGCACCGCCCCATCTCCGTCGCCGACGTGGTGGCGTCGCAGCAGTGCGCGCAGCCGCGCGAGCAGCTCGGCCAGGTCGAAGGGCTTGACGAGGTAGTCGTCGGCTCCGACGTCGAGTCCCGCGACGCGGTCGTTGACGGCGTCGCGCGCCGTCAGCATAAGAATCGGGGTGGTGTCGCCGGCTAGGCGGATCCTCCGACAGATCTCGAGGCCGTCGATATCGGGCAACTGGAGGTCGAGCACGATGGCGTCGGGGGCTCGCAGCTGGACCGATTTGAGGGCGCTCGAGCCGTCCTCGAAGAGCTCAACATCGTAGTTCTCCATGCGCAGCGCCCGACCGAGGGCCGTGCGGATGGCGGCGTCGTCGTCGACGATCGCGATGTACGAGTTGGAAGATGGTGCGGTGGTCACGGCGCGGCTTTCTTCTGTCGGGTCGACAGGCTCTAGTGTTGCTGGTTGGTGTTAACCCTTCCCCGGTGATTCGGTAAGAATCTCCGAAGATTGTCAGAGTACCTTCATTGGCGGGTAGTTCAATTGGCAGAACGACGGACTTTGAATCCGTAGGTTGGAGGTTCGAGCCCTCC
>JAYVZV010000094.1:0-31729 GCA_043782995.1 Acidimicrobiales bacterium | reverse complement strand
GAATTTACCATCGTGATTGAAGACGCGGGTACCAACTATGCAGCGTACGCGCCTGACGTGCCAGGCTGCATCGCTACTGGCGCGACTGTTGATGAGGTCACCGCGACCCTCCGTGATGCGATTGCCGAGCACCTTGAGATACTCCGCGAAATGGGGGAAGAGATCCCAGTGCCGCACTCACAAGCCACTGTGATCCAGATCGCTTCGTAGGGTGAGTTCGCTTCTACCAAAACGCGGTAGACGAATGTATACTGTTTTTTCCTAGAAGATCTTTTCCGCGGATTCCTCCTCTTTTCCAGCGTTTGTCTCGATTCTGCCGCAACCGTTGTGGGGTGTGAAAGTTCGAGAGATCATCAAGGAACTTGAGCGCGACGGCTGGGTACAGGTTCGGCACAGGGGAGTCATCGTCACTATCACCATCCGACGAAGTCTGGCACCGTCACCGTGCCTGGTGCGATGGGAGACGATCTGCACCGAGAACTGCTCGGTAGCATTATGAGGCAGGCCGGCATGGAACGGAGCAGGCGATGATTGAATACGCAGTCGTTATTGAACGGTCTCCGAATAACTACGGGGCGTGGGTTCCGGACCTCGACGGATGTGTCTCGACGGGCAAGACGATCGAGGAAGTCAAGGCGAACATCGCCGACGCAATAGAAATGCACATTGAGGTAATGCGTGAGCACGGCGAAGCCGTCCCGCCACCTTCCGCACAAGTGGCTGTCGTGCAGGTCGCCTCGTAGTCAAAGTCACTCAGCATGGCATTCCTTACACGAACTTCTCTCGATTCTCGTCGAAGTTTGATACTTCAAATAGTCCAAAGACACGCCTCTCGATCCGGATACGGCGTGTGCATTCCAGTAATCATCTGGTCGCAAACGAGATTTCGGGCAAGGATAGGCCTAGTGGTCGCGGGAATCACCTCACTGTTGTCGATGCTCGACCATTGATGCCGAGTGGCGTCCAGGGCTTGCTCGAGGCGTCACGCAGCGAAGGAATCGATAACGTCTCCAACCTCGTACGTCAGTGGGATGACGGCACAATACTTTTTGACGGGGCCGGCGAGACGCTTTTCATGGCTCAAGTTGAGGGTGCCCAGGTCGGGGTCGGCGGCAGTCTTCACTGTAAGGATGTCTCCGGAGCTCTGCGCGTCAGTCGCTTCTACGTGTTGCCAGTATGGCGACGGCAAGGAGTGGCGACGGTCTTGGCTAGGGAAGTTCTTCGGATGAGCGAAGAGTTCACCGACCATGTTACGTGCAACGCACGAGCATCAGGTTTCGCCGGTCAGTTCTGGGAAACGCTCGGATTCGTCCCAGTCGCACTAGTGGGAATCACCCACATGCGCGACAGCGCGGCACGTTGATGATCTCGAGCGGCCCACGAGCTCGATTCTGTTTACACACGTGTATCGGATAAATCTCTGAAGGCGAATGGATTGATACCGTAGGCCTCGACTTCAGGGGTCGGACGTGCGCGACAGTTGCTACAGGACTGCTTCTTCTCCTATTGTCCGCCCCTACTTTCAGTAGGTCGAGCGTTGCCAGCGCGAGGCCCCACAGCCCACCTGAGCGGCTATGCATGATGTCGTCGCTGAAGATCACGCTGAGGGCCAACGATGGGCTAAGCCACGGTGGCGAAATCCTCATATTTCAAAACCGGAGCAGTGTTGCATGCCAGAACTTCGGATTTGCGTTGGTCAGAGTGCCGTTAGGAAGTGGCCCGTTATCGAATCAAAACGGGGCCGCTAAGAGATCAGCGCCAGGTTCGTCAGTCAACGCCATCGATCAGATGAACAGCTATGCCGGCGGCATATCGGGCAGCGTTCCCAATCAACGTCTCACGCTCCCTGTCGTATCGCTACTGGCTTATTCAGGCTCGGCTTCGGCGACGATCGTGTGGAATGAGGAAGGAGCCAGCAAGGCGTGTCCGTGGATTCGGTCGATTGACCTCAGGTGGAAGGTCAGTGGCGTAAGGCTGCAGCTCAGTTACCCACATCTGCTGTGCCGCGGGATCGACGTCACACCGATTGTTCCGGGGAGTTCTGGACAACTCGTCGAAAGTGGTTGATCCGGCCTCGGCCAAATCGCGATAGTCGAGAGTCGATCGCTCAGCATCTAGCGGACTCATTGGCGAACGCCGGTTGATAGAGGGGCGCGAATTGGTTTGATCACACGTTGGCGAACAGGGATTGGTCTGTCGTGGACGTAGGGAGCCAGGACTTCGCGCTGATATGGTCAATATTTCAAGGTTGTTAGCGGCTAGCAACTGAATCGCCCGGCGCAACGCGAAACGGGGTTTGTAGTGCGGGTACTGGTATGCACCACCGGCGGGCCGGGACACATCTACCCAGTAATCCCGCTCGCCCTCGAGATCCAGCGTCAAGGTCACGATGTGGTCTGGGCGACGGCGCGGGGATCGTGCTCGATAGTCGAGGGGTTTGGAATCGCGACCCGCCCGGCTGGCCTCATGCCCGACGAACGCAACAAACGGTTCTTTCAAAGTAATCCGGGCGCCTTCTCCATGCCGCCTCGCGAGCGGCGACCGGTGGCGTTCGCCGGCTTCTTCGCGACCACTGCCGGTCCGGTGATGATGGAGGACCTCATCCCACTGTTCGACGAACTCAAGCCTGATTTGGTCGTGCATGAGACCTCAGAGTTGGCGGCAACTCCCCTGGCGACGGCGAGAGACGTTCCGAGCGTCACGGTTGCCTTCAGCGGGCGATTGCCGACGGCGGTCATGACCGCGGGTGTGGCTGCCGCGGCACCACTGTGGTCTCGGTTCGGGCTCGACGTCCCCGACGACCTTGGTCTTTACGCTGACGCCTTTCTCCATCCGTTTGCCCCTTCGCTGGGGCAACGATCTGAAGGGACGACGGTTCACGATATGAGGCCACTCGCGATGGCGAGTCCGTCGAGCGATCCCCCCGAGTGGTTGGCGGCGATGGGGACTCACCGCCCGCTCGTCTATGCGACGTACGGCACCGAAAACGGCCCGGGGGCTCCCTGGAAGGCGATCTTCGGCGCGCTCCGCTCCGTTGACGTAGATGCCGTAGTGACCGTGGGTCGCGGGGTCGACCTTCGCTCCTTCGACGCCCTGCTCGGGGGTGTGGACCCTGGCCAGATTCGGATAGAACACTTCGTCCCCCAGTCACTCCTGATGGAACGGGCGGCCGCGGTCATCTCGCACGGCGGTGCCGGATCCATGCTGGCCGCGGGAATCGCCGGCGTTCCTCAGATGACGGCACCGATTGGGGCCGACCAGTTTGAAAACACCGATGCGTTCGTCGCAGCCGGGGTGGCCACGAGCATCGAGGACGATATCGATGACGGAACAACATTCGTGAATCGACTGAGAGGCCTCCTAGAAGATAGGGCCTATAAAGAGCGAGCCGAACATCTGGCCCAGGAGTTCGCCGAGATGCCCGGTCCCGAAGTGCTAGCGAGTCAACTCACTCGCGGCGGCTAGACGCCACCGACGCTCTGCAATGCGGTGCGATCTCCGTTCATCTCGGTGGAGCGCACCGTATGCTCTCGTCGGTGAGGCACACCGTCGGATACCTAGTGTCGTGGCTCTGGATTGCCACCGCCGTCGTGTGGGTCGTCCTGGCCTTCGGTAACAAGCGCACGGTGGCTCGCCGAGGCCTTACGGGGTTCATCCCCGTCGTCGCGGTGGCCGTGATCCTCCTCACGCCGACCTCTCTTCGCCGTAGTGGGCTCCATCACCAGCTCTGGGCCTCCTCGCCGCTACTGTGCCTCCTCGCCTTGCTCCTCGTGGCATCGGGTTCGGCTTTCGCCATCGGGGCGCGCCTGACCTTGGGAAGGAACTGGAGCAGCACGGTGACGTTGAAACAGGACCACGAGCTGATCCGGCGCGGCCCGTACGCGTTGGTGCGCCACCCGATCTACACCGGTCTGCTCTCGATGAGCGCCGGCACGTTGGTCCTGACGGGACTCGTTGAGGCGGTGGGCGTGGTGGCGGTGGGGATCGTCTACGTCGTGTTCAAGGTTCGCGACGAGGAGCGGCTCATGAGCGAGACGTTCCCCACGCAGTATCCCGAGTACCGACGAACGGTGAAGTCGATTATCCCGTTCATCCTCTAGCGCGGCGCCACAGCAACTTACGCAGGTACGTCCCCGACTCCTCGTAATCCATGAACTCGTAGAACGTCAACGCACGTCGCGTGGCCAGACCCACGAGCTTCGCCCCACGCGCGAGGGCTCGACGCTCGCACTCCTCGGTGAGGGCGCGACCGCCGCCGTGACGCCGGACCGCAGCGTCCACCGCGACCTCTTCGATCCAGGCGACGGGCCCGTGGGCGAAGAAGGTGTCGTGAACGAAGGCGAGAAGATAGCCCACCACTTGGCCGCGTTCTCCCTCGGCGACGAGGAGCATCGCGTCACGGTGTCCGAGGAGCCGTTGGAGGCTCCCGTGGAACGCTCCTTCATCCAACGGGAACGAGGTCACGAACGCCCCGGCGAGCTCCAACCGTTCGTCGGCGTCGCCCCAGATCGCGTCTCGCACGGCGGAGACTGCTCGAGCCGTGGCGGGCAGATTGGTCGCGCGGGGTTCGCCGGGGGAAGGACGAACCACTGACCTAGAGTCTGCCGATGGCACCCGTGACGCTCGAGACCGCTCGACTCACGCTGAGACCGCTCGACGACGACGACCTCGACTCGCTCTTCGCCCTCCATTCGGAGCAGGCCTTCTGGCGCTATCCCCTCGGGCGCGCCATGACGCTCGAGGAGACGACCAGGTTCCTTGAGCGCACTATTGCCCACTACGACGATCACGGCTTCGGTCTCTCGGCCGTCGTGCTGCGCGACTCGGGCACTCTGGCCGGGTGGGCCGGACTGGGAGTGCCGAATTTCCTGCCGGAACTGCTGCCAGCCGTCGAGATCGGGTGGCGGCTGGCAGAGCGGTTCTGGGGACAGGGCTACGCCACCGAAGCCGGCGCCGCGTGGATTGACTACGGTCTCGGCGAGATTGGACTGGAACGCATCGTTAGCATCTGTCAGCCGGAGAACGTAGCGTCCTACGCGGTGATGATGAGGCTGGGCATGCGCCTCGAGCGGCGCACCGTAGACCCGGAGCGGGGGTTCTCGCTGCTCGTCACCGCGATAGCGATTCGCGCGCCCGCAGCGACGCCGGGGCCGCACCTATGGCCTCTGCGGTGACGTCCTCCTACGTGACCGGATCTCGGCGATAGCCTGACCGACATGATTGAGGTGTCGCGATTCCACGTGAAGGGTCATCTAAGCGTGGACGAGTTCCTCGCGGCGAACGACCGCTTCCAGCGCGACTTCGCCTACCGGCAGAAGGGTCTGGTCCGGCGCACGGTCGCCCGGGGAGCGGACGGGGCGTGGCTGTCGCTCACCGTGTGGCGATCGATGCGCCACGTCGAGGATGCGAGCCTCGCGGCCGAGACGTCACCCGTGGCGCTCGAGTTCACTGACTTCATCGACCCGTTGGCGAGTGTGACCGAGTACTTCGACGAACTGCCCGGCTGAGGGCTACTGCTGCACCAACGTCAGGTGGTTCCCCTCCGGGTCCTCGATCCCGGCGAGGCTCTGGCCGGTGGGGAGGAGCACGGGGGCGAAGCGGGCCTTGCCACCGAGTTGAACGGCGAGCTCGACCGTAGACGGCAGGTCGGCCACCTGGATGAAGAGCGTGATTCGTGCCGACGGACCGGCCTGAATCTGCCCGGCCGGTCCCGGTTCGGGACCACCGAGTCCCGCGCCGACGAACATGATCGACCCCTCACCGATGGTCCAGTGGAACAGCGCGGAGTAGAAGGACCGCTGCCGCTCGGGGTCGACCGCCTCGATCGCCCAGTGGACCACCGGTCGTGCCCAGTCCGATGTCATGCACTCACGATAGTGACGTCGGTCTGCGGTCGGCCCGGCCCGATCGTCCGGGGACGGCAACGTCTCTGGTTTGCGGCTATGAATTACTCCAGGACGGAGGCAGCAGGTGGGTGAACAAGTGTTGAGTGGTCGGGTGGCTCTGGTCACGGGGGCCAGTCGATGGATCAGAGCCGCCACCGCCGAGCGTGTCGCCTCCGAAGCGTTGGCGCAGATCGGTGTGCACGACATCTTGGTGAAGGACGCGGTGGCGTTGGTGCTCGGCGCCGCGCCGCCGAATACCCGCCCCGGACGGATCGCCTACGGCCCGGACCGGCTGGACGAGCTCGGCGTCGCCGTCTCGACGGTCGACGTGACCGGCGCCGCGTCGTGAGTGACGGCGCCGGGACCTCGCCGGTCAAGGCCGCTCCGGTCCCCACGCCCGATACCGAGCGCTTCTGGGAGGGGACGCGACACGGCGAGCTGTGGATTCAACGGTGCGCGACGTGCGCCACCGCGTACTTCTATCCCCGATCAGGTTGTCCCCACTGCTCGTCGACCGACGTCGCCTGGGAGAGGGCCTCGGGTCGGGGGAGCCTCCACACTTACGTGATCAGCCATCGCGCGGCGCCGGGCTTCGGAGCCGACGTGCCCTACGCCATCGCCGTCGTCGAACTCGAGGAGGGGCCTCGGATGATGTCGAACATCGTCGGCGTCGTCAACAACCCCGATTCGCTCGTGCTCGACATGGCGCTGGAGGTGGACTTCGAGCCCCGCGGCGATCAGATGGTCCCGGTGTTCCGTCCGGCGACTCGGTCGTCGTGACCGACCCCCGCCAAGCGGTCATCGTCGGCGCGTCCGAGACGACGCGGATCGGCGCAGTCCCGGACATGTCGGCGCTCCAGTTGCACGTCGAAGCGGCCCGACTGGCCGTCGCCGACGCCGGCCTGCGGATGTCCGACGTCGATGGCGTCGCGACCGCCGGACTCTCGCCGGTCGCGGTCGCGCACTACCTGGGCGTTACTCCGACCTTCGTCGACGCCACCACGGTCGGCGGGTGCTCGTTCCTCGTGCACGTGCGCCACGCCGCCGCCGCAATCGCGGCCGGACGCTGCGAGGTGGTGCTCATCACCCACGGCGAGTCCGGTCGGTCGCGGGTCGGCGCGCCGCCGCGCGTCATGGACCCGGCGTCGCCCCAGGGCCAGTTCGAAGCGCCCTTCGGGATCGCCGGTCCGCCGACGCTGTTCCCGATCGGGGTGCTGCGCTACATGAAGGAGTTCGGACTCACGCACGAGCAGTTGGCGTCCGTACCGGTCGCTCAACGCCGCTGGTCGCAGAGCGTCCCGCGGGCCATGTACCGTGACCCGCTGACGGTCGAGGACGTCCTCTCGTCTCCGATGATCGCTTACCCGATGCACCTGCTCGAATGCTGCCTCGTCACCGACGGTGGCGGCGCCCTCGTGGTCACGTCGGCCCAGAGGGCCGAGGCCGTACCCGGTCCCCAGCGACCGGTCTACGTGCTCGGCGCGGGGGAGGCCGCCGAGACCCCGCTCGTGTCAATGATGGAGGACTTCACGACGTCGGGGGCCTTTCGGCTGTCGTCGGCGAGCGCCTTCGCCGAGGCCGGCCTCACCCCGGGCGACGTCGACCACCTGATGGTCTACGACGCCTTCGCCCACCTGCCGATCTACGGCCTCGAGGACCTCGGTTTCGTCGGACGCGGCGAGGCGGGCGCCTTCATCGCCGAGGGCCACACCTCGCCCGGTGGACTCCTGCCGATGAACACCAACGGCGGCGGGCTCTCCTACACTCACACCGGAATGTACGGCATGTTCCTCATCCAGGAGTCGGTACGTCAGTTGCGGGGCGAGGCGGCCGCGCAGGTCCCCGACGTCGAGGTCAGCCTGGCCCAGGGCGTGGGTGGGATGTTCATGGCGGCGAGCACCCTTATCCTCGGCACCGCCGCCGCGGCCGGCCGATGAACCCCGTTGCGCCCGAGGGCGAGAGCGACACGACCGACTACGGACCAGACATCTACTTCGCCAGCCGCGCCGGGACGATTTTCTCGGGCCTTAGCCAAATCCCGCCAGACGTCATCGGCGAGCACGCGTTCGGCCGGCCCCGAGAGTCGAGTGTGGCGACGTGACGGCCGAACGTTTCCCCATCGAGGCCGGCCACATCATGTCCTTCGCCCGAGCCGTCGGCGACTTTAATCCCGTGTACCACGATCCGTTGAGCGACGAGGCGAAGGCCGTCGGCGGCGTCATCGCACCGCCGACGTTCGTCCAGGCGAGCGCACAGTACGATCCCGAATACCCGTTGCGTCCCAAGCCCGACGAGGCGTGGTTCGGCTCCGGCGCGACGCCTTCGGGACGGATCCGCGCCGCCGCCGCCGAGGGCGAGCCTCAGGAGGCCAGCGGCGGCACGATCCTGCACGCCGAACAGAACTACGAATACCACCGCCCGGTCCACTCCGGCGACGTGCTCTTGGTCAGCGTCCGCCCGGGTCGGACGTGGGAGAAGCAGGGGCGCCGCGGTGGGCTCTTGCACTTCAGTGAGGCGGTAACCGAGTATCGCGCCCCGAACGGCGAGCTCGTCATCACGGCGCGGTCCGTCGGGGTGCGCACGGATCAGACGGTGAGGGACTGAGGTGGCGCTCGATTCCTCCGCTCTGCGCGTCGGCGAGTCCCACGAGGCGGTCGTGGTCGAGAACCTGACCCGAACCCAGATCGTCCAATACGCCGGGGCGTCGGGGGACTACAACCCGATCCACACTGACGAAGTATTCGCGACGCGGGTCGCCGGCTATCCGAGCGTCTTCGCCCACGGCATGCTGACCATGGGCCTGACGGGACGGATGCTCACTGACTACGTCGGACCCGGGCGCCTGATGAGCTTCGGCGGGCGGTTCACCTCGCAGGTCTGGCCCGGCGACACCTTGACGGCGTCGGCCACGGTGACCGACGTGGGGGAGCGCGACGGCGTCTTCGCGGTCGACTTCAACGTCGTGACTCGAAATCAGCACGGCGTCGCGGTCTTCACCGGCTCGGCTTGCGCCCGCGTCGATTGACCCCACGGCGACGATAGCGGCAGCGGCGTCGCACGAGAGTCACCCCACCCGCGGCCCCCAAGGCCAAGGGTGGGGTGACTCGTCGAGTTAGGTCACTTCGTTTGCAGCTGGAAAGTCGCCGATTGGCTCGACCCGAGGAAGTACGAGTCGTCCGGAAGGTTGGCGGCCGGTAGGTACGTCGCGGTCACCGTGTAGGTGCCGTTCTTCTGACTGAGCACGAGGGCTGTCGACGCCACACCGAACGGATTCGTGATGGCGCTCACAGACTGCGAGCCGAGGGTGAACTTCACTGTGCGCCCCGCCAGCACCTTGCCCGATGCGTCCTTGACGGTAGCGCTCAGGGCGACGGACTTGTTCGGCTTGCCCGACAGTGCGCCGGAGTAAGTCGTCGTGGTCGCCTTCTTGGCCACGCTGAAAGGCTCGGTCGAGCTCGACGGAAGGTAGAGCGAGTCTCCGGCGAACGACGCGGTCCCGATGTAGCCGCCCGCGGCCAGGGCTGTCGTGTAGGACGTGGAGGCGATCCCGGAGGAGTTCGTCAGGGCGTTGATGGGTCCGTAGCCTCCGACCTGGAACGACACCGTTCGTCCATTCACGGTCTGACCGAACTGGTCGACCAACGAACCCGCGAGTATCGCCGGAGTGTCGAAGATCCCCGCGGTGTCGCCGGTGTAGGCAGTCGTCGTCAAACGCTTGGTCACGTGGACCGTGCGGGAACTCGACGAGGAGGCCCCGTACTGGTCGGTCACGGTGAGGGTGGCCACGTAGTCACCGGGAGTCGAGTACTCGTGCCAGGTGCTGGCGCCGCCGCTCGCGCTCCCGTCACCGAAGTCCCAGCTGTACGACAGAGTAGCTTGGTCGGCGGTCCCCGGGTCGGTAGCGCTGCCGTTGAAAGCCACGAATCGCCCCCACGGCGACGTCGTATCCGGCCCGGCGAACACGGCCGGCGGGAGGTTGTACACGGTTACGTTGAACGTGGTCGTCGAGCTCAAACCGGTGACGTCGGTCGCCGTCAAGAGGCCCGAGTAGGTGCCGCTGCCGGGGAACGTGTGTTGAGGTGCCACGCCGTAGGCGACACCCCCGTCGGAGAAGTTCCACTGCAGGGTGGGGAAGCCGCAGATGCTGCTACTGGCCGAGCCGTCGAACGTGAACGACGAGCCCTCGTTGCCCACGTACGGTCCGCCGGCACTGACGACCGGCGGGACGTTGTTAGCCAGCACGTTACCCATGTCGAAGGTCGCTCCAGGGCCCGTCATCGCAATGTCGCTCGTCGTTGTAGTGAGCGGGATCGTCGGCGAGGCGAAGCCGATCTTTATCTCCGGAAAGACGATGACGGGCGTGGGAGTCTCTACGCCGACGTCAAAGACGAGGCTCGTCACGACGCTGATGCCCGGGTCGGTGGAGAGCGCGCCGAGGGAGTAGCTCAGGTTGTCACCTTTGCCGACGGTGCAGGGCACGGCCAAGCTGTCGGTGACTGGCGTCTCACTCAGCGTGAGATTGGCCGTGCCTCCCGGGTTCCCGCCGAAGGTGGACTGGCGCAGCGTCATGATGCCCTGAGGCGTCACCGTCACGTCGGCCGCCAACCCGAGGTCGACATAGGGACCAGGCAGCGGGAAAAGGTCAAGGAGGGTGACTGTCGGACTGACGAGGTGGCACGTGTAGTTGATACCACTGGCCATCAGGTCACACGGGCCGGTAGCGGAGAAACTCGGAGAGCCAATGTTGAGCGGACCGACGCTGCCCCAGGAGACCGCGAGGTTGGCGAAGGTCCAAGTGATCGACATCGAGCCCGGCGAGGTCCGGGAATACGAGTCCGACGGGTTCGGGGACCGACCTTGGCGGACGAGATTGGGATCGAAAGCGGTGTTGAGGAGGGCCGCCGACTGAGTCCAGTGAGCGCTAGTCACGAGGTCGAACGAGGCCGTGAGACCGCTGACGAGGTCCGTCGCGGTGATGCCGGTCGAACTCAGGACTCGACTGCCCGTTAGCGTGGTGGGCGCCGACAGTGTCGTCGTTGCGGCCGAGGCGATGCTCGGTGTCGCGACAATCAGCGCTCCGGTGAGACCGCCGGTGGACAGCAACGCCGCGAGCGTGCTTCGCACCATTCGACGCTTGAATGAATGACCGAGATTGACAGTTCTGCGAAACGATTTCATGGTTGATTCCCCCTTATTAGTACGCCGAGTCGCTCGACACGGCGGTCAACTCACTTCGTTACTGTCGGGGGTGACCTACTGGCGAGTCTCGCCACACGTAGTGGCTTCCCGCCGGTACTGGCCTCATCGTATTGACCGGCAAGTCACTTGTCAACCAAACCTCTTGACAACAACGAGTCAAGAAGACGGGGACGGCCGCCGCTCGCGAGTCAGGCGGCCGGGTGTTCGGTGTGTTACCGTCACCTGCAGTTGACCAAGGATATGGAGTGCCACCGATGGGTTACGACTACCACGGCGATCCTCGGCTCGACCCACGGATTAAGGCCGTCTCGGACCTGCTCGTGAGCGGTGAACCCTGGCCCCGGGCCAAGAGCCGCGACGAGATCCTCGCTCACGCCCGCGGCGAGAGGGTCCTCGCCGGCTACGCCCTTTCGCAGTGGGCCATGGAGATGTGCGACGTCGACGCGGTCGTCACCACGGCCGGACTCCGGGTGGAGACCCACCACGTGACGTCCCAACCCGACGGCAACACCATCAACATCCAGTTCATCCGACCCGACTCCGAGGAGGTGCTGGCCTGCGTTTACTTCATCCACGGCGGCGGCATGTCCACGATGTCGTGCTACTGGGGCAACTACCGCGCGTGGGGCAAGATTCTCGCCCATCAGGGCGTGGCCGTCGCCATGGTCGACTTCCGAAACGCCCTGACGCCGTCGTCGGTGCCCGAAGTGGCGCCCTATCCCGCCGGCCTCAACGACTGCGCGTCGGGTCTTAGATGGTTGCACGCCGAGGCGTCGGCCCTCGGGATCGACGAGCGTCGGATCGTCGTCTCGGGAGAGAGCGGCGGGGGCAATCTCACCCTGGCCCTCGGGATGAAGCTGCTGGCCGAGGGTGACGTGGGGCTCGTCAGCGGCCTCTACGCGCTCTGTCCGTACATCGCGGGAAGCTGGCCCCGTCCGGAGTACCCCTCGACGTACGAGAACGAGGGCATCTGGATCGACGTGCACGACTCCCAGGGGGCGATGGTCTACGGGATCGAGGCATTCGAGGCCCGTGACCCGCTCGCGTGGCCCTCCTTCGCCACCGAGTCCGACGTCCGGGGCCTCCCGCCGGTCGTCATCAACGTGAACGAGTGCGACCCGCTGCGCGACGAGGGCGTCGCCTTCTATCGGCTGCTCTTGGCTAGCGGCGTCCCCGCACGCTGTCGACAGATCATGGGGACGATGCACGGCACCGAGCTGATTCCCAACCTCTGTCCCGACGTCACCCACGACGCCGCACGGGACATCGCCGCCTTCGCACGAGGTTGACCCGTTGGACGAGCTGCCCTCGTCGTCGGCGCCACGGCGCGCACGTCTGCATCGCGCGATGAACCACGCCGAGCACTGCGATGCGCTGGAGGTCGAGGTTGAGCGTTTCGCCGTCCTCGTGGGCGTTGAATCGGGTGACTCCGTCGTGGAGTCCTGTCCCGGCTGGGCGGTCCACGACGTTGCCGAGCACCTGGGCTTGATTCACCGTTGGGCCGATCGGCTCGTGCGCCGTCGCGCGACCGAGCGGATGACCTTCGCCCAGCTCGGACTCGGTCCGGCGTCGGTGTCGCCAGAGTGGATTCGCGACGGGGGAAACGGTCTCGTCGCGTCACTTCGTGAGGCCGATCCCGACGACGAGATGTGGGCGTGGGGATCCGACCAGCACGTGCGCTTCTGGAGCCGTCGCCAACTCCATGAGACGCTCGTGCACCGGATGGACGTCGAGCTCGCGGCCGGTCGCGAGCCCGAAGCCGAGTCGGTCGTGGCCGCCGACGCCATCGACGAGTTGCTGGTCAACCTCAACTTCGCGAGCCGTTCCTCGCCGCGAGTGTTGGAGCTTCGCGGCGGGGGCGAGAGGCTCGGCATCCTCGACCTTGACACTGGAGGGCGTTGGATCGTGACGCTTCGTCCCGATCGATTCGACGTCGACCGGGACGAAGCGGACGTGCCGTCATCGGTCGACGCGCAGATCGTCGGGTCGGCGGTGGCGCTCCTCCTCGCGCTCTATCGCCGCCGTCCCCTCGACGGGTTCGGGGTCGGTGTCGAGGGCCTTCGGGAAGTTGCCGAGTTCTGGTGGGAGCACTCGGCCCTCGAGTAGCGCCGGCGGCGCAACTGTGATGATGCGTCCTCGTTAGGCTGACGTGATATGCGAGGACCCACCGGGCACCGGCGCGGACGTGATGGTGGCGAGTGATCACCCAGGAGCGTGACGGTCTGCTGCTGAGCGACGACGCTTCACGCCTCGACGTGGCGCTCGTCCACCATTGGCTGAGCGACCTGAGCTACTGGGCGGCCGGACGTAGTCTCGACATCGTCGGTCGGTCGATCGAGCGCTCGTGGTGCCTCGGTGTCTACTCGGACGCCGAACTGGTCGCCTTCACCAGGGTCGTGACCGACGAGGTGACCATCGCGTGGATCTGTGACGTCTTCGTCACCGAGGAGTATCGCGGACGGGGCATTGGTACGTGGATGGCGCGCGTGGCGGTCGACCGGTGCGCGGAGGCGGGCGTTCGGCGGATCCTGCTCGCCACCAGCGACGCTCACGGGGTCTACTCGAAGGTCGGGTTCCGTCCCCTGGTCGCGCCGGAGCGTTGGATGGAGATCGATCTGCATTCGACGTGAACCCGATGACGTGTCGTCACCGGTGTGTCGCTCCCGCGAGACGGCGACGGGTCAGATTGGCGGGGGCGTGGTCAGAACTAGGGTTCTGGGGGGCAGATGGCCCATCTCACCGTGAACCAAAGAAGGTCCTCATTGACTGAACGCTCGATGCCTGGTCGTGTTGTCATCCTCGGGTGCGGTTCAGTGACCCAGTGTCTCTTGCCGATGCTGCTCGACCATTTCGGATTCGATCCTGCGAAGGTGAAGGTCATCGAGAGCCGCCAGAACGCCGAGCGAATCGCCTCGTCGGTCGCGCGCGGCGTCGTCTACGTCCAGTTCGAGATCACTCGCGAGAACCTTGCCGCGGTCCTCGCCGAGAACCTGGAGGAGGGCGACCTGCTGATCGACCTCGCCTGGAACATCGACCTCACCGAGCTGCTCGACTGGTGTCGCGAGCACCACGTGCGCTACCTCAACACCTCGGTCGAGGTGTGGGACCCCTACATGGACCCCGCCACGACCTCCCCGCAGGAGCGCACCCTGTACCACCGGCACATGGCGCTGCGCCGTCAGCTCGCGCGCTGGGGCGCCAACGACGGCCCCTCGGCGGTCGTCGAGCACGGGGCCAACCCCGGACTGGTGAGCCACTTCACGAAGCTCGCCCTCGTCGACATTGCCACGGCGGTCGTGCGTGATGGCCTGCTCGCCGAGCGCCACGATGCGATTCGAGAGGCCGTGGCGCAAGGGGCGTACAACCGGCTCGCGCAACTCCTGGACGTGAAGGTCATCCACATCGCCGAGCGCGACACGCAGGTCACCGACCGACCCAAGTTGCCCGGGGAGTTCGTGAACACCTGGAGCGTCGACGGCTTCTACGAGGAGGGCGTCGCGCCCGCCGAGATGGGATGGGGGACGCATGAGAAGTCGTTGCCGGCTTTGGCCTTCACCCACGAGGGCGAGGGACCTCGAAACCAGATCTGCCTCGCCCAGATGGCCCACAAGGCGCTGGTGCGCTCCTGCGTCCCGTCGGGCCCGATTGTGGGCATGGTCATCCGACACGGCGAGGCCTTCACCATCTGCGACCATCTGACGGTCTGGGACGGGGACGTGGCGGTCTATCGTCCGACGGTCCACTACGCCTACTGCCCGAGCGACGTGGCGTGGGCCAGCTTCGTCGAGCTCGAGGGCGCGCAGTACGACTACCCGGCGAACCAGCGGATAATGAACGACGAGATCGTTTCGGGTCGTGACGAGTTGGGCGTGCTCTTGATGGGCCACCCGTACAAGGCGTGGTGGTCGGGCATGCTCACGTCCATCGACGAGGCCCGCGCGGTCGCCCCGCACCAGAGCGCGACCACGGTTCAGGTGGCCGCCTCAATCCTCGGCGCCGTCGACTGGCTGCTGCGATCGCCGCACGAGGGCGTGCGGGTCCCCGACGAGCTGCCGTGGCGCGACGTCATTGACGTCGCGACCCCGTACGTCGGCACGCTCTGGTCCGGCCCGATCGACTGGGACCCGGTGTCGACCAAGGCCGACTGGTTCGACCAGTGGTCGGGCCGGACCATCGACCACGACGACCCTTGGCAGTTCACGAACTTTCAGGCCTAGCGGCCGACTGAGGGCCGGTCGAAGGCCGCTCGGTAGCGTGCACTCATGGAGCTCGACCTGGAGGACGCCCGTCTCCGGTACCGCTACTCGTTCTCGCCCGAGGACCACGAGCGCCTCCCCTTCTACTCGGCACTGATGCGCGCCCTCGAGGACGATGAGATGGCCCTCAAGCTTCTGGCCAGTGTCGCGGTGGAGCAGCGCAATCCAATGCTCGTGCTCGGCGCGCTGCACCTTGCCGCGTTGCGGGGACACCCGGTATTGGCGCCGCTCTACGACGCGGCCCGACGTGGCCAACTCGTCAACGCCCTCGCCGCGGCCCAGACGGTGCTCCACGTCGTACACGACGACCCGGCGCTCGTCCTCGGTGAGTTGCACCGCTTGACTCAGACGAACGAACCGGGCCGCTCGGCCGTCCTTCAGGCGGTGATCGCCCGGCTGGCGAACGGACGAGACCACGCGATCAACCTGATCGACGTCGGGACCTCGGCGGGGATCAACCTGCACTTCGACCGGTTCCCGGTGCGCGAGGCCGACGACGCCAACCCCCTGACCTTGGTCTGTCAGGACCTCGCGGGCGTCGACCGCTCGCTGCCTCTGCCCGACGTTCTGACTCGCGTCGGCGTGGATATCTCACCGCTCGACCTGGCCGATGACGACGACCGTCTCTGGCTGAAGGCCTGCCTGTGGCCCGAGGAGGAGCGACGCCACGTGCGCTTCGACGCGGTCATCGAGGCGCACCCGTCCTGGCCGACCTCGACCGTCCTTGAGGGTCACGTCCTGGACTGCCTGCACGAGGCATTCGGGTTGGGCGACCGGCGCCACCTCACCGTCGTCATGAACACCTGGGTCGTCGCGTACCTCTCGAAGCGGGACCAGACCGCATACTTCGACGAGATGGTGCGACGCAGCAACTCTGAGAATGTCGCGTGGGTCTCGATCGAGTCGCCACTGATGGTCGACTGGCCAGCGCCGTCGGGGGAGGGCGAGCCTCCCCGCCAAGGCGGTTCTCAGATCCTCGTCACGTTGCCCGGCTCGCCGCCGGCGACCTGGGGCTGGTGCCACCCCCACGGCCACTGGCTCTGGATGGACGGGGCGCCGCTCCGATGACGCCACCGTAGAGCCTCTCCCTGGCGTCTCGCGTGCGTCGGCGACGCGGGCGCCGACCACCACCTCGAGAGAGACGGTGAGGAGCCTAAGGTTCGTCCATGCGCGACCACGGCGAGCCCTTCGACGACGTGCTGAATCAGTTGGCCCAGCGCCAGGCCAAGGACCCGGTCGTCCACGGGGGACGTCTCTTCGGCCTGACCTACCCGACCGGCCGCTCGGACATCGAGGAGCTGATCGCATCCGTCAATCGTCGCTACCTCTTTGGCAACGCGCTCAATCCGTTCCGTTTCCCCGAGTTGGCCGCCCTCGAGTCCGAGGTCGTCGGGTCCGTCGCCTCGCTGCTGCACCTTGGGTCGAGCGCCCGGCCGGCGGGGACAATGACCTCGGGTGGCACCGAGTCGATCCTGCTGGCGATGCTGGTGGCTCGGGGACGGGCCCGAGCCCGTGGCGTGGAGCGTCCCCAGATCGTGGCGGGCACTTCGGCCCACCCCGCCTACGCCAAGGCCGCCCACTACTTCGACCTCGAGCTGGTGTCGGTCCCGCTCGACGGGCAGTGGCGCACCGACGTCGACGCCGTGCGAGCCGCCGTCACCGATCGCACGGCCGTCGTCGTCGCCTCGGCGTTCAGCTACCCCTATGGCGTGATGGACCCCGTGGAGGAGTTGGCGGCAATCGCCGCAGCGGCGGGGGCCGATTGTCACGTGGACGCCTGCATCGGCGGCTTCGTGCTCCCGTTCCTCGAACGGCTGGGCCAAGAGGTGCCGCCGTTTGACTTCCGCGTGCCCGGCGTCACGTCGATGTCGGCCGACGTGCACAAGTACGGCTACGTGCCCAAGGGCGCCTCGGTCGTGTTGCACCGCGACGACGACTGGACCGCCCACCAGGTCTTCCTCTACGACAAGTGGGGCCCGGGCATCTACGGCTCAGGCGCCATCGCCGGCGCCCGACCGGCGTCGCCGATTGCCTGCTCCTGGGCGGTCATCTCGTACCTCGGAGCCGACGGCTACACCGAGATCATGGGCCAACTCATGGAAGTGGTGGCCAAAGTTCGCGCCGCGGTCGAGGAAATTTCCGGTGTCGAGATCGTCGGGGACCCCATTGGACCGGTGCTGGCCCTGCGCTCCGACGACGTCGACCTGCACGCCGTGGGAGACGAGATGGACGCGAGGGGCTGGCACCTGAATCGCAACGCCGCGCCGCGCGGCCTTCATCTGATGCTGTCTCCCGCCCACTCTCAGGTCGTCGACCGACTCCTCGAGGACCTCGCCGAGTCGGCAGCGCTCGGCGGCCAGTCTCGCGGAGGTGAGATCCGGTACTCGTGAACCTCGTTCACCTCCGGCGCCGCTCCACGGAGTAAAGCCCTCTCTGGGTACTCTTGAGCCGTGGAATCGACCGACGGGCGAGCGAGGGCGGCGCGGCTCTATAACCGATGCTGGGAGCTGCTCGAGACCGAGGCGCGGACCGAGGACGAGGACGCGGAACTTGTGACCTGTTCCTTCGCCGCGCGCCACTACTGGCTCGACGTCGGCGGACCGGAGCAGTGGACGATCAGCGATTGGATGGTGTCGCGTGCGGCCGGAGCGCTGGGCCACGGCGCGTTGTCACTGTGGTTCGCGCAGCGAGCGAATGACGCCGCCCACGCCGAGGGCATTCCCGACTGGCTGGTCGCCTCCACCGCCGAAGGTTTGGCCCGGGCCTACTTCCAGGCGGGCGACATTGACGAGGGTGAGGCGTGGGCGGCTACGGCCGCACGGCTCGTCGGCGAGATTGACGACGACGAGGAACGGACGCTGATCGCCGGCCAACTGGCGACGGTCCGGAGCGCCTGAGTCTCTCTCCTCCTCGCCGTCGCCTCCGCGGCGCCCGGTGCCGGGAGAGCTCCGCGTGGTCGGCCAGTAGGTTCGGGGCGTGCCCGACACTCACGACCGATACTCCCACGGCCACCGCGAGTCGGTGCTGCGAAGCCATACCTGGCGAACGGCCGAGAATTCGGCCAGCTATCTCGTGCCCCATTTGCGCCCCGGCGACGACGTACTTGACGTGGGCTGCGGTCCCGGAACCATCACGGTCGGCCTGGCGAGTCTGGTCGCGCCGGGCGTGGTCACGGGAGTGGACATCTCCGAGACGGTCGTCGACGTCGCTCGCCGAGAGGCGGCCACGTCGAGCGCGGGCAACGTGCGCTTCGTCGTCGAGGACGTCTACGACCTTGGATTCGAGGACTCGTCCTTCGACGTCGTCCACGCGCACCAGGTGCTCCAGCACCTGAGCCGTCCGGTCGACGCCCTCCGGCAGATGCGACGGGTGCTGCGCGAGGGCGGGCTGCTCGCCGTGCGCGATGGCGATTACGGGGCCTTCGAATGGTTCCCGGCCGACGAGCGGCTGAACCGGTGGTTAGAGCTTTACCATCAGATCACCCGCGCCAATCGAGCTGACGCCGACGCGGGCCGCCGCCTCGAGGAGTGGGTACGCGAGGCCGGGTTCACCGAGGTCGAGGCGTCGTCGTCCCACTGGACCTTCCGCCGACCCGACGAGCGGGCGTGGTGGGGAGGCCTCTGGGCCGATCGCATCCGGCAGAGCGAGTTTGCCGTCCAGGGCCTCGAGTACGGCCTCACCACGCAGTCGGAACTCGAGGACCTCAGCCGGTCCTTCCTCGAGTGGGCGCGCCACGACGACGCGGTCTTCGTCGTGGTCCACGGCGAGGTCCTCGCCCGTCGATGAGTGGCGGCGTTCGGTGCGGGGATGACCGACCTCGGTAGGCTTCGCTGATGAGAATCGATCTGTTCAGCCTCATCGTGCGCGACTACGACGAGGCGATCGCCTTCTTCGTAGACGACCTCGGTTTCGACCTCGCCGAGGACAGTCCGTCCGTGGGCGGTGACGGGCGCGCCAAGCGTTGGGTGGTGGTCCGGCCCCCGGGCGGGGTCTCGGGACTCCTGCTCGCCGAGGCTAGCGGCGAGGAACAACGAGCGGCCGTCGGCGGTCAGTTCGCCGGACGGGTCGGTCTCTTCCTGCGGGTCGAGGACTTTGACACGACGTTCGCGTCGATGAGCGAGCGCGGTGTGCACTTCATCGAGGGCCCGCGCGTCGAGCCCTACGGGAAGATCGCCATCTTCAAGGACGTCGCGGGCAACAAGTGGGACCTGGTCGGACCGGTGTAGTCGACACCTACGAGAGACTCAATTCGAAGCGGCGAAGTGGGGGTTGAAGATGAAGCCGACCACGCCCCCCGAGGGGTTGCGCACCGCGCCCACGACAATTCCGTCGCCGACGTCGTGGGCGGCCTCGAGCACCTCGGCGCCGCTGGCCTCGGCACGCTCGATGCACGTCGACACGTCGTCGACTCCCCAGTAGGTTGTGGCTCCGCTCGACACGTCGCCGTCGGGCACCAGTCCGAGCTCGTAGCCCGCAATCTCGAAGCCGACGTAGAAGGGCTGGTCGAAGTAGGGCTCGACTCCGAGGAACTCGGTCCACCAGCCCTTGGCGGCGTCGAGGTCGGGGGAGGGATAGATGACGGTGCGAAGTCCGAGGAGCTCAGGGGTCATGGGGTCAAGGTAGCAAACGTCGCCCTCGTCCGATGGGGTCAGCGCTTTCGACAGACCAGTTCGCCCTTGCCGATCGGAACGATCATAGAGTCGACCCGAGGGTCGACGAGGGCCCGGTCGAGCATTGCCGACAGGACCTCCGGGTGGCTGATGGCGTTGTCCGCGATCAAGATTCCCCCGGGCACCAGCTTGGGCACGATCGCCTCGTAGCAGGCCTCGTAGACCTCCTTCTCCGCGTCGAGGAAGCAGAAGGCGACTTGGTCGACCTCGACGTCATGTTGGAAGTAGTCCGATTCGACGAACTGCACGACATCGAGGACCTCGGCCCGCTCGAACGTCTCGCGGGCCAGTCGGGCCTTCTCCGGAAGGATCTCGAAGGTGGTGAGCGTCCGTCCGGTGGCTCGACAGGCGAGCGCCAGCCACAACGTGGAGTAGCCCGCGGACGTACCGACCTCGATGATCGAGCCCTTCGGGGCGGCGGCCGCCCACAGCGCGATGAAGCGACCGGTTTCTGGAGGGACCTGGCGGAGTCGCTCCAGTTGAGGAGTGCCGTCGTCGCGGTCCTTGGCGTCGCGGGCCTCGAGCTCGGCCATGCGGTCGTGCACGCTCTTGGGAATCTCGTTGAACATCGTGGACCTCCTGGTCCTCGCACAACCTACGCGCGACGCTGGCGGCGATGTCTTGGGCGAGGTGGAGGCTCGGGGTGAGCTCGGAGGTAGTGACGTGGCGACTCGCGAAGGTCAGCCCCGCCGAGGGACGCCGAACGCGGGCGTGAGCGAGTCGCTCTTACTCAGTCCCAGCCCGCCCTCGAAGGCCGCGGCCACGCCGAGCAGGGTGGCTTCGCTACCGGGCCGTCCGACGATCGAGAGCCCCACCGGGAGTCCGTCGACCAGACCCATGGGCACCGTGGCGATGGGCCATCCGGCGATCGCGGGCGCCTGGGTCACCTGCGACCAGCGACCGCTTCCGCTGCCCCCGAGCACGAGGTCGTGCTTCCACGCCGGGCCGTAGCAGGGGGCGACGAAGCAGTCGACGTCGGCGAGGGCCGGTCCCAGGCACTGGTCGATCGCCCACGCCAGGTTGCGGGGCCGCGCCTCGCGGTACCTCTCGCTGTCGCGCCCTCCGCTGGCTAGGGACTGTTCGAGGTACTCGTGGCCGAAGAACACGAGCTCCACGTGGGCGTGGTGGTCCTCGAAGGCGATCACCTCGGCCAACGATGAGGGTCCGTCGCCGCCACGACCGGCCAGGTACGAGTTGAGGTCGTCGGCCATCTCGCAGAGCAGCACGGAGA
This sequence comes from Acidimicrobiales bacterium, assembly GCA_043782995.1. Taxonomy (GTDB): domain Bacteria; phylum Actinomycetota; class Acidimicrobiia; order Acidimicrobiales; family RAAP-2; genus RAAP-2. The sequence goes on along the minus strand of JAYVZV010000094.1, from coordinate 10,488 downwards.
GCTCGTCGGCGTCGACCTGGGCGTCGGCCTCGGCGACCTTGAGCTCGGTGGTCTCGACGCCGAAGTCGGTGGCGCGACCGACGACCGACCGGAACAGCTCGTCGGTCGCGCTGTGGCCGGTCAGCAGGTTTGCCGCGACGCCGACCCGCAGGCCGTTCGCGCCACGTCCGACCCGATCGACTACGCCGTCGACGGCGGCCAGCACCTCGTAGAGGGCCGCCGTGTCCAATACCGTGCGGGCCATCGGTCCCGGACTGTCCTGGCTGGCGGCGATGGGCACGACGCCACGAGTGGGCACCGCACCGACCGCGGGCTTGAGACCGACTACTCCGTTGAGTGACGCCGGACAGGTGATCGAGCCGTCCGTCTCGGTGCCCACGGCGAGGGGCGACAGTCGCGCCGCCAGGGCCGCCCCCGACCCGGACGACGAGCCGCCGGCGCTGCGATCGAGTTGGAAGGGGTTGGCGGTGAGGCCGCCGACGGCCGACCACCCGCTCGTCGAGGAGGGCGAGCGCATGTTGGCCCACTGCGAGAGATTCGTCGCACCGAGGATGACGAGTCCCGCGTCGCGCAGGCGCGCAACCAAGGGGGCGTCGTCGCGCACCGCGCGACCGAGCAGCGACGTGGATCCCGCCGTCGCGGGGTGTCCCATCACCTCGATGTTGTCCTTCACGAGAACCGGGATTCCGTGCAATCGGCTGCGGACGTGGCCGGAGGTCCGCTCCTCGTCGGCGAGACGTGCGGCCGACGGGGCGTCGCCGGACAGGGCGAGCACGCTACGGAGCTCGACCTCGGTTCCTGGAGCGTCGAGGTGCGCGATCCGTTCGCACAGAGCGCGCACGATGTCCTCCGAGGTCGTCTCGCCCGAGTCGAGTGCCGCTGAGAGCTCGGTCGCGGACGCCTCGCAGAGCCATTGGTCGGACAAGTCCATGGGCCCCCTTCTTCGTGGCCGAGGCTACACCGCCCTCCGTCGACACGAAACGGCCCACGGTCCGAATTCGCCTCTCGTCGAGAAGCAGGTCGACGGGGTGGATCGCTCGGGTTCACCCTAGGGTCGAAGAGTGCCCGCGACGAGACGTGACCAATGAACGTCCTGGCGAGTGCTTTCGACCAAACTTGGCAGCCGTTCGTCCTCATCCTCGGTCTCTTGATGATCGGTCACTCGGCCGCCGCGGACGGCCTTTTCGAGGCCATCGGCACCCGCCTCGCCTCGCTGCCCGGGGGAGGCGTCACGCTCTTCGCTTCGATGATGGGCCTAGTTGCGGTGGTGACCGCGACGCTCAACCTCGATACGTCGGTCGTGTTCCTCACGCCGATCATGCTGCACACCGCGAGGCGTCGGGGCATCGACGAACGGGCCTTCCTCTACGGCTCGATCTTCATGGCGAACTCGGCGTCTCTCTTGCTGCTCGGATCCAACCTCACAAACATCCTCGTCTTCGCCGGTCGGCATCTGCGGGGATCGGACTTCGCGAGCGCGATGTTCCCGGCGTGGGTCGCCTCCATCGTCCTCACCACCGTGGTCGTCGCCGTCTGGTGCTGGTCCGACCTGCGCCAGCCCGGTGCGACCACTGGCGATGAGCCCGCGCGACTCACGTCCTACGTCGGACTGGTGAGTCTCGTCGTCGCAACGATCCTCATGCTGGCGGTGCGCGACCCGGCGCTCTGGGTCCTCGCGACCGGCGTCGCCGCCGCGGCCGGGGACGCCCTCGTCACCCGGCACGCTGACTTTCGATCCCTGTTCGGGGTGCTGAACCTGCTCCTCCTCCTCGTGCTCTTCTTCCTGGCGCTCGCGTTCGCGGTGCTGGCTCGCGAGTGGAGCTACCCTCAGCACCTCATGGCTTCGTCGGGCGCGTGGGCCAGTGCGGGGATCGGCGCTGGCGCCGCCACGCTGCTTAACAACCTGCCGGCGGCGGCCCTGCTCTCGGCGAAGCTGCCGAGCCATCCCTACGCGCTGCTCTTCGGCCTCGACCTCGGCCCGAACCTCTGCGTCATCGGCGCCATGTCGTCGATGCTGTGGCTGCGGATCGCCCGTCGAAACGGCGCCAGTCCCTCAGCGCGAACGTTCAGTCGGGTCGGGGTGATCGTGAGCGTCACCACGTTGGCCGCCGCGCTGCTCGTCAGCTAGGCCGCGGCGAGGAGTCAGCGCAACTCACAGGAGGCGGTGGTCGAATTCAGCACGTCGCTCCATGGCGTCGGTTCGAGGCCGAACGTCGCGCGCGTCTCGGAGTCGTCGAGCACGAAGGGCGACGAGATGGCCGACCTCGTGCTTCCGCCGTCCGGGTAGTCCCGGGGACGCATCGCGATTCGCCCGGTGAGAGGATGTGACCGTGCAACTTGCCTTTCCCCTTCGCACGGAGCGACTGGTCGTTCGTCCGATGAGTCCAGAGGACCTCGCGCGCCACTACGCGATCTACTCCAACCCCGACGTCGTGCGCTTCCTCTACGAGGAGCGGATGGACCTGGCGGCCGCGCGAGAGCACCTCGCGCGGCGCTGCAGTATCGATCTGCCGAGGGAGGGGAGCTGGCAGAATTTCGCCGTCGAGGTGGACGGCGTCCTCATCGGCGAGGTCGCTATTGCCTACGTGAGCGAGGTTCACCGGCAGTGCGAGATCGGCTACGTCTTCGACCCGGCCTCGTCGGGCCGCGGCTACGCCACCGAGGCCGCCGCACTCGCGGTCGAGATTGGGTTCACGGTCCTCGGAGCCCATCGGGTGAGCGCCCGGCTCGACCACCGCAACGGGCCGTCTCGTCGCCTGCTCGAGCGACTGGGGATGCGCCGCGAGGCTCACCTACGCGAGAACGAGTTCGTCAAGGGCGAGTGGACCGACGAGGCCGTCTACGCGGTTCTCGAGGACGAGTGGCGACTGTCCCGCGGTCCGGCTCCGCATTTCGACGTGACGTCCTCGGCCGTCGAGACGTTGTGATGCGGCCTCGTACATGTCGACCGGGCCCGTGTCGCGCAAGCCCTCGCCCCGGTCTGGGCCCGTCCCCCTAGCGCGGTAGCGTCTCTCATGGGCCTCTATACCGAGCGGGTGCTGCCGCGACTGATCGACAAGATGTGCGGTTCGCCCGGGATGGTCCGATGGCGTGAGCGCACCACCGCCGGGCTCGAGGGTCAACTCGTGGAGATCGGCTTTGGCACCGGGCTCAACCTGAACCACCTTCCGGCGGCGGTGACCGGCGTCTACGCCGTGGAGCCATCCCCCGTCGCCATGGGGCTCGCTCGACGTCGGACGCCGGACTTTGACGCACGGGTCACCCACGCAGGCCTGGACGGCGGCTCGATCGACCTCGGCGATGAGAGCTGCGACGGGGCGCTGAGCACGTTCACCCTCTGCACCGTCGCGGACCCCCATCGAGCGCTAGGGGAGATCCACCGGATCCTTCGACCGGGGGGCCGATTCCACTTCCTCGAACACGGCCTCGCGCCCGAGGAGTCGACGCGGCGCTGGCAGCGTCGACTCGACCCCTGGGAGCGGCGACTGGCCGACGGCTGCTCGCTGACCCGCGACCCGCTGGCGATGGTCACCGATGCCGGCTTCTCCGTGGAGGTCGTACGTCAGCGCTACGCGAAGGGGCCCAAGCCCTGGAGCTACTTCACGATCGGCCACGCGACGAAGGTCTGACCGCGCGACGTCGCCCACCTGACCGGTCGACTCGCAAAGACCGGTACCGTGGACTGACGGCACCACCGAAACGGAGACCCCTATGCGCATCGCTGACGACATCACCCAACTCGTAGGCGGCACGCCGCTCGTGCGCCTGCGCAACATCGTGCCCGCCAACGGGGCCCAGGTCCTCGCCAAGCTCGAGTTCTTCAACCCCGGCGGAAGCGTGAAGGACCGCATCGCCGTATCGATGATCGACGCCGCCGAGGCGGACGGCCGGTTGAAGCCCGGTATGACCGTCGTCGAGCCGACCAGCGGCAACACGGGGATCGCCCTGGCGATGGTCTGCGCCGCCCGGGGGTACCCTTCGATTTTCACCATGCCCGAGACCATGAGCAAGGAGCGACGGATGCTCCTGCGGGGTTTCGGGGCCGAGTTGATCCTCACCCCGGGCCCCGACGGCATGGGAGGCGCGATCGCCAGGGCGAAGGAGATCGCCGAGCAGGCCGGGCACTTCATGCCCCAGCAGTTCGAGAACCCGGCGAACCCGTCCATCCATCGGACAACGACCGCCGAGGAGGTCTGGAACGACACCGACGGCACGGTCGACGTCTTCATCGCCGGCGTCGGTACCGGAGGCACGATCACCGGTGTCGGCGAGGTTCTGAAGGAACGCAAGCCCGGCGTGCAGATCATCGCCGTCGAGCCGGCCGCCTCTCCGGTCCTCTCCGGTGGGGCCAAGGGCCCGCACCCGATCCAGGGGATCGGCGCGGGCTTCATCCCCGCGATAATGGACGTGTCGGTGGTCGACGAGGTCATCCAAGTTCAGAACGACGACGCCTTCGCCACGGCCAAGTCCATGGCGACGCGCGAAGGGCTGCTCGTGGGCATCTCGTCGGGCGCGGCGACCTGGGCCGCCTTGCAGGTCGCGGCCCGCCCCGAGAACGCCGGCAAGACCATCGTCGTGGTGATCCCGTCGTTCGGGGAGCGCTACCTCTCGACCGCGCTCTTCGAAGGACTCGGCGACTGAGGATGCTCTCGACCCTTCGACGCGACGTCGACGTGGTCCTCGAGCGCGATCCCGCGGCGAGGAGCCGCTTGGACATCGTGCTCACCTACCCCGGCCTGCACGCCGTCTGGGGCTACCGACTCGCCCACGCCCTGTGGCGCTCGGACCTCAAGCTCGCCGCGCGACTGGTCTCCGCGGCGGTGCGGGTCGTGACGGGCGTCGACATCCACCCGGCGGCCGTGATCGGCCAGGGCCTGTTCATCGACCACGCCATTGGAGTGGTGGTCGGCGAGACGGCGATCATCGGCGACGACGTGACGATGTACCACGGTGTGACGCTCGGCGGACTGACGCTCGAGCACGGCAAACGCCACCCGACCGTCGGCGACCGGGTCATGCTCGGTGCCGGGGCCAAGGTGCTCGGGCCGGTGACGCTCGGTGACGACAGCCGTATCGGGGCCAACGCGGTCGTGGTGCACGATGTCGCGCCCGGTAGCGTCATCGTCGGCGTGCCGGGACGGGTGCTACACCCTCAGGGGCACGTGCCCGGACCGGTCGAGGTGGGGGACCTAATGGAACGGGTCGAGGAACTCGAGCGTCAGGTTGCGGCCGACGAGGACTTCACCATTTAGTCGGTCAACGGCGGCCGCGCCCCGGTCTGTCGCAAGTTCCACTGGTTCGGCACTGCTCCCTCGTCGAGGGTCCGACAGCTAGGGGTCCTGCCGGGTGAGCCTCGTCACGTCGGCTACGCCCTGGGGCCGTCCGGCGGCACGCTTGTTGGCGATGAGGTCGTCTCGTCCGATGAAGGGAATCATCATCCCGTCCACTTCGACGAGTATCCTTCCCGGCCACGCCGCATTGAACTCCACCCCGTCGATCGAGGTCATGACGTCGATTCGGTGGGGCGGATCGCCGAGCTGCACGACAACGTCAGCTCGGTTGAAGTCATCGACCGAGAGATTGAGGTCGACGAATCCGAATTCGCCGAGCGACCGGACTATTCGTTCGGCATTCTCGGCGTCCACCCATACCCAGGTGTCGAAGTCGCCGGTGGCGCGGGGGAGACCATGGGCGGCCAGGGCGTAGCCTCCGACGACGAGGAAGCGGACCTCGTTAGGAGTGAACGACGCGAGAAACTCGTTGAAGTCTCGGTCCAGGTCCACCATTGCTCCCGTATTTGCGTTGTCGAAGCACTTCAACCGCGGCCACTCGCTCCTCGGGCGACTTGGTCATCCAGTAGACGATCTCGTCCTCGGTATCGTGGAGGGCCGACTTCGACATCACCAGCCGCATCTTCCCGTTCTCACGGGTGAGTTCGTCTATGAACAAATTCTACTGGTCGGATTTGTCTCCGGGCGTGGCTGCGCACGCCAGTGACGACCACCCCACGGAACCGGTCAGTCGTCGAGGCGCTGCGGTGACGTCGGTCTGCGGCCATCGACCCGTGATCGCTACTGGCTCGCGAGCGGGAAGTTGAACATCCAGCGCACGCCGAACCGGTCGAGGCACGATCCCCAATACGATCCCCAAAACATCTCGTGCATCCCTGAGCCCGCCTGGCCCCCTGCGGAGAGGGCGTCGTAGTGGCGGTCGGTCTCCTCGCGGGTGTCGGGCTCGAGGTTGGTGGTGACGTTGTTGCCGACCTTCAGCTCGTGGCCCATCGACGCCAGCACGTCCGTGCCCATCAACAGGTGTCCGTCGAGTATCGGAAGCTCGACGTGCATCACCAGGCGCTTCTCGGACTCGCTGAGTGGCGGTGTGTTCTCGTCGTCGGGCACCTCGCCGATCCGGTTGATCGGAAAGAGGAACTCGGTGCCGAACACCGACGCGTAGAAGTTGAACGCCTCCTCGGTGTTGCCCGTGAAGTTCTAGTACGTGCTCACCCGACCCATTGGTCTCTTCTCGCTACTCGAGATGCTACGGCGCCTTAACGACTCCCTAGAGCGCCCGATCCCACTGGTACTGGCGGACCACTTGGGCGACCTCGATGGAGTACTCCTCGTAGAAGATACGACGTCCGAACTCCTGGGCCTCGAGGTGTCGGGGAGTGGTCCTCCAGAGGGCGACCGCGTCGAGATCGTCGAAGTACGCAACGGTGACGCCCTCGCGGGTTACGGGGTCACGGAAGCTGTAGTGGTGCTGGTAACCGGGGACTTCGTCGACCAGCCCGTCCATCTCGTGGGACCAAATCCGGTACTCGTCCTCCGAGTGGTCGGTGCGGGTCGATCGGAAGATGCAGACCACGGGCAGGTCGGGCGACATGGGGGAATGGTAGCCGTGACCACGAGGTCCCGGGCAGTCAGGTCCGCGCCGTTCGCTTGTAATGGGCGTAAGCCCAAAGGGACTGATCGGTGAGGCGAGACAGGCATCAGGTCCCCCCCTAGTGTTCGGATACCGGACTGCGGGTCGTCGACGCCGGTCCCCGGAGAGGCAAAAGTTCGTGTTGATCATCATTGGGTTCGCTGCCGGACTCATCGCGGGAATCTCTCCGTGCATCCTGCCGGTGCTGCCAGTGGTCTTTATGGCCGGTGCAGCGTCGCGCGACGCCGCTGAGGGCGTCCACTCCTGGCGACGTCCCTTGGCGATCGTGGTGGGCCTGGTGGTGAGCTTCAGTTTCTTGGTGTTGGCCGGCTCCGAGGTCATCTCGCTCTTGCACCTCCCCCAGGACATCCTGCGCGACGTGGGCATCGCACTGCTGCTGATAGTGGGGCTCGGACTGTTGTCCCCGCGGCTCGGACACTTGCTAGAGCGTCCCTTCGCCCGATTGACGGGCCGTCAACCGAGCAGCGCCAGCGGGGGACTCGTCGTCGGGCTGGCGCTCGGGCTCGTCTTCGTGCCCTGCGCCGGTCCGGTGCTCGCGACCATCACCGTGCTCGGCGCCACGCATCACGTCAACCTGATGACGGTGCTGGTCACTCTCTCATTCGCCCTCGGCGCCGTGATTCCGCTGCTCTTCGTCGCGGTCGCGGGCGAGCGGCTGGTGAGTCGCGTCGGCACACTTCGCCAGCACGCCGCTCGACTCCGCCAGATCGGGGGCGTGGTCATGATCGTCATGGCGGTGGGCATCGCGGCCAACACGTTCGACTTCGCGCAGCGGGCCGTGCCCGGCTACACCAGCGCACTGCAGAGGAGCATCGAGGGCTCGTCGTCGGTCCGCCACCAGCTGAGCGGCCTGAAGGGCGGCCCGCGGGGCTCGCTCACGTCGTGCCCCTCGGCCGACCCCTCGCTCGTGACCTGCGGCGCCGCACCGGAGTTCCACAACGTGACCGCGTGGCTGAACACACCCCAGGGCCAGGCACTGACGATGGGCCAGCTGCGGGGCAAGGTGGTGCTCGTCGACTTCTGGACCTACTCCTGCATCAACTGCCAGCGAGCGCTGCCCCACGTCGAGGCGTGGTACCGACGCTACGCCCCCGACGGCCTCGTCGTCGTGGGCGTGCACACGCCGGAGTTCGCCTTCGAGCACGTCGTCGGGAACGTGAAATCGTCGGCCTCGTCGCTCGGCGTCCAGTACCCGGTCGCCGTCGACGACGGCTACGGCACGTGGAACGCGTACTCCAACCAGTACTGGCCGGCCGAGTACCTCGTCGACGCCCAAGGCGTGGTGCGACACGTCGATTTCGGCGAGGGTAACTACCCGCTGACCGAGCACCTGATCCGGTCACTCCTCCTCGCGGCGCAGCCCGGCATCGAGCTCCCGCCCCCGACCTCGGTCCCCGACCTGACGCCGACCGAGGCCGTCAACCCCGAGACCTACGTCGGCTACTCGAGGGGGCGGTACCTCGACTCCGTGGTGGCCCCGGTACCGAACGTCGCGACGACGTTCCGTTTCCCGAGCACGCTGTCGACCGCGTCGTTCGGGCTGTCCGGGGTGTGGACCGTCCACGCCGAGGAGGCGACGTCCGGTCGCGACGCCTCGCTGGAACTGAGCTACCAGGCCCGACACATCTATCTCGTGATGGGGGGCGCCGGCGCCGTGAGGGTCTCGGCAGGCAACGGGACCGCGCCGACCGTCATCCACGTGAACGGCGTACCCACCCTCTACACGCTCTTCAACGCCCCCGCGTCGTCCGCCGGGACGATGGTGCTGCACTTCTCACCCGGAGTGCGGGTCTTCGCCTTCACCTTCGGGTGAGGCGGGACCGGCCGGCGAGGGGGCAAGTACACTCCGAATGAAGGGCCCAACTCCGTAAAACCTCGCGGCAGCGACCCCGAGTGGAGGGATGTAAAAAGTGGGACTCGTTCTAGGAATCATCGCCGCGGTGGTCGTTCTCTTCGTCATCTTGGTCATCGTCATGTCGGTGCGAATCGTCCAGCAGGGCTTCGTCGGGGTGGTGACGAAGTTCGGAGAGTTCAAGGACATCAAGAACCCGGGGCTGGCGTTCATCTTCCCCTTCATTGAAGTCATGAAAATCGTCGACGTGCGCGAGACGCCGCGCACGGGCGACCGCCAGCAGGTCATCACGCGCGACAACGTCGCCGTAATCGTCAACGCGACCATCTTCAGCCAGGTCGTCGACGTTCGACTGGCGCTCTTCACGAACTCGGACTACCTGGTCAGCGTCGACAACCTCGCTCGCACCTCGGTGCGCGCGGTCTTCGGCAGTATCACCTTGGACGAGGCCTTCTCCCAGCGCGAGCGCATCGGAACACTGCTCCAGACCCAGATGGAGGAGGCCACCGACAAGTGGGGTGTGCGGATCAATCGCGTCGAGGTGCTCGAGATCACCCCGCCCGAGCAGATCCTCCAAGCCATGGCGCTCCAGAAGCAGGCCGACCAGGAGAAGCGCGCTCGGATCCTCGAGTCCGAGGGACAGCAGCAGTCCGCGGTGAACGTGGCCGACGGCCAGCGCCAGGCGGCGATCAAGGAGGCCGAGGGCGCCCAGCAGTCGCAGATCCTGAGAGCCCAGGGACTGCGACAGGCAATGATCCTCGAAGCCGAGGGCCGGGCTCAGGCCATTGCGTCGGTCTACGCGGCCATCAAGGAGCAGGCGCCCGACCCCACGCTGGTGGCGATTCTGCAGCTCGACACGCTCGCCAAGTTCGCAGACAGCCCCAACACGAAGTTGATCATTCCCGCCGAAAGCGCGGCCTTGCTGGGGGCCGCTCAGGCGATCAAGAGCGTGATGGCCGAGGTCCCGAGCACGCCTTCTTAGGCCCTGCGCCGAGGTCGCCGGTCATCCCTGCAGGCAGAACTCGTTGCCTTCGGGGTCGAGCATCGTAATGAAGTGCCCGCCGGGCTCGTCGATCTCTGTGAGAAGCTGGGCGCCCAGAGCGACGAGTTGCGCCGCGCGCGCGTTCAGTTCGTCGGGCGCGGCTCGGACGTCCAGGTGCATGCGATTCTTCGAGGACTTGGGCTCGGGCACGCGCTGGAAGAAAAGCCGCGGCCCGACGCCCTCGGGGTCCACGACCGCGAAGGCGCGGTCCGGGTCGCTTCGGTCGATGCCCATGGCGTCAAGCGCGTCGTCCCAACTCTCGAAGCCCGGGGGCGGGGGTTGCTCGACGTAGCCGAGCACACGGGCCCAGAACAGGCCCAGCTCACGGGGGAACGCCGCGTCGAACGTCACTTGGATGTCACGTGCCATGGACCAGATTCCTAGCACCTTCGCAGGGTCCGGTTCGAGGTCGGCTAAACGGGTTCGACCCAGAGGGTGGTGCCGTAGGCCTTGCGCACCACGACCGCGGTGCCGTCGGGCAGCTGCGCCGGCCAGTCGGTGACGGCCTTCCAGGATTCGCCCTGGATTTTCACCCTCCCGGGGTGATTGGCGTCGCCGACGGGTAGCTCGACGAAACCTCGCAGGTCGGTCATCGCGGTGTTGGTGGGCAGCGACATGTCGATCTCGGGAGCGTGGTGGTGGAAACGGCGCA
>JAYVZV010000093.1:0-10704 GCA_043782995.1 Acidimicrobiales bacterium | reverse complement strand
AGGTGGGCTGGATCAATTGGCCTCAGCCCAAGCGTCCAGTACCTCATCTCAGTGGGGACCAGCAAGTCGTTATTATCGTCCGAGAACCTCCATCAGTTCTCCACAGCGAAAAGTTGCCAAGTTCCGGGCACACCCTTCAGGTCGAACTCCCCTCTCTCGGTGAATTTGATGCCCGAGCCAGCGACAAGGTCAGTGACCGTTCTTGACACGAGAATCTCGCCAGATCCTGCCTTCGCGGCAACTCTCGCTGCTATGTGGACCGCCAAGCCCGTAAGGTCGTCGCCACGTGTCGCGCACTCTCCCGTGTGGAGTCCGCATCGTACTTCGAGTCCCCGTAGGGCGATGGCCTCGCAAATCGCTTGAGCGCATCGAATGGCTCGAGCCGGGCCATCGAATGCAATGAGGAAGCCGTCGCCCGTGGTGTTGACCTCCCGACCGTGAAATCTTCGAATCTGGTCACGAATTTCGAGGTCGTGCGCGTCGAGTGATGACCGCCAGGTTTCGTCACCCATGGTGGCAGCAAGACTCGTAGAGCCGACGAGGTCGGTGAACAAGAGAGTCACCAATATTCGGTCGGAATCAGTGGTCTCGCGCGCACCCGTGATGAATTCGCGAATCTCCTCCAGCATGTCGTCACCCCCCGACCATGGAACGTGATCGTTGCCTTTAAGCTCCACGTACTTCGCGCCCACAATGTGCTGGGCGAGGTAGCGAGCGTTTTCCACCGAGCAGACCAGGTCTCCCTGACGATGCAGAATTAGCGTCGGCGTGGCGACGGTGGGAACAATCGCTCTCACATCGATGTCGAATGCCATTCGCATGAATGACTCCGCCACGCCCGGGGTTGCGGAGTTGAGGAGCAACCTACTGGCCCATTCACGAGTGAACGAGTCGGTCGCATGGCTCGGTGCAATGTAGTCCAGGAACCCGCTGCCACCCCATGTGTCGGGCAGCCGGCGCATCGCCTCCTCAAAGTCCTCGACCGTGCTCTCACCCCAGGGCCAGTCCTCGCTGATGCGCTCCTTCACCTCCGCTCCCGCCAGGATGAGACCGGAGGTTCGCTCGGGGTGGGCGGCGGCGAACAGCAGCGATAGTGGTCCACCCTCTGATTCACCGATCAACACCGCAGTTGATGAGCCCACCGCGTCCATGACCGCTCGTATGTCGTCCATCCGGTCATCGAGAGTTCCTACATGAACTCGGTCGGAGAGACCCATGCCCCGTTTGTCAAACCAGATCAGCCGGGTGAATTCACTCAACTTCCGACAGAAGCGTTGAAAGGCCGCCAACTCCCAATTTACGCTGAGGTTGGTAAATGTACCCTGTACGTATATTAAGTCGACCGGACCTTCACCGAGGACTTGATAGGCGATGTGAAGATCGCCACTTTTTGCATATCTCGTCGGTGGTTTACTGGAATCCGCCCCCCTCATTGATGTGTCGTCTTCGAACGATTTTCGACATGGCCATCGTGATTCAACTCTCGTCCTCAATTGGACTCGGATGTTCGAACTCGTGGTCGACAAGACATCGCGATCCTCGGTACCACGCAGAGAACTCAAGCTGGCCCCGCCGCATCACCTTCTTATGATCTGGACGTGACGCCCACAATCGTGCTCCCTTGGGAGACGAAAATCGCTCGATCATGACCCCTCCCATCCTGCTTGTGGCGAAGGTGTTGAGGTCGAGGAACTCGAAGCGAGGTTCGAAACTTACTTGTTCATAGATCGCGACAGCGAGGTCATGGTACGGCACCATGTCGGCGTTAGCCCGCATCGGGTGCTCGAAGATGTTCGCGTACAAGAGCCGCTCCCACTCTCGATTGGAATTCAGGAAGACGCTAGTTCGCTCGGAGGTGAAACACAACAACTCGTGACGCATTGAGCGCCCGCAATCACCATTCGATGAGCTGCCATGTAATCCCGAAGAAGTGGCTGCGCGGGCAACGCAAGTTGGTGACCATCGAGGCGCTCCAGAGGCCCGTTTATCACCTCGCCCACTACATCGTGGAACCGCCCGCGTCGCGAGACAGTGCACCGATCCGCTGGTTACGAAAGCTTCGCCACACCTTTCTCGCGGTACTCGTGTTGATTGGGGTGACGCGGGAGCGTTGGCGGGCATCTTCAATCTGCGCCCTCGGGTTGCGCTCCCAAGCCCATTTGGGGCTGGCGGCACCCGAAACATGTTCCGGGAGGCGCACGGGATAGCCCGCGTCGCATGTCAATTGATTGAGGTGAGTCTGGTTTCGTCGGGGATGTTCAGGCATTATGTAACCCATGTCGTTGAACTCTGCGGTGTGCCCGGTTCGAGTCGGCCGAGAGACCGAGGTTAAACTCCTTGCTGCGAACGCTCAATTTCGAGTGATGACGCTTATCGCCGGTCCCGCGGGCATTGGCAAGTCTCGTCTTTCGTTGGAGGCCGTGCGGCTCGCTGAGGGGCTCGGATACTCCGTCCTCGTGGGTCATTGCAATCTAGATCAGGTTTTGCCCTATGCGCCGTTCGTCGGCGCCATTCGACGTAGAACCCGCACCATGAACGCGGAATCCATTGCGAGCCTGTTCGGCGGTTCTGCGATGCTTGCGTCCGCGCTGCTACCCGAGGTGGCACGGACGGTCGACCTACCGGGCGAATCCCCACCTCAAGAGGACCTGTTTGCGGCAATCTGGCAGTTGCTGAACCGACTGGCGACTCCCAGTGGCTGTCTGCTACTGCTCGAAGACCTCCACTGGGCCGATACCGACAGCCTGCGCCTGCTGACGTATATCGCCAAGGAGGCAATGGACCTCCCCGTGTGGCTCGTTGGTACGTACCGCGACGACGAGATACATCGTCGCCATCCCCTGGCGGGTGTCTTGGCCGAACTGGACCGAGAACGCAAGTACGACAATATCGCCCTCGCCCCACTTCGCCGTGAGGAACTGGCGGCGATGTTGGCTGCGATCTTCGAGCAGATCGACGTCGGTGAAGAGTTCGTTGAGGCAATGTACGAGCGCACGGCGGGCAATCCCTTCTTCGTCGAGGAGTTGCTTAAGGTTCTGATCGAACGGGGCGACGTCTATCGGGAAGCGGGTGACTGGGCACGACGCGATCTGGCTGACATCGAGATGCCGTTCACGGTGCGAGAGACACTTCTAGCCAGAGCACGAAGCATGAATCCCGCAGGACTCGAGGTGCTGCACCTGGCCGCACTGGCCGGCGACCGGCTCGACATGGAGGTGCTGGCGGCGGCCGCGGGACTTGCCGCCGACACGGTCGAGGAGGTTGTGACCGAGGGACTTCGCCTCCAGCTCATTGCCGAGCGGAGCGACGGCGGTCGCAACGTCTATTACTTCCGACACGCGCTGACACGTGAGGCGCTTGCTGACGAGCTTGTCGGTCCGGATCGCCGCCGAGCCCATCACAAGATCGCCATCGCCCTCGAGATGGTGCACTCGTCTCACCTGGATGACGTGGCGGCCGAGCTCGCTGACCACTACCTCACCGCCGGGGAGACGAGTCTCGCAATCCAATTCGGTCTGCGATCCGCGCGTGTGGCAGCTGCGGGCTTCGCTCTGGACGAGGCGGGACGGCGATACGAGCGCGCGCTCGGTCTGATGGCGCGCGATTCGACCGAGCGGCTACCCGTGCTGCTCGAGGCGGCCGCGGCCATCATCGAGTCGACGGATCGCCGATTGCCGGTCTCGCTCGCCACCGAGGCCCGACGTTTGGCGAACGAATGCTCGGACCGAGTTGCCGAGGTACGAGCCATGCGGATCATCGCGGTCGACGCCATGTGGGCGGGCGACACCCGCAGATCCACCCTGATCCTGCGCGAGGCATTCGATCTCATCCGTGGCGTCGATGACCACGAAGAGGCGTGGGTGCGATCGCTGCTCGTGTTCGATCTCACGCGGGTCGATCGCATTGACGAGGCGATGGAGCTGCTGGACGACGGCATCGCGATGGCCGAGAGGACCAGTAACTACAGGGCACTCACCTTCATGCATGTCGCTCGGATGATGAATGCCTCTTTCGGACCAGGCTTCGAAGAGTCGCTGGGATTGGCGAGCACCGCAGCCCAAAAGGCCCAGGACCTTCGGGGCGAATACCAGTTGACCCATACGGCCGCCTTCATCTGTCTTTGGTGTGGGGAGTTTGCCCGCTCGCGAGAGCTGTTCCTACGCGCGCTCCAGTTGCGTGAGCGGGTCTCGCCTCATGACCGGTATCCCGAGGTTGGCTACGCGTGGTTGCTGTCGTTGATGGGCGAGTACGACGAGGCGGCGCGACTGTCATTCGACACGTTGGCAACGGTTGACCAGGTCCCCTCGCGGATAGTGGCGCTCACTGCCGTCTACGAGGTGGCCGAACGACGTAGCGACCCTGGCGCGGACTCGATCGTGGAGGAGTTCTGGAGCATCAGTTCGCAATCAGGCGAGAGTCAGCGATCGGTACCGGCACTGTCGGCGCGAGCCCGCAATACCCTCTTGAACGAGGGGCTCGAAAGCGCGGGGCCACTCTTTTGGGAAGTGCTGGCGCTCACGACCTCGGCTCGTGGCAGGGGCAGCCACTGGCTGTTCTCACCCGACATGGCAAGAGCGTTGCTCGATGAGGAACGACTAGAGGAGTTGGAGCGATGGGCTGACGCGATGGCCACGGTGACGAGCAATGACTCGCACCCCCACAATCAATCGGCCAACGCTCTCGTTCAGGCCTACTGTGCCACTGCGCAAGGCGAATTCGACGGGGCGCGAGCGTGGTTAGACGACGCGACGGTGCGGTATGGCTTGATGCTTTGTCCCGCCAGGGAGGCTGAGTCACTAATTGGACTGTCGGACCTCGAACGACGCGCTGGCAACGAGGGCGCTGCTGCCGCCGCCGCGACAAGAGCTTTGGTGATTGCTGAACGTATCGGCGCACGCGCCCTCGTCGAACTGGCGACACTTTCGACCGCTCGAGCCAGCGCCCCCACCATTCTCACGACGGTGTTGTTCACCGACATAGTTGGTTCAACCCAGCGGCTTTCCGAAGTGGGTGATCGGGCGTGGCGGACATTGTTGGAACGGCACAACGCCGTCGTGCGGCGCGAGATGGAGAGGTACGGAGGTCGGGAAGTCAACACGACCGGTGACGGCTTTTTGGCTTCGTTTGATTCACCTGCACAAGCGATCCGCTCTGTGTTGTCGATGCGCGAAGCGTTGAAGCCGGTCGGGGTGGAGATTAGAGCGGGGCTGCACACTGGCGAGTGTCAAGTCGCCGGTGACAATCTGGCGGGCATCGCCGTTCATCTCGCGGCACGCGTCTGTGCGGCCGCGGGATCGAGTGAGTTGCTCGTCACAGGAACCGTTCGTGACCTGGTTGCCGGTGCGAATTTCACTTTCGTGGACAGAGGCGCTCACGAGATGAAGGGCGTTGCGGGAGATTGGCGCCTGTTCTCTATTTGAGATGACTACGAATTCGCCCCCAGTGCCGTATCTGGCGATGTCGGCGCCGTTGGGGCGCACTTCATGACACGGTGACGCGAGCCGCTCAGTGGATTCACCAAAATGACAACTATGAAGTGGGCGAGGGGGGACTTGACGTCCCTCGGAGGTCCTTTCGGACCCCTCGTCCACTTCTCGACTGACCCGCACCCTGGGGTGCTGGTTTGTCATGGGCGACATGGTAGCGCCGCTGTGACGCCGCCACCAGCGAAATTTCACCTAGTTGTTCAACCACGCTTCGCGAGCATCGAAGATCGATCCATCGACTGGCCCAATGCTGTCA
The DNA here is from genome assembly GCA_043782995.1 of Acidimicrobiales bacterium. Taxonomy (GTDB): domain Bacteria; phylum Actinomycetota; class Acidimicrobiia; order Acidimicrobiales; family RAAP-2; genus RAAP-2. The sequence goes on along the minus strand of JAYVZV010000093.1, from coordinate 4,962 downwards.
GTGTCCGAGCCGGTACGGTACTACTGGGTACGGTCCCAGGTAGAACACTCGGGCCCACGGAGAAGCGCCTTCCAATCGATCCGTGCGGCGCTCGGCGCGGCCGCTGCGCCGCTTGGCGTGGTCAACTTCGCCTTCGTTTACGCGCAGGGCCGACGCGACTAACTCGGGCCTTCACAATTCTTCCCAACCCACTTGACATTCACTTAGATGTAGTATACATTTATGTACATGACAGCGAAGCCCATGAGCGAGCAGGCCTTCTTGAAGACATACCGGCCAGACGATTTCGAGCACCCCTCGTTGGCGGTGGATGTCGTCATCGTGACGGTAAGCGGCGGCCGGCTGGGGACCGTCCTCGTCCGTCGCGACGAGCAGCCACAGTTGGGTCGCTGGGCCCTGCCCGGTGGATTCGTGGGGATGAACGAGGGACTGGACCAGGCGGCTGACCGCGTACTCGCTACCAAAGCGGGACTCTCAGGCATCTACCTCGAGCAGCTCTACACGTTCGGCAGGACCAATCGCGACCCTCGTACCCGCGTCGTGTCGGTGACGTACATGGCACTGGTCGACGCCGAGCGTCTGGTCGCGGCGGTGGCGGGCAGAGGCGACGGCGTCACGCTGAGCCCCCTTCACATTCCCTGGGAAGGCGAGGTCGGCGGAACTGTTGACGTACTCCAGTCATCTGCTCGTCCGTTCAGGCTGGCGTTCGATCACGGCGAGATCCTTGGGGTCGCCGTACAACGCCTGAGGGGGAAGGTCGGTTACGCACCAGTGGGCTATGAGTTGCTGGGCGACGCGTTCACCTTGCGCGATCTGCAATTGGTGCACGAGGCCATCCTCGGTCATTCGCTCAACAAGGACAGCTTTCGTAAGACAATCCTTTCGCGTGGCCAGGTGGAGTCAACCGGCCGCCGCGAGGAGGGCGTGGCCTATCGGCCAGCCGAGCTCTACCGCATCGCAGTTCGTACCCCATCATCCAATCAAAGGAGTAAGTAATGGCTGAGATCCGAAGCTATCCGTTTTCCCGTCATCTTCGCAGCAACCAGAGCACGCAGACCCTGCTCTATAAGAAAGGCGCACTCGTGCGTGAAGGGCGCGGGCTTGCCCTCTGGTTTCGTCCGCTCACGGCCGCGATCGCTGAAGTGCCACTCGACGACCGCGAAGTGACGTTCCTCTTTCGGGGGCGTACGGCGGACTTTCAGGAGGCGGTGGTTCAAGGTGTCATCGCGTATCGCGTCGTGGACGCGAAGCAGTTGGCCGAGCGGATCGACTTCACCATCAACCTTGAGCGCGGCACTTGGAACCGCGAGCCGCTCGAGCAACTGTCAGGTCTGTTGACGCAACTCGCCCAGGAAGTTTCGCAGAACTACCTAGCCCAGTCGGATCTCGTGGTCGCCTTGCGACAAGGCGTCGATGCACTTAGAGGTCGTCTGACTGACGGACTCATGGCGGACGCGCTACTGGCTGCAATGGGAGTTGAAGTGACGGCGGTACGCGTCGCCACCGTGCAACCGACTGCGGAAATGGACAAGGCGCTGCAGACGCCGACTCGTGAATCACTCCATCAGCAAGCCGATGAGGCCACGTTCGCTCGACGGGCACAAGCCGTCGACAAGGAGCGGGCCATCGAGGAGAACGAACTTGCCAATCGGATCGAACTCGCGCGCCGTGAGCAGCAGCTCATCACCGAAGAGGGCGAGAACGCCCGTCGGCGCGCCACCGACGAGGCCGACGCGCAGCGGATCGTGACGGAAGCGGCCGCGGAAAAGCGGGAGATCCTCTCTAGGGCCGAAGCTCAGGCCCTCGAGTTGATGGAAAAGGTTCGCGTGGCCTTTGAGGGCGAACGTCTTGACGCTTTCCGTGATCTGCCTCCATTGGTCCTCATGATGCTCACGGCCAAAGAGGTCGCTTCCGGACTCGGCCAGGTCGAGCACCTCTACCTGACCCCGGACATACTCGGCCCGATCGTTGCCCGTTTCATGAGCGGCGTGCAGAATCCGGTACCCGTCGGCGCCGACGTGTGACGTGACGTCCTCAACGCCCCGTGTGGTGGTGGTCTCTCGGGTCACCGAGTACGAGCAACTCCTCGCCGAGCACGGGACGCGCGAGCAGGCCGCCTTCTACCTACGGACGCGCGGTCGTGACATCGAAGACGTCACCGATCGACACGCACGGATGATGGCGGCGCGCTCGGAGGTGGCAAGTGCCATTCCGCGCGAGTGGCGACGAGGCTCCGTTGACCGGAGCAACCTTGACCGCTTCCTCTTCGAAACTGACGACATTGTCGTCGCCGTCGGTCAGGACGGGCTCGTCCCGAACGTGGCAAAGTACCTTGACGGGCAGTCGGTCATTGGCGTGAACCCAGACCCGGGATATTACGAAGGCGTCCTCGTCCGCCACGTCAGCCATGAGGTCGCCGACCTTCTTCAGCAGGTGCACCGCGGTGAAGTGGAACTCGAGTCACGCCGGATGGTACAGGCGACCCTCGACGACGGACTCCAACTGCTCGCGTTGAACGAGATCTTCATCGGTCACCACTCGCACCAGTCGGCGAGGTATCGGCTCACCGTTGGCGACCACGAGTTGCGACAGATCTCATCGGGTCTCATTGTGTCCACGGGGACCGGCGCCACGGGTTGGGCTCGTTCCATCTCAATTGAACGGCAGTCGACCATTCAACTTCCCCGCGCGGGCGAAGCTCGACTCGCTTTCTTCGTGCGCGAGGCGTTCCCGGCGTCGGGTAGCAGCCTCGAGGTGACTGAGGGGGAGATCGTTGACGGCCAATCGCTCGTCGTCAGCTCGGAGATGGAGGCTGGTGGGATCGTATTCGGTGACGGCATCGAGTCCGACGGAGTGACCTTCGATTGGGGCCGCCGCGTTGAGATCACACTCGCCCGACTTCAACTCCAACTGGTGTGACAGCTTGTTGGCGCGCGGATCGCGAGACTGCCACAGGACTGGTTTTTCTGAGACCACTTGTAGCGCCAGTCTTCCAAAATCGGGCGGATGTCTTCTCAATGGAGCGCCATGCCGTGACCGACTAATCAGCTGCGCTAAGGGAGTTGACGTCGGTCAAACTCGAAGATGGAGTTGTGGGCGCCGCCAGTAGTCTTGCCTGAGTCCTGACGATCCGAGACAACTCAATCGTCGTTCGCAGGAAGGTGCAGAGGACTCAGTATCGGAGCATTGATGTTATGTCAACTGTCGTTTATGCAACGCCTGTTGACACCGAATTCGACTGACCTCTTAGTAAGTGCGTCGAAGAGACGGCTCCTCTGTTGGATCGAAGAGATAACTACCTGATCATTCGCGGCGGCAACTCGCGAGTGCTTCGTCACAGGCGTATGTCACGATCGTTACATGGATCGAGCGGGCAATCATTGAAATAGCAAAGTTGCTTGAAGCGCTAATTGGCCGAGCTCGCGTTGAAGCTTGGTACGACGCTCCGAACCCCTACTTGGAGGGAGCCTCTCCCGCAGACCTGATGCGTAGCGGTCAGCACGATCGAGCGCTCGAAGAAGCGAGGGCGCAGGTGCTCGAGTCGAGCAATCTTGAAGACGACACGGACTGGGCCGAGCTTTACTGTGACTCTCGCAATGGCGTACTTGAGGGAGATTCCGTTCGTTGTCACAGACGCACTGGTTCCGGTGGCGATAGGTGGAGCAATCGACGTATTCATGATTTCGGGGCCTAATTCGGCGCCCACGTCGACGGGACCGGCAGGCGTCTGTGGCGCACGCGGCGCGACGCGACGGCCGAATGACACTGCACGCGAACTGGCAACATCGGGCGAAGTCGAATCATCGGTCGATTGCGCGGACGATGGTAGGTCGGTACGGTGCGGGTCGTCAGAAGCACTGCGGTCCAAAAGGACCTCAGTTGGTGGGCGAGGGGGGACTGGCCCTCCCTCAGGCGTCCCTTTGGACGTTTCACGACTACCCGACGACTGCCGCACCCTGTTGGGGTGTGGATTAGTCATAGTGCCAATGTAACTCTGGTGTGACCACGGCGCCAGTTTGATAATGCGAACCTCGGCGAACCCCGAGGCTAAAACTTCGCTGAATTTTCGGTTCTCGAAATCGGCGGTGTAAATCTAAAACGCGATCGCGAATTAGCCACACTTCGATGTTGGCTACGAAGCGTCCAATAGGACGCAGAGCGTGTGTTTCATTGCGAAATCCACATCATCAACTCGTGATCAAACCACAACTGAAAAGTTCATCAAAACAAAAGGTCCCAGCGCCGCCGCTCGGGACGGTCTGTCAAGTGAAGAAAGTTATTCTGCCTCCCTCCTTCACCTTTCTGAAAGGCGACGCTTCCGAGCAACTAAAAAATGTAGCGTCCGAAAGTGTTCACGCGGTCGTTTGCGACCCTCCCTATGGGCTGACAAGCAACCTCGAACTCGAGGACATGCTGCACGCGTGGCTAAAGGGCGAGACTTTCTATAACGACAGCAATGGTTACGACGGAGCTGATTGGGACAACTCGGTACCCGGCCCCGAACTTTGGCGCGAAGTCCTCCGCGTTCTCGCCCCCGGTGGTTTTCTGCTTGCATTTGCCGCCACGCGGACCGTAGGGCTCACCCAAGTGGCGATCCAACTCGCGGGCTTCGAAGTTCGTGACCTCATCAATTGGGTTTACGCACCAGGTCGGCAGGCCACACGGGATCTTGGTCGGGTAGCCGCCGACTACGATGACGCGCGGCTCGCCGAACAGTTGTCAGACCACCGCTCCACGTTGCGTCCGGGACACGAACCGATAGTGGTCGCCCGAAAGCCATTCGACGACGATGTCGAGACCATAGAAAACGTTATCGAGTTCGGCGTCGGAGCTTTTGATCATAGAGCCATTACGGGGAGCGACCGCCTCGCGTCCAACGTGTGGTTCGTTCACGACAGTGATTGTGCGGAGGCAGTTTGCCTCTGTCGTCTTGACGACCAAGAGGGCGCGATGTACGCGACC